>CAYWFP010000007.1:32284-37802 GCA_964457365.1 uncultured Planctomycetaceae bacterium
CCCGGACCATCGATCGACAACGAGCGAGATTACTCTACCGGAAGGGGGCGGCGCGTGCAAATACGAAAACGGTTCAGGTTGCCGGCAGCGGTTTGCGCGCGGCGAACTCCAGGTGCGCGGCGCAGCCCAGGAGCGCCTCCTCCGCGTGCAGGCTCTCCTCCAGGCGCAGCAGGACCTGGCGCCGCTGGCGGTCTTTCAGCAGTTCCTGGTAGCGGCGCAGGGGCAGCGCGGTCTTGCCGATCAGGCTCAGCAACTCGAAGCCGCGCCCGTCGACGAGGCGGCGGATATCGGCGGGGCGGAACGCCACCAGCGGGTAGCGCTCGTCCTCGGCGTCGGTGACCCAGCGGGTGCGGCCGTTCTTGAGAAAGGTCCTGAGCCCCTCGACGTCGCCGCGTTCGAGGTAATGCTTGAAGCCCGCGTAGCGGTTGTCCACCGAGAGGATGGCCACGCCGCCGGGCGCGAGGATGCGGTCGATCTCCTTGAAGGCGCGCTCGGGACGTTCGGCGCAGCCCAGCGGATCGCCCTGGCCGACGACGAAATCGTAGCGCGAGTCTGGCAGGAGCCCCATGTCGTCGACGCCGCACTTGTAGAGCTCGGGCCGCGCGGCGGGGTTCAGCTTCTCGATCTTCTTGCCGACCTGGTCGATCATCTTCTGCGAGATGTCCAGGAAATCGGTGGGATAGCCGCTCTTGAGCAGCTTCAGCCCCCAGCGGCCGGTGCCGCAGCCCAGATCGAGGCAGCGGGCGTTGTGATCGCGCGGCAGGAACTTCTTCATGTGCCGCCAGGTGATCTCGAAGACGGTCTCCCAGTACGGGTTGCCCTCGTAGATCGTGTCGTACAGCCCGGCGACGCGGTCGTAGAACTTCTCCGCGGGCGGGCGCTTACGCTTGGCCAACCTTATCCTCCGAGAACGTGAACCAGATAATACAGCACCGCGCCGGTCACGAGCAACGCCGTCAGCAGCCGCCCGATCAGGTCCCAGACCGAGCGGAAGCGCCAGCGCGACTGCACCAGCATGCCGGCCAGCCACAGCAGCAGCCAGCCCGAGAAAAGATGCGCGACCCAGCCGAGATCGGTGGTGACGTAGTCGGTCGCGAAGATCCAGTGGAAGAGCTGGCGCAGCAGCAGCGGCATGGCGTTGAAGACGAAGTAGAGGAAGACCACCGGCTGTTGCAGCCGGGGCGGCACCATGAGCTCAAGCGGCAGATACAAGAGCGCGCCGAGGATGGCGTAGACGAGGCAGAAGAGCGTCCACCAGAGGTAGATTCCGCGCCGGGACATCAGCCGAGCTCCGCGAGACGCGCGCACACGCGTTCGGCGGCGCGGGCGATCTCGTCTTCGCTATGGGTGGCCATGACCGAGAGGCGCAGGCGGCTGGTCGGCACCGTCGGCGGGCGGATGGCCGGCGCGAGAATGCCGTCGCCACGCAAAGCGTCGGACAGGGCCAGCGCCGCGCGGGCATCGCCGACCGGGACGGGGACGATCGGCGTCGGATCGTCGGACACGCAGACGCCGCCGGCGCGGAGCAGCGCGCGCAGCTCCCGCGCGCGGGCGTGCAGTCGTTCCCGGCGCCAGCTCTCCTCGCGCATCACCGCCAGCGCCGCCAGCGCCGCCGCCGCCGCCGCGGGAGGCAGGGCGGTGGTGAAGATGCCGCTGCGGCCGCGACTCAGCACCAGCTCGCACAGATTCCGCGAGCCGACGACGAAGCCGCCGATGCCGCCGAGGGCCTTGGAGAGGGTGCCCGCGCGCGCGTCGACTTCGTCGTGCAGGCGCAGCCTCTCGGTCAGTCCCGCGCCGGTCTCTCCGAGGACGCCGGTGGCGTGGGCCTCGTCGACCAGCAGCAGCGCCTCGCGCTCGGCGCAGAGCGCGCCGATCTCGCGCAGCGGGGCCAGGTCGCCGTCCATGCTGAAGACCGCGTCGACGATCACCAGCACCCGGCCCGGGGCGCCGGCCAGCAGCCGCGCGAGCTTGTCGAGATTGCCGTGCGGAAAGACGCGGACCCTGGCGCCGCTCAGGCGCGCGCCGTCGATGATGCTGGCGTGGTCGAGCTTGTCGAGGACGACCGTATCGCCGCGCCCGGCCAGCGCGCCGAGGAGGCCGAGGTTAGCCTGGTAGCCGGTGGGGAAGAGCACGCAGCTCTCGGCCCGTTCGAAGGCGGCGAGTTCGTCGCGCAGCCGCGCGTGCACGGCGGTGAAGCCGCTGACCAGTTGCGCCGCGCCCGCGCCCCAGCCCCAGGTCTTCAGCGCCTCGGTCGCGGCGGCGACGACGCGCGGATGCGCGGCCAGATCGAGATAATTGTTGCTGGCGAAATTCAGCAGCGTGCGCCCGCCGATTTCCGCGCGCGGCCCGGCCGGACCGTCCAGGGCGCGCAGGCGGCGGCGCAGATTCGACTCGTCCAGCTCATGCAGGGTTTCGGCCAGCCACGCGCGGGTCACGTCATCCCCTTGCGCCGGGCGTGGCAGAAGACCAGCGCGGCCAGCAGCGAGAGAAAGGCGAGGACGTAGTAGGTCGTCACCACCCGGCCGATGTCGTCCTCCGAGGGGGTGCGCTGCTTGAGCGCGTGCAACTCCGCGAGCCAGCGGTCGGTGCGTTCCTTCATCGCGGCGGGAAGTCGCCGGATCTCCATCTCGCTCATCTTTCCCAGCTCGACCGGATCGGGCATCAACCCCTGCTCGGCCAGCTCCTCGGCGAGCTTGCCGTGCGCGGCCTGTTGCTTCAGCCCTAGGGCCTGCCGCTTGCGCATGCGCGGGCCGGCGGTGGCGCCGAGGACGAGGAAGAGCGCCATCAGCAGCAGGCAGACCGCCGGCGCGAGGTTGGCCCGCCAGCAGGAGGCGTCGCACCGGTTGTCGTTCATGCCGTCTCCGGAAGGTTCAACGCGGGCGTTCGGTCTTGCGCACGTAACTGCGGTGGATCACCGCGTCGAGTAACTCGGGATCGCGTGTCTCGTAAAGAAAAACGTCGGCGCTCTCGAAGGTGACCCAACGCGTCAGCGGCGGCAGGTCGAGGTAGCGGGCGGCGCCTTTCTCGGCATTCTTCAACAACTTCCGCAGCGCCTCGGTCGGTGGCGGCTTCAGTATCTCCTTCATCCCGGCGGCCACGGCTTCGACCGCCGCGGCGCGGATCAGGCGCGGCCAGAATTTGGCGAACAGGCGTTCGTCGCCGTAGAAATCGGCGGCCTGGAAGACGCCGTTGACGTAATAGGCCATGCCGATGGCGTCGGCGGGCGGGGCATCCTCGAACGCTTTCAAATAGGGGCGAATCGCCTTCTCGACCGCGTCGCTTTCGAGCGTCAGTTGCAGGCTCGAACCGGAGGCGAGCTTGTTCGTGTCCAGTCCGGCGTTGAGCGTCAGCTTCTCCTGCAGTCCCGTCACCGCGCTCCAGACCGTCTTCTGATCGCGCTCCGCGCGCACGGCGTTGAGCAGCGGCGGAAGGTTCGCTGTCGATGTGCTGGCGCCGAACAGGTCTTCCGGTTCGTTCCCGCGCACGGCCCAGCGCCCGTGCTCCACCGAGAAGACCCGGATCGGCACACGGCCGGACTTGGGCGGCAGGACCACGTCGAAGGCGGCGATGCGGTCGGCCTTGCCGGACTTGAAGACGTCTCCGGACTGGACGAGGACCGATTCCTTGTCGGAAACGTTCTCGACGACGAGCTTGTCGGTTTCGCCGATTTCGTGTGCTACCAGCAGATCGCGCGCCAGGGCTTCGCCCAGAATCAGAAGCCCGTAGTCGACCCTGATGTCGGCCTTGTTGAAAAAGAAGACAGCGAGGTTCTTGCCGGCACGTGGCTCGGAGAGGGCGTAATCGATCGGCGCGAAGCCCCGGTTCATCTCCGGCGGCAGCGGCGTATCCTCCGTCAGCGCCTGCCGCGGCAGATCCTTGACCACCGGCACAACTCCCGGTTCGGCCCAGTCGGGCGCTTCTTCCGAAGGGCGGTTCGCGGGATCCTGCGCGTCCGCTTCGGCCGTCGCGGGCTTGTCCGTCTTCTTCGGCTTCCCGGTCTCGGCGGCGGGCTTTCCGTCGACGTCCTTCTCGAGCCGTGCGGCCGGGCCCTCGCCGCGCTGTTCGGCCCGGGCCGGGTCGTGCCGCAGCCGCGCCGGCTCCGCGCCGGAGCCGGCCGGTTCGCCGCCGTGGCGCCCGGCGAAGTAAGCCGCGCCCACGAGGATCGCGATCACCAGAACACGCCGTACGATCATCTCCATTCCGGTTTCTCCTTCACGAGCAGGATGAAGCAATCCCGAGTCAATACGCCTTGGCGAAGACCACCCGTCCCGGCGAGGGTTTGTCGCAGACCAGGCACGCCCCGCCGCCGGACGCTTCGCGATCGAAGAGGATGCAGCGCAGCGTCACCCTGGTCTCGTCCTTGATCTTCTCCTCGCAGGCGGCTTCGCCGCACCAGTGCGCGAGGGCGAAGCCGCCGTGGCCCTCGGGCTTCTCCGCGTTCTTCGGCGCGAACCAGGCCTTGAACGCCGCGTAGTCGTCGAAGTCGCGGGTATGCTCTGCGCGGAAGGCCATGGCCCGCGCGAGCAGTCCGTCCTGGATCTCGGCGAGGATGTCGCCGACGCGGCCGACGAAGTCCTCGCGCTTGAGGCTGGTCTTGTCCTTGGGCTCCCTGTCCCGGCGGCCGAGGAAGACGCCGTTCTGCTTGATGTCCCGGGGGCCGACCTCGACGCGCAACGGGATGCCTTTTTTGATCCAGTCCCAGTTCTTCTCGCCCGCGTTCAGCTCGCGCGTGTCCAGGATCACCTCGACCGGGCGCCCGTCGTACTGCCGCGTCGCCAGTTCATCCCGCAGGGACTCGCAGTAGGGCAGCACCGCGCCGCGCTCGTCGTCGTTGCGGATAATGGGCAGGATCACCGCGTGCGCGGGGGAGAGCCGCGGCGGCATGACCATGCCGTTGTCGTCCGCGTGGGTCATCAGCAGCCCGCCGATGAGGCGGGTGGAGACGCCCCACGAGGTGGTCCAGCCGTATTCGAGCTCTCCTGCGCGCGACTGGAACCGGATGCCCGAAGCCTTGGCGAAGTTCTGGCCCAGAAAGTGCGAGGTGCCCGCCTGCAACGCCTTGCGGTCGCCCATCAGCGCCTCGATGCAGAGGGTCGCCACCGCGCCGGGGAAGCGCTCGCTCGCGGACTTCTCGCCGGTCAGCACCGGCATGGCCATGTATTCCTCGGCGAAGGTCTTGTAGACCTGCAGCATCCTGCGCGTCTCCTCCCACGCCTCGGCCTCGGTCTCGTGGACGGTGTGGCCTTCCTGCCAGAGGAACTCGGCGGTGCGCAGGAACAGTCGCGTGCGCATCTCCCAGCGGACGACGTTGGCCCACTGGTTGATCAGCACCGGCAGGTCGCGGTAACTCTGCACCCACTTGGCGTAGGTGGCGCCGATGATGGTCTCGGAGGTCGGCCGGACCACCAGCGGCTCCTCGAGCTCCCCGGCGGGGACGAGGCCGTCGGGGCCTTCCTCGAGGCGGTGGTGGGTGACCACGGCGCATTCCTTGGCGAAGCCCTCGACGTGCTCGGCCTCC
>CAYWFP010000007.1:37812-76577 GCA_964457365.1 uncultured Planctomycetaceae bacterium
TCGCCAGTTCGGTGCTTTTTTCCACCAGGCAGTCGCACAGGCAATCGGCCATATGGCTCGGCCTCCTTCTCCAGGAAGCTCTTGGGAATGAAGAGCGGAAAGTACGCGTTCTGGTGCCCGGTGGCCTTGAACATGGCGTCGAGTTCGCGCTTCATGTTCTCCCACAGGGAATACCCCCACGGGCGGATGACCATGCAGCCGCGCACGGGGGAGGTTTCGGCCAGCTCGGCCGCGCGTACGACCTGCTGGTACCATTCGGCGTAGTCTTCCTCCCGCGTGGGGGTGATGGCGGTCCTGGCGCTCTTGGCCACGCGTCTTCCTCCGGACGTGAATCGAGTGAGGGAAAACAGTAAGTTTACCGCCGCGGACCGCGGGCGTCAAGCACCCGCGGCTTGACCTGTCCGCGCGCGAAGGGTATGATGAAGTCGGACTTGCCGCATAACCGGCAAAGCGCCAGGATCCTGCCGACGGGAATCGTGCTCATGGCCAAGAAAGAGGAAGGCTCTTCCACCCGCCGCCGCCGCGTCGAGGCGTTCAAGGAGATGTGGGCGCCGCGCAAGCCCGCGCCCGAGGAAGCCGCCGCCGCGGCGGAAGAGCCGCCTGCCGAACTGCCCGAAGACGAAGCGCCGGAGCTCGACGAACTGCCGGACGAGGCGGAGGAAGAAGCCCTTCCCGCAGAGGACGAGCCGGCGGTCGAAGACAAGCCGCTCGAAGCCTCCTCCGCGGACGACCTGCCGGTGGTGGACGAGGATTCGGACCTCCTCGACGAGGACGGGATCCTGCTCGAGGAGATGCTGGCGGAGAATGCGGAAGAATCCGTCGACGAGGAAGCGTCGCCGGAGACGGAGATGACCGAACAGGAAGAGAATTCCTCCGTCGCGGTGCCGGAAGCGGCCACGTTGCCCCCGGAGCCGGCGAGTCCGGTCGAGCCGTCCGGGGCGTCGCCGGTGCCCGCGCCGAAGGCCGCGCCCGAACCGCTATCCCAGTCGCCTACCGAACCGCCGCCGGCGAGACGCGTGTCGGAGGCGCCGTCATCGGAGACCGGCGTTCCCGCCGGGACCGAACCGAAAGCCGCGGCGACCGCGAAGGCCAGGCCGCCGAAACTGCAGAAGGCGCCGAAGCCGAAGAAGGACAAGCTCGGCGAGATCAAGTGCCCGGCGTGCCAGGCCAAGATCAAGGTGCCCGCGCGCCTTCTGGGCAAGAGCGGCAAGTGTCCCACCTGCGAAGCGCAGATCACCTTGGGCGAGAAGCCCGGCCGCGGCCGCTATCGCGTCGCCTGCGAGGCGTGCGCGGCACTCCTGACGGTGCCGGCGAAGGTACTCGGCACCGATATCAAGTGTCCCAAGTGCGGCGAGCAGACTCCGGTCACTCGCGGCAAAGCCATGCGCATCGACACCGACGAGGCGTTGAAGCTGCGCAAGGAGACCCGGCAGGTACGCCAGCCCAAGATCGCCTCGCGCGCGGCGCACCTGGCGTGGGCGGACATGGAGGAGGCCCGGCGCGACAGCTACTGGGTGGCGCAGTGGAAGGCGTTGATCTATCCCTTCGAGGCCATCGGCGCGCTGATCTTTTTCGTCCTCGGCGTGCCGGTGACGGTGGCGCTGGCCGAGACGTTCTCGAAGAAGCTGCTGGAGATCCTCGGCGGGCATTTCCCGGGCGAGGGTCCACGGTACTACATTTCGGCGCTGGTGGTGGGCGTGGCGCTCTTCGCGGTGCTCTCGATGGTCAGCTTCTTCTCCAGTTTCATCTTCGCCCTCGTGCGCGTTTCGGCCGAGGGGCGCACCGCCTCGCCGATCATCGAGGGGATGAATCACCGCAGCAATCTCACCGCCGTCTGCGTCTGGATCCTCGGGTACTTCGGCCCGGCCATCCTGGTGGGGGTGCTCATGGCGGGCGAGGACGAATTCTTCGTCTGGCATCCGTTCGTCATCGCGCTGCTGGGGTTCGGCATGCTCTTCGCCCCGATGGGCCTGCTGTGTTCGGCCACCGTCAGCGCCATCGACGGGCTGAACCCGGTGCACGTCTTCCCGGCCATCGGCGCGATCTTCAAGGAGTACGCCTATATGCTGCTGGTGCTGATCGTCGGCACCGGGCTCTTCGTGGCGCTGGGCATCTGGGTCGGGGCCCAGGCGAGCGTGATGATGAACACCGAGCACGGCAACCTGGTCCTCGGAGGCCTGCTGCGGGTGGTCAGCGGGCTGCTGCTGCTGTTCCCGTTCGTCATCGGCACGCGCTGCGTGGGGCTGCTGCTGCGCTACCACGGCAACCGCCTCCCGTTCGCCTTCGACGTGCACGCCGAGGACAAGGCGACGATGCTGCCGCTGCTGCTGGCCATCGTGGGGGTGATCCTGCTCTTTGTGCCGCTGCATCGCGAGGCCTTCGCCTACGCCAAGGCCGGCGGCGTCTCTAACATCGCCTGGCGACAGATCCAGGACATCAAGATGCGGCTGATCAAGGAGGGCGAGACACGCTACCCGCGCGACTACGAGGAACTGGAGAAATACGTCGGGCAGGCGCAACTGGTCAACCCGGTCTACCCGGACACGTACCCCTTCTATCGGCTCATCCCGATCAGCCAGCGAAAGGCCTCGGAGTATCCGAAGCTGATCTGGATCTACACCCCCGAGCCGGTGGACCCGGAGAAGAAGCGGCATTACCTGCTGCTGGCGACGGGGACGCCGCGGAAGTTCACGCCCGAGGCGCTGGACAAGTATCTCAAGATGCAGAAGGCGTTCGACGACGAGGTCGACCCGGATATCAAGATGAGCTACTACAAGCGTATGAGCGGCATCGAGACGCAGCAGATCCTCTCGACCAATTGAGACGGAGGCGGGAATGAAGAGCCTGACGCGCGAGGTGTGGATGAACGTGCCGGCGCGGCGGAAGATCGTCTCGCTGCACGCGGAGGTGGAGACGGCGGTGCGCGAGAGCGGCGTGCGCGAGGGCATGGTTCTGGTGAACGCCATGCACATCACCGCCTCGGTCTTCATCAACGACAACGAGCCGGGGCTGCACGGCGATTACGAGAAGTGGCTGGAAGAACTGGCCCCGGAGAAGCCGCACAGTCAATACGCTCACAACGGCTACGAGGACAACGCCGACGCGCACCTCAAGCGCCAGGTGATGGGGCGGGAGGTGGTCGTGGCCATCACCGACGGCGCGCTGCACCTGGGGCCGTGGGAGCATATCTTCTACTACGAATTCGACGGCAAGCGGAAGAAGCGGGTGCTGATCAAGGTCATCGGGGAGTAGCGGGAACGCGCCATGGAAGAGTTCCTCTTCGCCGCGACGCTGCGGTTTCTGGTGCTCATGAACCCGGTGAGCAAGATCTTCATCCTCAGGACCCGTTAAGCAATAATTTCAGAAATCCCGATCTTATTGCTTAACGGGTCCTCAGCACCTGCGGGCTCGGGCGGCCACCGCGCCGGCGCTGGCGCTGGCGATCAACCTGGTGCTGATGCTGCTGGCGCCGCTGATCTCACGGGCGCTGCTGCGCTACAACATCCTCGGCGCGCTGATCCGCATCACCGGCCTGGTGGTCATGGCCATCGCCGTGCAGATGATGCTCAACGGTCTCTCCGCCCGGTGGCCCACGGCGCGATAGCCTCGTGCCGCCGCGGTTTTCGCTTGTGAAGCGCGGCGCTTTCGGGGTATGACGGCGCGTGCGAGGGAGGGACGCATGCGCCGCGAATCCGCACTCGACGGCCGGGTCAACCTGTTGGCGCTGTCGTGGTGCATCAACATCTTCGCGCTCTCGATCACCTATCCCTTTCTGCCGATCTACCTCCACAGCCAGCGGGGGTACGCCCTGGGGCTGGTGGGCTTGATTTACCCGGTCATGGGGCTGGGGCGCGTGCTCGCGCCATTGCTGAGCGGCCATCTCATCGACGGCATCGGGCGGCGGCGGGTGCTGATCCTGAGTCCGCTGGCGCGCGGGGCGACCTACGGCGGGCTGGTGGTGCTGGCGCTCTTCGAGGCGCCGCTCTGGGCCATCGCCGCGGTGCTCTTCCTCGGCGCGGTCATCGGCGAGTTCTTCAGCACCAGTGCCGACGCGTACCTGACCGACATCACCCGCGCGCGGCAGCGTGCCGAGGCGTTCAGCCGCATCCGCATCGGCATCAATGTCGGCTGGGTGCTCGGGCCGATGATCGGGGCGTACCTGGCCTTCACCCCTTTCGCGCTGCTCTTCGGCATCACCGCGGTCGTCTGTTGCGTGCCGGCGGTGCTGGCGAGGCGCTGGTGCCCGGAGACCGCGACGGCCGCGGCAGGCCCGCCGCCGCCATTGCGGCAATTCGTGCAGACGCTGCGCGCGGACAGGGCGTTTCTGTTCCTGCTGCTGCTGATCCTGCTGCTCTACTTGACCCAGAGCCAGCTCGCCTCCACGCTCTCGGTCTATGCCAAGGAGACCGTCGGCATCACGCGCATCGAACTGGGATTGCTGTACACGCTCAACGGCTTGCTGGTGATCCTCCTGACGCTGCCGTGCAACTGGTGCCTGGCGCGGGTCAATGCCGCGCTGCGCCTGGCGCTCGGGGCGGCGCTGCTGGCGGCGGGTTACTTCGCCATCGGGTTGTGCGACCGGTGGGCGGGGCTGCTCGGGGCGGTGAGCGTCTTCACTCTGGGCGAGATCCTGGCCAACCCGGTTCTCGGCGCGACCGCCAGCCGCTTGGCCCCGGCGGGCATGATCGGCCGCTACATGGGCGCTTACCGCCTCGCCTTCGCCCTGGGCATGTCGCTGGGGCCGTGGTTCGGCGCGGTGCTGTACGAGCACTGGCAGGGCGCGGGCGTGGCGCTGTGGGGGAGCCTGGCGCTGGGGGCGATCATGGCCTTCTTCGGCTTTTTGGCCCTGATCCGCCACCCGGTCATGCAGCCGGAGGCGGCGGAAACGCCCGAGTCGTGAGAGCCGATCATTATCGGGGCTTTATCCTACGCGGAAATAGCGATTTATTCGTTGCGCGCATTTCCGAAATAAGGTAAGCTAACTTCGGGCTAAAATGTATTTTATGACATGTCATCGGGAGAGCGGGAGGGGGCGATGCCGGCAGAGCACCGGGATACTCAAGAAGTATACAAGATGAGTACCAAGCAGATGGGGGAGGTGATCCAGAATTACCTTCATTCGCGTCTGGGGATCGAGGTGATGACCTACTTCGTCCGCAGCAAGAAGGACGTCGGCGCTGTCGGCGACATTGCCAAGGCGATCAAGCGCGACGAGCAGGAGGTGCGCAGGATGTGCAAGCAATTGACCACGCGCACGGTCCTGAAATCCATTGGCGGCGATGTCTACAATTTTGCCACCGAGGCGCAGCTTCAGGAGCAGATCACCCAGACGGTCAAGCGCTGGCAAGTCCCGCAGGAGCGCCACCGCCTCTTCCCGTTCCTCAAAGAGGAGGAGCAGAAGAAAGCGGGATTCTTCGACAAGCTGCTGGGGATCTTCAAGAAATAGCCGCGGGTCAGAGCAGCCGGCGGCGCCCGGTAAGGAGGTTGAGCGCATAGCCGGCGGCGGCGAAGACGAGACCGACCACGAGAATCCCCACCAGTCCCGCGCAGGTTTTCGAGACCTGGAAATTGAAGACCGGGCTGAAGAGGTGGGTATAGCTCCAGTGTCCGGCTTTGACCCCGGGCCAGAGAACAAACTGCGCCCACCGTTCGGCCGGATACGGCAGGCGCAGGAACGGGATAATCCGCCACGAGCCCCACTGTACGTATCCTGCCGCCAGCGCCAGTCCGGCCAGAAAGCCGCAAACCACGTAACCGCTTCGCATAGCGCGCTTTGCCACGATTTCTCCCGGGCGAATCCGCAGGCGATGGTCTGGATAGGACATCGGCGAAATCGCCCCTGCGCTTCAGCGCAAACGGAATCGGTTGCCGCAGGCGGGCAGGCGGCGGAATATTTGCTTGACTATTTGCCCGTGGCGGATAGTCTTCTCGTTTTGCCCTTCGCCACGAGGGCCGTGCCGCAGCAGGTCGGATCGACGCCGGCGGCAAGGTCGTCTGCCCCGTTCCGGGGTGGCGAGGGTGTGTCGTTTCGTCCGGTCGCATTGCCGGTCCGTTTGCAGGAGAATGGCGTCATGGCGGTTCCCAGACACAAGCTTTCCAAGGCCAAGAAGCGTCAGCGGCGCGCACACCACGCGCGCACCCCGTCGAACCACGCTGCCTGTCCGCGGTGCAACGCCGCGAAGCTGCCCCACCGCGTCTGCAGCAACTGCGGGTTCTACAAGGGCGAGCAGAAGATCGCCGTCGAGGAATTCTGACGCCGCGCGCGCCGCCGCCGCACGGTCACGGTGCGCGCTCAACGCCGGGCGGTATCCGGCGCGCCGGAAGGATTTGTATCGATGCGCCTAGCCATTGACGCCATGGGCAACGACCAGGGATGCGACCCGATCCTCAAGGGTGTCGCGGACTTTCTGCGCGAGAACGCCGATACGCAGATCGTGCTCGTCGGCGACGAGGCCCGGCTCGTATCGGGGTTGAAACGCGTCGGCCTCGAGGCCAACGCCGCGCTCGAGATCGTCCACGCCTCGCAGGTGGTGGAGATGGGCGACAAGCTCGCCGACCTGCGCGAGAAGAAGGACAGCTCCATCATGCGCCTGGTCGAGGTCGTCAAGGACGGCCGCGCCGAGGCGATGGTCGCTCTCGGCAACACCATGGCCACCGTCGCGGCGACGACGCTGAAGCTGCGCACCCTCAAGGGCGTCCGCCGCCCCGGCATCGCCGTGCCGATGCCCGCGCGTCACGGCGCCTGCGTGGTCATCGACATGGGCGCCAACACCGCATGCAAGCCCGACCACCTCCTCGACTACGGGGTCATGGCCTCGCTGTATGCCGAGAAGGTCTTGCGCATCGCTTCGCCGCGGGTGGGGCTGCTGAACGTCGGCGAGGAGCACGGCAAGGGCAACGTCATGCTGCGCACGGCCTTCTCCCTGCTGGAGAAGGCGCCGATCAACTTCATCGGCAATATCGAGGGCGGCAGCGTCTTCGACGGCACCTGCGACGTGGTCGTCTGCGACGGCTTCGTCGGCAACGTGCTGCTCAAGGCGAGCGAGGAACTGGCCGCCACGGTCACCGACTGGCTGCGCAAGGCGCTGACGAGTTCGCTCCGCTGCCGGCTGGGCGCGTGGCTGGCCAAGCCGGCTTTCGGCATACTGAAGCGCCATATCAGCTATGCCACTTACGGCGGTGCGCCATTGCTTGGCATCAACGGGATCTGTATCATTGGACACGGTCGCAGCAGCGCCTTCGCGGTCAACAACGCCTTGCGCGTGGCCAAGGAGAGCATCGCCGTCGGTCTCAACCGGATGATCAACGAGACCGAGGAGTCGTTGCAGGGGGCGAAGGCGGCGGCGCTGGAGGCGGCGTCGGAAGCGACCGCCTAGCGTGTAGCTTGACTCGGGGGAGTCCGTAGTGCGCAAGGGTTTTCTGCTCTTTCCCGGCCAGGGCGCGCAGGTGCCGGGCATGGCCCGGGACGTCTACGAAACCGGCGGCCACGGCCAGGCGCTCTTCGACGAGGCCAGCGAGATCCTCGGCTACGACCTGCCGGCGATGGTCTTCCAGAGCGAGAAGGAGACGCTGGCGCAGACGGCGAACTGCCAGCCGGCGCTGCTGGTGGCTTCGCTGGCGCTGCTGGAGACGCTGCGCGAGCGCGCCGGCGTCGAGATCCTCGGCGCCATGGGGCTCTCGCTCGGGGAGTACACGGCGCTGGTGGCGCTGGACGCGATGGACTTCGCCGAGGCGGTGCGGCTGGTGCGGCGGCGCGGAGAGTTGATGGAAGAGGCCGCGCGCGGCACCGAGACGGGGATGCTCTCGGTGATCGGCCTGGAGGACGAGCGGGTCGAGGCGATCTGTCGGGAGGCGGCCGCGGCGGGGGCGGTGGTGCCGGCGAACTACAACGCGCCGGGGCAACTGGTGCTCAGTGGCGAGATCGTGGCGCTGGAGAAGGCGGGGGAACTGGCCAAAGCGGCCGGCGCCAAGCGCTGTATCCGCCTCAACGTCAGCGGCGCTTTTCACTCGCCGATCCAGGAGCCCGCGCGCCAGGGGCTGCAGCAGGCGCTGGCGGAGGTGATGCTGCGCGAGCCGGCGGCGACGTTCGTCAACAACGCCGACGCGCGGGAACTGCGCGATCCCGAAGCGATCCGCGCGAGCCTGGCGCGGCAACTGGTCAGCCCGGTGCGCTGGCGCCAGAGTTGCGAGGCGGTGGCGGACGGGGGCGTGACGCGCTTTTTCGAGGTCGGCCCGGGCAAGGTCTGCCAGGGGCTGATGAAACGCATCCGGCCGGAGGCCACGGTCACGCCGGTCGGTACGCTGGCGCAGATCGAGGCGCTGGCGGAGGCATGAGGAGACGGCTTTGACAGCATCAAGCGACATGCAGGGGCGCAACGCCATCGTCACCGGCGGCGCGCGCGGCATCGGCGAGGCCATCGCGGTCCGCCTGGCGCGACGCGGCTGCAACATCATTCTCTGGGACGTGATGGAGGACGCCGCCACGACCGCGGCCGAGGCCATCGCCGGGGAGTACGGCGTCAAGACGCGCGGCATGGCCGTCGACGTCACCGACAGCGCGGCGGTGGACGCCGCGGCCAAGAACCTCAAGAACGACTGGGGCACGCTCGACGTTCTGATCAACAACGCGGGCATCACCCGCGACAACGTGCTTCTGCGCATGAGCGACGAGGAGTGGGACGCGGTGTTGCGCATCAACCTCAAGGGCGTCTTCCTGGTGACGCGGGCGGCGGGCCGCTACATGCTCAAGCAGCGCGCCGGCAGCATCGTCAACGTCGCCAGCGTCGTGGGGGTGATGGGAAACGCCGGGCAGGCCAACTACGCCGCGAGCAAGGCCGGCGTGATCGGCCTGACCAAGACGACGGCCAAGGAGTTCGCCAGCCGCGGGGTGCGCTGCAACGCCGTGGCGCCGGGGTATATCCAGACCGCCATGACCGACCAGCTTTCCGAGGAGGTGCGGCAGATGATGCTGGGGCTGATCCCGCTGGGCGGTTTCGGCACGGCCGAGGCGGTGGCCCAGGGCGCGGCCTTCCTCGCCTCCGACGAGGCGGAGTATATCACCGGCCAGGTCTTGCATATCGACGGCGGAATGGTTATGTAAGAGAGGGGTCCGCGGGGCGGACCGGCAGGAAAACCCGGACGCGGCGTCCGCCGCGACGATTCGTGACATGGAGGAAAGGAAGGCAGATGACCAAAGACGAAATCATGGCCAAGGTGACCGACATCATCTGCGAGCAGTTGTCGGTGGAGCGTGAGAAGGTGACGGCGAACACCTCGTTCGTGGATGATCTGGGAGCCGACAGCCTCGACATCGCCGAGGTCATCATGGAGTTCGAGGACGAGTTCGACATCAATATCCCCGACGACGAGATGGAAGGCATCAAGACCGTCGGCGCCGCCGTCGACTTCATCGAGAAGCTCATGCAGGAGAAAAGCTGACGCGTCATGGGTAAAAGCATCGAACTGAAGCGTGTCGTCGTCACCGGCATCGGACAGGTCACCCCCATCGGCATCGGCGCCGAGGCCAGTTGGCGGGCCGCCCTCGACGGCGTCAGCGGCGCGGACTTGATCGGCACCTTCGACCATCACGACTTCGCCGTCCATTTCGCCTGCGAGGTGAAGGGGTTCGATCCGGGCGACTGGATGGACAAGCGCGACGTCCGCCGCTGCGACCGCTTCACTCACATGGCCGTGGCCTCCTGTCGCATGGCCTACGAGGACGCCAAGCTCTCGGCCGACGGACTGGACCGCAACCGCTGCGGCGTCGTCTTCGGCAGCGGCATCGGCGGCATCCTCTCGGTCGAGGAACAGATCATCGAGCGCTACATGAAGAAGGGCGCGGGCAAGATCAGCCCCTTCACCATCCCGCTGCTGATGATCAACTGCGCGCCGGGGCAGATCGCCATCGAGTTCGGTTTCCAGGGCATCAACTACGCTCCGGTAACCGCCTGCGCCTCGGCCAGCCACTCGCTGGGCCTGGCTTTCCGTCATCTCCAGCTCGGCGAAGCGGACGTGATGATCTCCGGCGGCTCCGAGGCCGGGATCTCGATCCTGGGCCTGGGCGGCTTCAGTAATATGAAAGCGCTCTCGACGCGCAACGACGACCCGACCACGGCCAGCCGCCCGTTCGACAAGGAGCGCGACGGCTTCGTCATGGGCGAGGGCGCGGGCGCGCTGGTGCTGGAGGAGTACGAGCACGCCAAGCGCCGCGGCGCGCCCGTCTACGCGGAATTCCTCGGCTGCGGCATGACCGACGACGCGCATCACATCACCGCGCCCGAGGAGACCGGCGAAGGCGCCGCGCGGGCGATTAAGCTGGCGCTCGCCGACGGCGAGGTCGCGCCGGAGCAGCTCGATTACATCAACGCTCACGGCACCTCCACGCCGTACAACGACAAGACCGAGACCAAGGCGATCAAGCAGGCGCTCGGGGAGGAGAACGCACGCCGGGTGGCCGTCAGTTCCACCAAGGGCTGCACCGGGCACCTGCTGGGCGCGGCGGGGGCGGTCGAACTGGGTTTTCTCGCCAAGGCCATCGCGACCGACACGATCCCGCCGACGATCAACTATACCACGCCCGACCCGGAGTGCGACCTGGACTATACCCCCAACCGGCCGGCCAAGCGGGAGATCCGCCACGGACTCTCCAACTCGCTCGGGTTCGGCGGACACAATATCGCCCTCTTGCTCGGAAAATACGCCGACTGAATCCCCGTGCGCTTCCGGCGGAATTCCCTATTTACGATCCTCCCCCGCGCGGATAAGATTGTACCGTTTGTGCGCCACGAATTGCGCTGTCCCGCGACGCCGCGAAGGATCCGGCCCGTGCGTATTCTCGTCTGCATCAAGCAGGTCCCCGATACCGCCGAGGTGCGGATCGACCCGGAGACCAACACGCTGATCCGCGAGGGCGTGGCCGCCATCGTCAATCCCTTCGACGCCTTCGCCATCGAGGAGGGCGTGCGCCTGCGCGAACGCTGCGGCGGTACGGTGACGGTGCTGAGCATGGGGCCGCCGCAGGTGGAGAAGAGCCTGCGCGACGCCATCGCCCTCGGCGCCGACGAGGCGGTCTTGGTATCGGACCGGGCCTTTGCCGGCGCGGATACCTGGGCCACGAGCCTGACGCTGGCCAAGGCCGTCGAGACGCTCGGTGCGGACCTGGTGCTCTGCGGCAAGCAGGCCATCGACGGCGACACCGCGCAGGTGGGCCCGGGCATCGCCGCGCACCTGGACTGGCCGCAGGTCTGCTACGTCTCGAAGATCGTGTCGATCGAACCGGAGACGGCGACGGCGGAGCGCATCCTCGACACGGGCTACGAAACGATCGCGGTGACGCTGCCGGCGGTCTTCACCGTGGTCAAGGAGATCAACGAGCCGCGCCTGCCGAGCCTGCGCGGCAAGATCCGCGCGCGTCGCGCGGCAGTGCCGGTCTGGACCAACGAGCGGCTGGCGCTCGACCCGGCGCGCATCGGCTTGAACGGGTCGCCGACGGCGGTGGAGAAGATTTTCTCGCCCCCGCCGCGTGCCGCGGGCGAGCGGATCGTCGCGCCGACGCCGCGGGAGCAGGCGCGGGAGCTGTTGACGCGTCTGCGCGCGGGTGGAATCGTCTGACGGAAACGCCGCGATGAGCGAGAAACGTCTCGAGATCGATCACGAGAAATGCGACGGCTGCGGCGCCTGCGTGCGTATCTGCCCCTTCGGCGCCATGGAGGTCGTCGGCGGCCGCGCGGTGGTCAACGACAACTGCGCCTTCTGCGGCGCGTGCGTGCGCGAGTGCGCCGGCGAGGCCATCGCCCTCCGCCGCGCCGCACAGCGCCCGGCGGTGGATCTGGAGCAATACCGCGGCGTCTGGGTCTTCGGCGAGCAAGTCGACGGCGCGATCCAGCCGGTGGTGCCGGAACTCATCGCCAAGGGACGCGAACTGGCGGACAAGCTCGGCGAGCCGCTGGCGGTGGTGGTGCCGGGCGAGGGGATGGACGAGGCGTGCGCGGCGCTGCTGCGCCATCCCGTCGAGACGGTGCTGCAGGTCGACCATCCGCGGCTGCGCGCTTACGCGGCCGAGCCGTACGCGCGGGTGTTGACCGGCCTGATCCGCGCGCGGAAGCCGGCGGTGGTGCTCGCGGGCGCGACCGCGATCGGCCGCAGCTTTCTCGCCCGCGTCGCCGTCGACTGCGGCACCGGGCTGACCGCCGACTGCACCGGCCTGGACGTCACCGCGGAGCGGCACCTGCTGCAGACGCGTCCGGCATTCGGCGGCAACATCATGGCGCGGATCCTCTGCCGGCGGCACCGTCCGCAGATGGCCACGGTGCGGCACAAGGTCTTCAAGCCCGCCGCGGCCGGCAGCGGCATCGGCGGCACGGTCGAACGCATCGCCCCGGCGGAGAACCTGCTGCGCAACCGCGCGCGGCGGATGGCGTTCCGCGCCGAGAAGGAATACGCGGAGAATATCGCCGAGGCCGACATCATCGTCGCCGGCGGCCGCGGCCTGGGCGGCTCCGACGGCTTCGCCCTGCTGCAGGCGCTGGCGCGGCGGCTGGGAGGAGCGGTGGGGGCCAGTCGCGCGGCGGTCGACGCGGGCTGGATTCCCTACAGCCACCAGGTCGGCCAGACCGGCAAGACGGTGGCGCCGAAGCTCTATATCGCCTGCGGCATCAGCGGCGCGGTGCAGCATCAGGTCGGCATGCAGGGCGAGACGATCGTGGCCATCAACAAGGACCCGTCCGCGCCGATCTTCGACCTGGCCACCTACGGCATCGTGGGCGACCTGTACGAGGTGGTGCCGGCCCTGCTGGAGGAATTCGAAGCCGGCGCGAATGTCCTCGGCGCGGCGCGTCAGGGGGCGAATTCATGAGCAATCCGCTCGGCAGCTTCATGCAGGCGATGCGTACGGCGTTCGGCCAGGCCCAGCGCGTCTCGGGCGTCGCCGAGATGACCGCCCCGCCGTACCAGGCCGAAGACCAGCTGGCGCTCTACTGGGAGAAGGTACCGCTGATCGAGCGCATCCAGCAAACGCGCTTGCGCGGCGGCGATCCGGACCGCTATGCCTCGGTCTACGACTACGCGCTCAGTCGCTGGGGCGGGCCGCTGCCGCGCCGGCCGCTGACGGCGCTCTGCGTCGGCTGTCGTCGCGAACCGCCGGTGCCCGAACAGATTCTCGCCACCGAACGCGTGGTCAACGTGGTCGTCGTCGACAACGACGCGGTGCGGCTGGAGAACCTGCTCGAGCGGAATATCGAGGGCGTGGAGTGCTGGCAGATGGACCTCAACGTCGATCCGCTGCCGAAGGGGCCGTTCGACCTGGTGGCCTGCTACGACACCCTTCATCGCCTGCGGGAGCTCGAACACATCTTCGCGGAGTTCGACAAGGTGATGAGCCGCGGGGGGCTGCTGGTCTGCCGCGACTACATCGGTCCCAACCGGCTCCAGTTTCCCGAGGAGCTGATGCAGCTGGTCAACGCGACGCTGCAGTTATTGCCCGAGGAGCTGCGCATCGACGAGAGCGGCGAGGTGCGCGAGGCGCAGTACGCGCCGGGGCTGGACCAGATGCTGCGGCTGGACCCGACCAAGGCCATCCGCAGCGAGAGCATCCTCGGCATTGCCAAGTCGCGGCTGAAGATGCTGGAGATCGTGCCCATGGGCGGGTCGCTCATGGCGCCGCTGCTGGCGGGGCTGGCGGAGAACTTCCGCGAGACGACGCCCGAGACCGACCGTATCCTGCAGGCGCTCCTGGACGTGGAGATGCGGCTGGTGCAGGGGGGGATGATCGCGAGCCACTACGCGTTCTTCGTGGGGCGTAAGGAATAGGGGAGGAAAATGGGATGAGCGTACGCGCGATCGTGGGATTGCAGTGGGGCGACGAGGGCAAGGGCAAGATCGTCGACTGGATCGGCGAGGACGCCGACATCGTCGTGCGCTGCCAGGGCGGCAGCAACGCCGGGCACACCGTCGTCATCGGCGGCGAGGTCTTCAAGCTGCACCTGATCCCCAGCGGCATCCTGCGCGAGAACGTCCTGGCGGTAATCGGCAACGGCGTGGTCCTGGATCCGCTGAAGGCCTGCGCGGAGATCGACGGCCTCGCCGAGCGTGGCATCGCCGTGAAGGAGCGTCTCAAGATCAGCGACCGCGCCCACGTGGTCCTGCCGCAGCACAAGGTGATCGACGGACTCAACGAGAAACTCCGCAGCGGCGGCAGCCTCGGCACCACCCGCCAGGGCATCGGCCCGTGTTACCAGGACAAGGCCGCGCGGACGGGGTTGCGCGCGCATCACCTGCTGGACGACCGTTCCCTCGCCGAGACGTTGCGCGGCAGCATGCTCCGCGCCAACGAACGCATCCAGGGCCTCGGCGGCGAGCCGATGGATAGCGAGGCCGAACTCGCGCCGCTGGTCGCCGCGGCCGAGCGGCTGCGGCCTTTCGTCACCGACACCGTCTGCCTTCTGCACGAGGCGCGGGCCGACGGGAAGAGCATCCTGCTCGAAGGCGCCCAGGGGGCGATGCTCGACGTGGACTTCGGCACCTACCCCTACCTGACGAGTTCCAACACCACCGCCGGCGGGTGCGCCACCGGCAGCGGACTCGCGCCGGGGAGCATCGGCGAGGTGCACGGCGTGCTGAAGGCCTTCACCACTCGTGTCGGCGCCGGGCCGTTTCCGACCGAGCTCGAGGGGCAGGAGGCCCAGAAGCTGCGCGGCACCGGCGCGAACCAGTGGGACGAGTTCGGCACGACCACCGGCCGGCCGCGGCGCTGCGGCTGGCTGGACCTGGTGGTGGCGCGCTACAGCGCGCGTATCAACGGCGTGACGCGCCTGCACCTGACCAAGCTCGACGTGATGTCCCAATTCAAGACGATCAAGGTCTGTACGGCCTACCGCGTCGACGGCGCGATCGTCGGGAGTTATCCGGCTTCGCTCGAGACTATCGCCCGTTGCGAACCCGTGTACGAAACGCTGCCGGGGTGGGACTGCTCATTGAAGGCGTGCCGCACCTTCGCGGACCTGCCCGAGGCGGCGCGCCGGTATGTCGACTGCATCGCCCGGACCGCCGGCGCCGAGCCGGCATCGGTCAGCTTCGGTCCCGGGCGCGAGCAGACCATTGTCTGTCGATAAGGAGATGACGGCATGTCACGCGAACCGGACTTTCAGAACGTCCTCAAGATCCTGCGCCGGGAGAAGCCCGATCGGCCGACGCTCTTCGAGTTCTTCCTCAACGGTCCGCTCTACGAAAAACTTGCCGGCGAGGCGGTCTGCGCCCGGGACGACGATCTGCGCGACTGGCGCATCGTCATCCACGCCTTCAAGAACGCCGGCTACGACTACGCCATCGTCCCTGCGTGGTACCTGAAAACGCTCGCGTTCCCCAGCGGCGAACACGCGAGCAAGTCCTCGTACTCGATCAACGAAGGCGGGGTGATCCACGACCGCGAGAGCTTCGAGACGTACGCCTGGCAGGACCCGGCGGCCGGCGACTGGTCGGTGCTCGAGCGCCTGGAAGCGGAGCTGCCCGCGGGCATGAAGATGATTCTCAGCTCCCCCGGCGGGATCCTGGAGAACACCATCGGCCTCGTCGGCTACGAGGATCTCTGTTTCCTGATCGCCGACGAACCGGAGCTGGTGCAGGAGATTTTCGACGCGGTCGGTTCGCGCCTGGAGGCGTATTACCGTATCGGCGCGGCGTACGGCATCATCGGCGCGGCCATCGTCAACGACGACTGGGGCTTCAAGACGCAGACCATGCTCAAGCCCGAGGACATGCGCCGTTACGTCTTCCCGTGGCACAAGAAGATGGTCGCGGCGCTGCACGAACAGGGCAAGCCCGCGGTGCTGCATTCCTGCGGCTATTTCGGCGACGTCATCGACGATATCATCGAAGACATGGAATACGACGGCCGGCACAGCTACGAGGACGCGATCATTCCGGTCGAAGAGGCGTACGACAGGTACCACGACCGGCTGGCCATCCTGGGCGGGATCGATCTCGACTATATCTGCCGCTCCACGCCCGAAGCCGTCTACCGCCGCTCGAAGGCGATGCTCGAGCGCAGCGCCGACGGCGGCGCCTACGGCCTCGGGACCGGCAACAGCGTCCCCGAGTACGTCCCCGACGAGAACTACTTCGCCATGACGCGCGCGGCGCTGGAGGGCTAGATGAAGCCGGGCGACGAGAATCTCTTCGATCCCGACGGCCCCGTGCCGCGGGCGGTGGCGATCATCATGGACGGCAACGGGCGCTGGGCGCGCGCGCGGGGCAAGCCCCGGCGCGAGGGGCATCGCGCCGGCGCCGAGTCGATCCGCCGCGCCGTCGAGGCCTGCGGCGACTGGGGCATCGAGTGCCTGATCCTCTACGCCTTCTCCACCGAGAACTGGAGCCGCCCGCCGGACGAGGTGGCCGCGCTGATGGACCTGCTGGAGCGCTACCTGAAGAAACAGACCAAGACGCTGATGAAGCACAACATCCGCCTGCAGGCCATCGGCGACGTCTCGCGACTGCCGGCGCACGCGCACAAGGCGCTGGACGATTCCATCGAGACGCTGTCGCGCAACACCGGCCCGACGCTGGCGCTGGCGCTCAACTACGGCGCCCGCGACGAGATCGTGCGCGCGGCGCGCGAGTTGGCGCGCGCGGTGGCCGCGGGCGAGATCGACCCGGAGGCGCTGGACGAGACGGCGTTCGGGGCGCGGCTGGACACCGCCGGCCTGCCGGATCCGGACCTCCTGATCCGCACGGCCGGGGAGATGCGGATCTCGAATTTCCTGCTCTGGCAGATCTCCTACGCCGAGTTTTACGTCACCGATGTCTGCTGGCCCGATTTCGACCGCGCCACCTTCGGCGCGGCCATCGCCACCTATCAGGCCCGCACGCGTAAATACGGACAAGTGGTTGAGTAACGTTTCCGTATCTGCACAATAGACGCGCAACACGAGGCTTGGAGCGCCCATGTTGTACAAGCGGATTCTCATCGGCGTGCCGCTGTTCTTCATCGTCTACGGCATACTCTGGTGGGAAGCCGGTGTCGGTTCGGCCTGGGGCATCACCTTGGCGATGATGATCGCCTCGCTGGCCTGCCTGCGCGAGTTCTATCGTTTTGCCCGCTGCAAAGGCTGGCTGCCCTTCGCGCTGCTGGGCTATATCATGGTCGTCGTCTTCTCGCTGGCGCACGAGCAGTGGTTGCTGGTCACCTGGCACGACGGCGCGCACCTGGTCCCGGAGGATCTGCCCGGCGTCTACGTCAGCGTCATCTCCATCTTCGTCCTCCTGGTCTTTCTGGGTCCGCTGGTACGTAATCGCACGGAGAACGCGATGGGCAACATCGGCAGCACGCTGCTGGGCGTGGCCTACTGCTGGTACCTGCTCTTCTTCGCGCCGAAGATTCGCCACCTGGGGCTACGCCACGGCTGGGCCTACGATGGCGCGGAACTGCTGTTGATCAGCGTCTTCATCGCCAAACTCTGCGACTCCGGCGGGTACTTCGTCGGCAGTCGCTGGGGCCGGACCAAGCTCTGCCCCAACATCTCGCCGAAGAAGACGTGGGAAGGCTTTCTCGGCGGCATCGTCGCGTGTCTGGGCACCATGGCGCTGGTGATCTGGGGCGAGCCGGACTCGGCGGTGGCGTCGCTGGGCTGGGGCAAGGCGATGCTCTTCGCGCTGCTGCTGGCGGTCACCTCGCTGCTGGGCGACCTGGTCGAGTCGTGCCTGAAACGCGACAGCCAGGTCAAGGACGCCGGCGGCACCATGCCCGGCTACGGCGGGGTGCTGGACGTGCTGGACTCGCTGATGGTCGCGTTGCCGGCGGCGTATTATTACCTGGTCCTCGTCTGCGGCGCGCATCCGGGTGCGTGAGCCCAGACCGCCAGAGAAGGGAGTACGCAATGGTCAGACTGATTCTCCTCGCCGCCGCTCTGCTCGTCACCGGCGGCTGCGGCGCGCAATCCGCCAACTCCGGCAACGAGAAGAGCGATAATTCGGTTCGATGCCCGTTCGCCGAGGTCGGAGCGGTCGATCCGGATACGGTATCAACCGAATAGGGAAAACCGATCGACATTGCCCTCGGCAGCGGGCGGCGCCACGCGGTCGGGGCAGGCAACACGGTTGGGAGTGCCCCTCCGTAACATCCTCGTATCAGGCTACTTATTCATCCACTTTCGGTTGAAGGTCAAGCCGTCGCCGCGTTCCTGGCCGGCATTTGCCCGCGAGTGGCGTGCGATACGAAATACCAACGGGCTTTTGCCGTTGCCAATATCGAGGGGATTGGAGTAAAATATTTAGCCGACGCGACAGACCGATCCTGTCGTTTTTCAGGCACGATCCTGTCCAGAAAAGGAGCGACGGGCAGCTTCCGGGGTCCCTGCGGATCTTTTTGGCTGCAAACAGTTTATGCGCACGGAAATCCGCCTGCCGGCCAGCGCTGACGAGCAACGCGTTCTCTTCGGCCAGAACGACGCCAACCTTCGTCTGTTGCGCGCGGAGTTCGGCGTCAAGCTGGTGCCCCGGGGCGATCTTCTCAGAATCGAGGGCGAGAGCGACCGGGTGAACCGCGTGGCCGTGGTGGTGGAGAAGCTGGTCAACGCCGTCGAAGCGGGGCAGGATTCTATCGCCCGCGACCTGGCGCTTCTGATGGAACTGGCCGAAACCGAGAACGGCCTGGCCGCCGAAGGCGACGGCAGGGCGCACCTCCATACCGACCGCGGTCGTATCCAAGCACGCACGCCGGGGCAGGAACATTACATCCAGACGATCCACGATCACGCGCTGGTCTTTGCCATCGGTCCGGCCGGAACGGGCAAGACCTACCTGGCCGTGGCGGCGGCGGTGGAGGCGCTGCGGCACGACCAGGTCAAGCGCCTGGTGCTGACGCGCCCGGCGGTCGAGGCCGGCGAGAACCTCGGTTTCCTGCCCGGCGACATGCGCGAGAAGGTCGATCCGTACCTGCGGCCGATCTACGACGCGCTGGACGACATGCTGCCCCGGCGGCAGATCGTGCGCTACATCGATACCGGCGTCATCGAGGTCGCGCCGCTGGCGTTCATGCGCGGCCGCACCCTTTCCAACGCTTTCGTCATCCTGGACGAAGCGCAGAACACGACCATCGGCCAGATGAAGATGCTGCTCACGCGTCTGGGCGAACGCTCGCGCTGCGTGGTCACGGGCGACCTGACCCAGGTCGACTTGATCGACAAATCCAACAGCGGCCTGGTGCACGCGACGCAGTTGTTGCGGGACTTGACGGACGTGGCGGTGGTGGAACTGGAAGCGGGGGACGTGGTGCGCCACCGCCTCGTCGCGGACATCGTCAACGCCTACGAGAACGAACAGCGCGGAGTAGACGCGGAGGACGGCGCGTGAGTCGAATGCGGCAGGAACGACTGCAGCAACAGACCGCCTCGGCGGACGCGCACCTGCGCCACCGGAGCCGGCAGGAGAACGGCCGCGCGCAGCCGCGGATCTCGTTGCTGCAGCTTCTGGCGGCGATCCTTTTCACCCTTATCGCGGCCTTGCCGCTGGCGTGGGGCGTGCGCCCCTCGCCGTATTACCTCGGCTATCAGGTCAAGAAGAATATCTACAGCCGGGTCGACTTTTCCTGGAACGATCCGGAGGCCGAAGAGCGCGCCCTGGGCGAAGTCGAGCGGCGGCATCACCGCATCTACGTGCAGGCCAATCGCGGCAACTGGATGGACGAGGTGTTCGCTCCGACCAGCCGTATTCTCGAGACCGCCGCGACCATGGCCGAGCCGAAAGAACTCGTCGCTTTCGCTCAGGTACAGAATATCACGCTCAAGCCCGAGCAGGCGCGCCTGCTCATCGATTTCCTGCAGCGCGAGCGGCATCGCGTCGGCCTTTTCCAGGACCTGATCGACCCGGTGCGGAGGGTCTTGGACGAGGACATCTTCGCCCGTGGCGTCTTGAGCGAGGGGCGCTACGCGGTCGAGACGGCCGGCAGGGGCAACATCATCGCGGTATTGAGCGAACCGCAAGCCGAGAACGGCCGCGAGGTCCGCGTCGCCGCGGGCAATCCCGAGAGCCCCATCGGCATCAACGAAATCCGCTACCATGTCAATCGCGGATACTACGGTCAGCGCTGGTGGATCGACGCGGACATCCGCAAGCTCCTGACGGACATGATCGTCGCCCGCGCCGAACCGACGCTGATCTATAATGAGGCGTTGACTCGCGAGCGCCTCGAACGCGCGCGGCGGCAGGCGGTCCAGCGGATCCGGCACATCCGGGAAGGGGATCTGCTGGTTTCCCGGGGCAACCTGGTCACGGAGAAGTTGCTCCGCCAGTTGCGACGCGAGGAAGAGACACATCTCTACAGTCAAGGATGGGAGGCATACTTCAGCTCTTTCGCGGGAAAATTCGGACTGCTGCTGGGGCTGGCGATCGGATTTCTGCTGATCTACAATCTGCTGCACCGGCGCGATCCGTTCGCCGCACGGCGGTTGCTGGTTTTCGCGCTGATCGCCGAGGCGTTGCTGCTGAGCACGCATCTCTTGATCCACCGCGGCTCGCCCGCGAGCCTGCTGCCGCTGGGCATCCTGGCGGGCATTGCCGCGTTGGCGTCGGGGCGGCGAACGGCGTTTCTGGCGGTGAGTTGCCTCAGCCTGATGCTGCTGGTGCTGTGCGAGGGGCAGCCGGGGGTGATCCTGAGCTTTCTCTCCGGCGGCTGGCTCTTCGCCTATCGCGTGCCGCGGGCGCGATATCGGCTGGAACTGCTGCACGCGGCCAACCTGGCGGGCGTACTGGCGCTGCTGGTCGTCGTCGGCTGGGGGCTCTCGATCGGCGAGACGCCGGCGTGGTCGCTCAGCGGTACCGAGCTGCTGAACCTCGGGCAGGGCGGGCACCTGCTGGTGCGCGGGATCTGGGCGTATCTGGCCTGGATCTTCTCGAGCGTGGTGGTGACGCTGCTGCTGCCGCTGGTGAGCGGCATCTGCGGAGCGACGACCAACATCCGGTTGCAGGATCTGCTCGACCAGGACCATCCCCTGCTGCGGCGCCTGGTCGTGGAGGCGCCGAGCACGTACCAGCACAGCGTTATCGTGAGCACCCTCGCCGAAGCCGGCGCCGAGACGATCCACGCCAACGCCTTGCTGGCCAAAGTGGGCTGCCTGTACCACGACGTCGGCAAGCTGGGCAAGCCCGAGTATTTCAACGAGAACGAGAGCGGCATCAGCCGGCACGACAACCTCAAGCCGTCGATGAGCGCGCTCATCATCATCGCGCACGTCAAGGACGGGTTGGAGATGGCCAGGCAGTACCGCTTGCCGCGCGCGGTGCTGGACGTCATAGGCGAACATCACGGCCAGACGGTAGTCAAGTATTTCTACCATCGCGCTCAACAGGAAGCCGACGCGCCCGGACGCGTCGAAGAAGCGCGGTTCCGTTATCCCGGCCCCATGCCCCGCAGCAGCGAAACGGCGTTGGTGATGATGGCCGACTCGGTCGAAGCGGCGAGCCGGTCGCTCGACGACGCTTCGCCCGCGCACCTGCGCAGTCTCGTACACGGCATCATCATGGGCAAGCTCATGGACGGGCAACTGGCGGAGACGACGCTGACGCTGGCGGACCTGAAACGTATCGAGGATGCGTTCGTACGCATCCTGGCGAGCATGTTCCATTCCCGGGTGCGGTATCCGGGGCAGGCGCGGGAAGGAGAGAGACGATCGCCGCGGAGCTGAGGTTGACCATCCTCAATGACGTGTCGGAATATCCCGCGCCGCGCGCACAACTGGCGCGGGTGCTGGGCGAAGCGTACGCCCGCCGCGGTCGGAGCACGGCCACGGCGAACCTGCTGCTGGTGGACGACAAGGCCATCGCGAAGCTCAACCGCGACCACGCCGGCAAGAACGGTCCGACCGACGTGCTGGCCTTCCCCGACGGCGAGGCGGATCCCCAGACGCGGATCACGCATCTCGGGGATATCGCCCTCAGCGTCACCACCGCGCGCCGCGAGGCGAGGGCGCGGAGGCTGCGCGTGCGCGACGAGTTGACCCTGTACGCGCTGCACGGGTTGTTGCACCTGCTGGGCATGCGCGACGATACGGAACGGGGACGCGCCGCGATGGCGGCCACGCAGGAGGACGAGTTCCGGCGGCAGGGGCTGCCGACGGCGGAGTGAACGGAAAGGGACGACAGGCGAGATGGACGGAATCAGGGATTTGGCCATGGCGGGGGGCTTGCTGCTCCTGAGCGGCGTGGTCGGGGCGTTCGAGGTGGCGGTGCGCGAGATCAGTCTCTCGAAGCTCGCGGATCTGCTCAAGGCCTACGGCAAGCGGGAGGACAGGTTTCTCCAGCGCATCACCGGGGCCAGCGCGCTTTACCGCATCGCCGCGGCGATTACCCAGGCGCTCTGCAACGGCATCTTCGTCGTCTTCGCCTTCTACACCTGGGTCCTGCCCCGTATCGGCGAAAGCAAAGACATCGCCCGCTGGCCGGTGCTCTGGCGGGTGCTGCTGATTCTCGGCCTCGTGGCGGTGATCAAGAGCGCCGCGCATCTCGTCGGCGACGCGCTGGAGGAGCGCATCATCCTGCGACTGGCGCGGGCGGCCTGGCTGCTCACCGCGCCGCTGCGGCCGCTGGCGGCGCTGATCCTCGCCGTGGAGCGCCTGGTTGCGCGCAGCCTCGGTCATGCGGACAAGGACGAGATGGAGGATCTGGAGGAGGACGTCATCGCCGCGGTCTCCGACAGCGAACGCGCCGGCCTCGTCGACGAAGAACAGCGCGAGATGATCGAGCGGCTGGTCTATTTCAAGGACATGGACGTTGCCGACATCTTCACCCCGCGGACGGAGATGATCTCCATCCCCGCCGACGCTTCGTTGAGCGAGGCCATCCGCATCGCCCTCGAGGCCGGGCACTCGCGCCTGCCGGTGTATCGCGAGACGCGCGACAACGTCATCGGCATCTTCTACGTCCGCGACGCGCTGGAGTACTGGGACCGCCAGGGGGAGGCTCCGCCGCTGGAGCAGATCCTGCGCAAGCCGCTCTTCGTCCCGGAGACCAAGAACGTGGCGGAGCTGCTGCAGGAGATTCAGCGCACGCGCATGCAGATCGCCGTCGTCCTGGACGAGTACGGCGGCACCGCCGGGCTGGTGACCATCGAGGACGTGCTGGAGGAGATCGTCGGCGAGATCCAGGACGAGTACGACAAGCACGAGGAAGTTTTCGAATTGCAGCGGATCGACGAGCACACCCTCGTCGCCGACGGGCACGTCCACGTCTCCGATGTCAACGAGGCGCTCGGCGTGGACGTCATCCCGGAGGACGACGACTTCGAGACGCTCGCGGGGTTCGTCCTCGACAACCTCGGTCACATCCCGCGCCCGGAGGAAGGCTTCGCGTTCGAGTCGTTGCGGGTCAAGATTCTCAGTGCCGACGAGCGACGCGTCGGGCGGGTCGAGATCCGGCTCCAGGCGGAGAATGGCGAGAACGCCGGTTGAGGAAAGGTACGACATGACTTCACGCGAACGCATCCGCGCCCTGATCGCTTTGGAAGAAACCGACCGCTGCGGCTTCTGGCTGGGCAACCCGCATTCGGAGACCTGGCCGGGATATCTCGAGTATTTCGGCGCGTCCTCGAGCGAGGCGCTGCGGCGGCAGCTCGGCGACGACTTCCGCTGGATCTGTCCGCAGTGGTACGCCGGCACCTATCGCCACCCCGAGGGGCGGGCGCTGTTCGACCTGGGCGTCAAGAAGACCCGCCACGGCCAGGCCGGCCCCCTCGCCGACTGCGAAGACCCGGCCGAGGTGGACGCCTACGAATTCCCCGATGCCGATTACCTGCACTTCGACGCCTGCCTGGCGGCTCTGCACGAGGCCGGCGAAGTCTACCGCGCCAGCGGCATGTGGACCTGCTTCTACCACAATATCATGGACCTCTTCGGCATGGAGAACTACCTCGTCAAGATGTACGAAGCCCCCGCGGTCGTCCATGCCGCCACCGACAAGGTCTGCCGGTTCTACCACGAGGCCAACGAGCGCTTTCTCGAAGCCGGCGGCGATGCGGTCGACGCGCTCTTCATCGGCAACGACCTCGGGACGCAACTCGACTTGATCTGCGGCCCGGCGCAGTTCGACGAGTTCTTCCTTCCGTGGTTCCGCAAGTTCACCGAGCAGGGCCACCGGCACGGCAAGCAGGTGATCCTCCACTCCTGCGGCGCGATCCACAAGGTGATCGACCGTCTTATCGACGCCGGTGTCGATTGCCTGCACCCCCTGCAGGCCAAGGCGAGCCATATGGACGCGCAGACCCTGGCGCGCGACTTCAAGGGGCGCATCGCCTTCATGGGCGGCATCGACACGCAGGATTTGCTGGTCAACGCCACCCCCGCGGAGGTGGCCGCGGAGGTGCGGCGGGTCAAGGAATTGCTGGGGCCGCACCTGATCGTCAGTCCGAGCCACGAGGCATTGCTGCCGAACGTGCCGCCGCAAAACGTCGAAGCCATGGCCGCGGTGGCGCTGGAGTCGTAGCGAATGAGCGCGGAACCGATCCTGATGCCGCTGAGACCCGACCTGGAGATCTACCCCGGTCCACCCGAGGCCGACGGCCGGCCGACGTACAACATCCACGATCCGCAGACCGGGCAGTACCACAAGGTCGGCTGGGCCGAGGAGGCGGTGCTGCGCATGCTGCGCGTGCCGCAGGCGCTCTCGACGGTGGCGCGGAACGTCCGTCGGTGGGTGGCGCTCGAGGCGACCGACGAGGAGGTGCTGCAACTCTACCGTTCCGCGCAGCAGAAAGGGCTCGTCGTCGGCGCTTCGGTCAAGCCGGTGGCGCAGCTGATGGAGGAGGTGCGGCGCCGGCGGATGCATCCGCTGCGGAAGCTCTTCATGAGCTACCTCTATTTCCGCCTGCCGCTCCTGCGCCCCGACCGCTTTCTCGCGCGCTACCTGCCCTGGGTGCGATTGCTGGGGGGCACGCCGATCCTCGTGCTCTACGCGCTCGTGGTTGGCGCGGGTCTGGTGATGCTCTCGCAGAAATGGGCGCACTTCCGCCAGGATTTCTTTTACTCGCTGACTTGGGGCAACCTGGTCTACTACGGCCTGGCCATCGCCTTCATCAAGGCGGGGCACGAGTTCGCCCACGCCTTCACCGCCAAGCGTTTCGGCGTGCGCGTGCCGACGATGGGCGTGGCGTTCATGGTCATGGCGCCGGTGCCGTACTGCGACGTGACCGATTCGTGGAAGCTCAAGAGCCGTCGCCAGCGCCTCTGGATCGGTCTGGCGGGCATCGTCGCCGAGACCGCCGTCGCCGGGTTGTCGCTTTTCCTGTGGGGCATCGCGCCCGAGGGGGTATGGAAGTTCCTCTTCTTCATCCTCTCCTGCACCACGCTTCTCTCGACGATTCTGGTCAACATCAACCCGGCGATGCGTTTCGACGGCTACTACATCCTCTCCGACCTCTGGGGCATCGACAACCTGCAGCCGCGCGCCTTCGCCGTGACCAAATGGGCGTACCGGCGCTACCTGCTGGGAATGGCGATGCCGTGTCCGGAGAGCTCGCTTTCGCGGCGCCGTCTGATCGGCATGATCGTCTATTCGGTCTATTCATGGACCTACCGCGTGGGGCTTTTTATCGGCATTGCCCTTCTGATCTACCACCGCTTCACCAAGTTGATCGGGGCGCTCCTCTTCGTCACGGAGATCGGCATGTTTCTGGTCCGACCGGTAGTGAACGAGTTCGTCCAGCTCAACAACGAGCGGCGCTTCCTGAAATTAAACCCGCGGCTGGTCGCGACGCTGGCGATTCTGCTGGCGGCGTTCCTCTGGTTCGCATTGCCCCTCGAGCGGCGGATCACGCTGCCGGCTGTGATCCAGCCGGTCGAGAGCCAGTTCCTGTACGCGCCGGAAGCCGGCCGGGTGGAGAAGCTGCGCATCGAACGTGGAGCCGGCGTCGAGGCCGGCGCGCCGCTGCTGGAAATCCGGTCGGCGACGCGGCAAGCCGAGATCGACCTTGCACGATTGGATCTGGCGCGGTTGCGGCACGCGCTGCGTTGTTGCCAACTGGGACGCGGCGAGCGCGAGGACCTGCTGCGCACCCAGCGGCAGATCGATACTGCGCGCGCGCGGCTGGAGGGTCTGCTCCAGCGACGGGCGCGCAACCGGCTCCATGCCGAGATCGACGGTCGGGTCATCGACTGGGACGAAACGGTGCGCGAGGGGCAGTACATCATGCCGCGGACGGTCTTCGGCGTCATCGCCGATCCGGGCCGGATCGAGGCGCTGGCCTTCGTGCACGAACGGCACGTCGAGGAATTGGACGCGGGCGACGAGGTGACGTTCTGGCCCCGCGGGGATGCGCGCGCGCTCCCGGGCCGCGTTACGCTTACCACTCCGGTCCGCGCGGAGGAGCTGACCTACATGGCCCTGGCGGCGCAGGCGCACGGGGAGCTGCCCACGGTGCGTGACGAGGCCGGACGGCAGACGCTGGTTGAGAGCTACTACGTCGTCCACGTCGAGTTGCCGACGGAGAATCCGGAGCTCCTGCTTTGGGGTAGCGGCTGGATCCACGCGCGGACCGCGCCGCGCAGTCGACTGGAAGACCTGCTGCGCTACATCCACCGCGTGCTGCTCAAGGAGAGCGGCCTGTAGGCGCTGTCGCCTCCGGGGCGATGTCTCTGCGACGAAATTCTAACGACCGGAGAGGACCGGCGGCGCTTCGGCGCCTTCATCGACCGGAACCAGCGCGAGCCGGAAGCCGAGGAAGTTGTGCTTCTGGTTGACGTGGCACCAGCTGCGGTAGGCCGAGCGGCAGTGCTGCGGCAGGTTGACCCAGGCGCCGCCGCGGATGACCCGACGCGGGGTATTCTCGTCGTTGAACGGGTTCTCCTCGGGCGCGGCGAGATAGTACTCCGGGTCGAAGCTGTCGGCGCACCATTCGGCGACGTTGCCGTGCATGTCGTACAGGCCCCAGGCGTTAGGCGTTTTGAGGCCCACGGAATGAGGCGCCCCGTCGCTGTTCTGCATGTACCATGCCGCGGACTTCAGCTTGGTCTCGGTCGTCCCGATGTAGAAGCGCGTCGCCGTCCCGCCCCGGCAGGCGTACTCCCACTCCGCCTCGGTCGGGAGGCGGAAGCGGAAGCCCGCGGGAGCGAGCTTCTGCATGCGCGGCAGAAACGCTTCGCGGATCAGGTCCCACGTGATCTGCTCCACGGGGCGCTTGCCGGCGTCGTCGCCTTCCTTGAAGTAGCTCGGGTTTCCCGCCTCGGTGATCGCGACCCACTGCGCCTGGGTGACTTCGTGCTTGCCGAGGTAGAAGTGCCGGCTCAGCGTCACCGGGCGCGGGATCTCCATCTCGGCGCGGCCCTGCTCGGTCGGAGGGCTGCCCATGACGAAGCTGCCGGCGGGAACGAGGCGGAAGGCCATCTTGTCGCCGCCGGGAAGTTCCACCTCGAGTTCGACCGGTTGTTCGATCGCCGCGGCGGCGTCTGCCTGTAACTTCTGCGCCTGTTTCGCATCGAGCGCCCAGTCGGCGTCGAGCAACTCCTCCTGTTCGGCCAGCCGCTTCTTCAACTGCGCCAGCGCCTGCTTGACGTCGGTGCTCGAGACGCTCGGGGCCTGCGTCTTCATCATCCTGGCCTGCAGTTCCAGCGTTTTCTGCATCGCCGCATGCGCGAGTTGTTCGTTCTCCTCGGCCTTCAGCTTGGCGATCTGGGCCTGCCGGTTGGCTTTCTCGGCCTCCTTGCGTGCGGCCTCGGCGAGCTTGCGCTGTTCCTCGGCGCGCTGCTTCTGTTTGATCGCCTCCCGCTTCTGCTCATCGGCGATCTGCTTCTGCGCGATAGCCTCCGCCTCGCTCGCCTTGGCGATCTTCTCCTGTTCTTCGGCGCGCTGCTTCTGCCGGATCGCCTCCTGCTTCTGCTCTTCGGCGAGAAGCCGTTGCTCCTCGGCGATCTGCTTCTGCTCGACCGCGATCCGCCGTTGTTTCTCGGTCTTGGCGCGTTCGTTGTTGATCCAGACCACGCCGACGACCAAGCCGGCGAAGATCACCGCCAGCAGAATGCCGACGGCGGCGTAGAGCTGTTTCTGCCGCGCGCGGCGTTTCTCCGCCTCGGCCTTGGCTTCCAGCACGCGTTCGCGCAGCGGTTCGAGCGCGGTATCCTCCGCCGGCAGCAGCGAGAGCGCCAGATCCAGATCCCCCCGCTTGAGCGCCGTTTCGGCGTAGGCCCGGCGCACCTCCGCCTCCCCCTCGCGCGCCTGCCGGTTGCCGTCCCAGAGCTTCAGCGCGTCGCGGTAAGCCGCGCGGGCGTCGGCGAACTTCTCGTAGTCACCGGTGTTCCGCGCGTTGGTGAACGTGTCGCGGGCGTATTTTGCCAGTTCGATGCTCTGCAGGTGGCTCTGGCAGTCGCGGACGCTTTTCTGGAATTCCTTGGCGCTGGGGTAGCGGTCGGTCGGATCGGTCGCCATGGCCTTGCGGGCCACCGCGACGAGTTCGTCATCGGCCTCGACGGGCTGAATGATGTTCTGCGCGGCGTTGACCAGGCATTCCATCACCCCGCCGCCGGTATGCGGCGGCTTGCCGGTGGCGATCTCGAAGAGAATCGCGCCCAGGAGGTAGATGTCGCTGTGCACGCCGATGCGGTCGGCCGCGCCCTCGGCCATCTCCGGGGCCATGTAGGCGGGCGAGCCGCCGAGGGCGGTGGTCTGGTCGATGCGGTCGGTCTTGGCGCCGTCGCGGACGGCCGCGGCGAGCCCCCAGTCCATGACCAGCACCTCGCCGAAGTCGCCGAGCATGACGTTCTCGGGCTTGAGGTCGCGGTGGATCACGCCGCGCGAATGGGCGAAGGCCAGCGCGTCGCAGACGCGCAGCAGCACTTCGAGATTCTCCTCGAGGCTCATCTCCTTGATCCGGTCGTCCCAGGGCTTTCCCTTCACCTGTTTCATGGCGTAGAAGAGTGCGCCCGAGGCGTCGGAGCCCAGGTCGTGGATGGGAACGATGTTAGGGTGGTCCAGGTCGCCGGTGACGCCGGCCTCGGCCAGGAAGCGCGCCCGCGCCTCCGGCTGGGTGGCCACGTGAGGCTTTATCATCTTGATGGCGACGGGGCGATCCACCGAGGTCTGATGCGCGCGGTAGACCACGCCCATGCCGCCCTCGCCGAGGACGTCGATCAGCTGGTAATCCGGTAGATCCTTGAGCGAGGGCTCCTCGGCCTTGCTCTGCAGGAAACGCGGCTTGACCAGGATCTGGGAGACCGAACTCGTACGCGTAACCGTGCCGGCTTCCTTCTTGATGGTCATGCGCTCGTCGTCGCCGTGGGCGGTGTTGCCCCAGATCGTTTCCACCTTCTCGACCGAGGGTGCGCCCGCGCCGGTCAGGATCGTCGCCTGCTCGGACGCCATGGCCGAACCGTCCGATTTGGTAACGGTCTTGTCGGTACTGCCGGGCATGACGGTCGCGGCTTCGGTCAGCCCGCCGTCGGTCGCCTGCGGCCCCTGGCCGCCGCGGGTAACGGTCTTGTCGGTACTGCCGGGCATGACGGTCGCGGCTTCGGTCAGCCCGCCGTCGGTCGCCTGCGGCCCCTGGCCGCCGCGGGTAACGGTCTTGTCGGTACTGCCGGGCATGACGGTCGCGGCTTCGGTCAGTCCGCCGTCGGTCGCCTGCGGCTCCTGGCCGCCGCGGGTGACGGTCTTGTCGGTGCTGCCGGGCAGAATGGTCTGCGCTTCGGAGACGCCGCCCTCGACGGTCTGGGGCTTGGCGGCGTGATCGACCGTCTCGCGGGTCTGGTCGGCGAGTCGCTTCTCGTCGGAACTGTCGAAGCCGTCGCAGTGGATGACATCGTCGGGTTTCTTATCCACGGTTTCGGCCAAGTCGTCGTCCCGATCCTGCTCGGCCGGATCCTTCTCCGCGTCGGAATCGGAGGAAGGTCGGTTCATTGGCATGGCTCCGTTGTTGGCGAATAACCGGGCAATGACAGCATTTCGTCTCGTGCAACAGCCTAGCCGAAAGCAGTGCAGGCCGCAAGGTGGCACGGGCAAAAAAACGCCGGGCGCGAAGGCCCGGCGCGGTATTGGTCGCCACATCGCGTCTATGCCGCGTGAGTATCCGCCGCGGTTATTGCGCCGCCTCCAGCAGCTGACCGGCCGCCTGGCCGGCCAGGGCCTCGCTCTGCAGTTGCTGGTTGTGCAGATTGATGATCTGCGAGATGCCGTTGATGGCGTCCTGCACCGCCTGGTTCATGTCGCCACCGGTTTCGCTCATGTAGGTGTTGCTCATGCTACGCATCTGGCCGATCGAGTCGCGGATCGACTGGATCGCCGCTTCGCGGTTGGCCGGCGCCTGCCCCTGAACGATGGCGCTGACGGTGCTGAGAACCTTGGCGTTGACCGCGAGGCGACCGTTGGCCTGCTGCAGGCGCGCGCGTGCGGCGTGAACGCGGTTCATCACCGCCGGGTTGACGTTGCCGCCGGCTTCCTTGACCTGCTGGACCGCTTCGCCGAGCTGTTCGCGCGCTTCGTTGACCTCGTGCTGCGCCTCGTCGACCTGTTTGAGGTATCCCTCGACCATCTCGTTGGCTTCCGGGTTCTCTTGCGCGAAGTTCTGCAGGGCCTCGCTCGACTCGGCCAGGGCGCGCTCGGACTCGGCGGTGGCGCGCATCGAGTCGCCCAGCGCCATCAGCGTGGACTCCACCTCCGCGGCGGCATTCTCGCCGACCACGCCGAACGTCTCCACCGCCAGTGCCGCCGTCTCGTTGACCGAACGGGCGGCGTGGGCGATTACTTCATTGTGCGCCGGGCCGGCATCGGCCGGTCCGCCCTCGGGAGCGGGCGGTTGGCCTCCTTGGTTGAGGGTTGCCTGCACTTCACGCATGAAGTTGCTGACCGAAGTGACCGCTTCGGGTTCGGCGTCGGCGCCGGCGTTCTCGATGGTGCGGACCACGGCTGCGACCGACTCGCGCATCTCGGGAGGCGTGTCGTCGCCGGCGAGTTCGTCGGCGATTTCGCGGATCGTCTCGATATCCGCCTCGGACGGGCCTTCCTCGCCGCCCTCGCCCGGCTCCGGGCCGCCCTCGGCACCGCCGCCGGCTTCGGCAACGGGTTCTTCGCCACCTTCGCCCTCGGCGGGCGCTTCGGCTTCGCCACCTTCGCCCTCGGCGGGCGCTTCGGCTTCGGCGACCGGCTCTTCGCCACCTTCCTCGCCGGTCTCGTCACCGGTCTCGTCACCGGTCTCGTCACCGGTCTCGTCACCGACATCGTCGCCGGTCTCGCCGAGCGGTTCGTCCCCGCCGTCGTCACCGGTGTCGCCGTCGTCGCCGGCGAAGGGGTCGTCGATGATATCGCCGCCGTCGTCGCCGGTATCTCCGGTGTCGCCGCCATCGCCGCCATCGCCGCCGCCGGTCTCACCACCATCCTCGGGCGGAGGAGGCGGGGGGGGCGGAGGAGGCGGGGGAGGCGGAGGCGCCGGTTCGTTGACGACGATGGTGGTCACGGCCACGTTCGACCAGACCGGTCCGCTGGTCGTCCCGCCCTGCCACTCGAACTCGGTGGTCCCGGTCCAGCCGTCCGCGGGCTGCCAGTAGAGGATCTCCAGATCCGCCGCGGCGATATCCATGCCGGGGGTGGCGTCGGTGTCCTGCCCGAACTCGTAGGCGCCGCTGCCGTTGGTGTCGAGGAAGAGCGTGCCGTCGGCGGGAACCGTCATGAGGTGGACCTGGTCCATCGGGGTGTCCATAAACGGCGGGTTGGTGTCCAGATCCTGGTAATGGCTCAGGAAGTCGGCTTCGCTGAACGAGAGCAGACTCGTTCCCGAGAGGGTCTTGTCGAAGTCGGCGGCCTCGGCGTCGTCGACGTCACTGTGGAAGTATGTCGGATCGAGATCAATCGTCTTGCTGAAGGTGCCGCCGGCGCCGTCGTCGACCTCGACGGCGATGGTGTAGTTGCCGTGCTCGTAGCTCATGAATTCCCCGGCCTTGGCCTCCAGGTTCGTTCCGTTGATCAGGAACATTCCGTACGGGTCGTTGGTGATCGTAAAGGTCGGCGCTCCACCGTCGACGTCGGCGACCCCCAGAGAGCCCAACACGGTATCGCTGGCGTACTCGACGTTTTCAGGGCCGAGGAATTCCGTGCCGCCGGCCGGGCTGAAGGTGATATCCGTCGGCGCGTCGTTGACCGCGTTGACATTCACCTGGTTGCCGCTCTCGACCGTGCTGAAGCCGCCGCCGTTGTCCTCGATCTCGATGTCGAAGTCGATCGTTCCGGGGGTGGGGTCGTCGTTGTTGGTGTTCTCGTACAGTATGCTCTGCAGGACCGCCTGGGCGATGTTGGGCGTGGCGGTCATGCCGAAGGAGTTGAAGTCGACCTGGAACTCCATGCCGTTGTCGCCGTTATACGCGCCGCTGACCTGCCCGACCTCTTTCCAGGAGCCGTCGTCGTAATACTCGATGGCGGTGCCGTTGCTGCGCACGGCGCCGGCGCTGGCCGGGACGGAATCGCTGATGAAGAGATGGTCGTCGCCGCTGGCGCCGCCGCTGCTGTACCAGACCTTCACGTAGCCGCCGGAGTAGTTGGCGGTGTCGCCGCCGGGGTCGTCCGGATCGGCGATGGTCGCGTTACCGGCCACGGAGACGCCGGGGTCGCCTTCGAAGTAGGTGTGCGTCACGTTGCTGCCGGTGAGAATCGGCGGGTCGTTGACGCCGAAGAGGTTGACGGTGATCGGTTCGGCCGCGCTGGTGCCGCCGTCGCCGTCGTTCGCGAGTACCTCCAGGTCCATCGTGAGCGGCGGCGCGTCGCCGATATGCTCGTACTGGATATTGGTGAAGAGCGACTGCGCCCGCCCGGGTTCGGCCTCGTGGGTCAGGTGGATCTTCAGGAATTGGCCGTCGGCGCCGTTAAGCGTGCCGTCGATCACGCCGATGACGTCCCAGGTCGTACCGCCGTCGCTGGAGTATTCGACGTTCGAGCCGGTGACCTGCAGCGTATTCGCGACCGTGCCGACGGTCAACTGGTCGTCGGTACCGTAGGTGCCGCTGTAGCGCACCTCGAGCCAGCCGCCGCCGTAGTCGGAAGGGCTGTCCGGGTCGAAGATGGAACCGAACTCGGCGATGGCCACGGGGCCGAGGTCCTCGGTGAAGACCGGGGCGCCGCAGCCGCCGTCGCCGACGGTCGGCGCCGTGTTGGCGACCGAGCCGCCGTAGGCGCCGCGGTTGGGACTGCCGCCCCAGGCGAAGCCGTCGAGGCTGGTGCCGACCGCGAAGGTGCTGTTGCCGGTGCCCACGGCCGGGCTGGCGTCGTAGAGTCGCAGGCCGTCGTCGGCGGTGCCGGGGGTGGTGTCGCCGCCCCAGGGATTGTCTGCGTTGACCAGCATCGGATCGGTGAAGTTGCTGCCCGCGCCCAGCGTGAAGCTGCCGACGCCGTCGGCGCGCAACCACGTGTTCGTGTTCTCGCCCTCGAGGCTGGTATACAGCAGCGACACCGTCGAGGCGACGCCGGTGCTGTCGTCGGTGACGTAGACGTTGTGCCCGTTGGAGACGCCGTTGTCGGCGCGGTTATCCCAGAAGAGGCTGTTACGGACGTTCACCGTGCTGGCGTGATTGGTGGTGTCCTCGGTCGTCACGCCCAGCGCGCCGCCGAGGGTGGTGGCGGTGTTGTTGGCGAAGGTGACGTTGGCGACGTCGACGTTGGCGCCGTCTACGCCGAGGCCGCCGGCGGAGTCGCCGGTGGCGATATTGCTGTTGAAGACGGAGTTGCGGATGGTCCAGGCGCCGGGAGCCTGGGATTCGAGGATGCCCACGCCGCCGGCTTCCCCGGCTTCGTTGCCGGTGAAGATGCAGCGGTCGAAGAGGCCGGTCGAGTTCTCGATGGCCGCGCCGCCGCCTTCGCTGCCGGTGTTGCTGGCGGTGTTGTTCTGGAAGAGGCACTCGAGGAACTGGATGTTGAGCGCGTCGTCGATGTTGACGCCGCCGCCCGATTCGCCCGCGGTGTTCATGGAGAAGGTGACGGTGTCGAAGGTCACGTCATGCGCGTTGTAGACCGCCGCGCCGCCGCCGCCGTCGGTGGCGTTGTTGCCGGTGATGATGCAGTTCTCGACCGAGACGTTGCCGACGCCGAAGACGCCGATGCCGGCGCCGCTGTCGTGCGGACCGGTGGCGTTGCCGTCGCGAATGGTGAAGCCCTTGAGGTTGGTGAAGCCGTTTAGGCCGACGATGATGTGAGAACTCTGGGCGGTTCCGTCGAGGATGGTGTTGCTGGCGCTGCCGGTGGGACTGCCGGGGGCTTCGCCGCTGAGGTATCCGCCGTAGAGGTTCACGCCGGTGTGCAGGCGGAAGCCGCGCTGGTCGGGCGTGTCGTACGTGCCCTCGGCGACGATGATGGTGTCGCCGTACTGCGCCGCCGCGAGCGCATCCTGGATGGATCCGAAAGCGCTGGCACCCCAGCCGGAACCGTCGCCCGCGCCGGAGGTTTCCACGCGGAAGACGTTGCTCGAGGCTGTCGCGCCACCGGCGTAGGCGCCCATGCTCCGGGCGCCGCCCCAGGCCGCGCCGGTCATGTCGGTGGCGATACCGTAACCGTTATTGCCCGCGCCGATGACGGCGCTGCCGGTGACGGGACGGAAGCCTGCGGTAGCGCCCCAGAAGTCGTTGTCGACACCCGGCGCGTGGTTGGCTTTCAGGAACTGCGGGTCGGCCTGGATGTTCCCGCCGTCGTCGATAATGTTGCCGTGAATGCCGGCGACCACCTTCTCGCCGCCCAGGCCGAGCTGGGTCGAGGAATAACCGACGGTGACGTCCGCCTCGTTGCCGGAGGTGCCGTCGGCGAAGATCTCGCCTCCCGCGCTGCCGGGGCCGGCGTGGTTGTCCCAGAGGATCGAGTTGTATACCCCTGCCGTGGAGTTCTCGCCTGCGAAAAGCGCACCGCCGTTGCCGTTGGCGTGATTGTACGAGAACGTAGCGTTGGCGACGTCGAGCTGGGTGTTGCTGATAAGCGCCAGCGCGCCGCCGTCGGTTGCCGCGAAGTTGTTGGCGAAGACTGTGTTGGTGATGTCGATGCCGGTCGAGCAGTTGCTGAACGCCATCGCGCCGCCGTCGACAGACTTGTTGAAAGTGAAGACACAGTTCTCGAACGAGGCCTCGGAGGTCATCAACGTCACCGCGCCGCCATGGGTGCCCGTTTCGTTGTGGGTAAACACGGTATCGATCACCTGCAATCCCGTGATGCTGTTGGCGTAGATCGCGCCGCCAGTGACTGAAGCGTAGTTGTGGCGGAAGTGGCAGTCGATAATCTGCAGGCCGTTGATGCCGAGGCCGACGTAGACGCCGCCGCCGAAGGTATCGCTGTTGTCGGCGTAACCGTCCTGGATGGTGAGGCGCTCGAGCGTCACGTTGTCGCCGCCGATGGTGACGACCTGGTCGGAGTTGTCCGCGTCATAAACGGTCGGATCGCCGTCGCCGTCGCCGTCGCCGTCGCAGTCGCCGCTGAGTACCGTATCGCCGCCGAGGGTGGCGATGTCGGTGCCGGTGTTGCCTGCGTCGTAGCCGCCCAGGATGTGGACGTTGTTGTTGACGATTGCGAACGAAGACGCTTCGTCGGCGAGATAGTACGTGCCGGATTTGACATAAATATCGTCGCCGTCGGCGGCATTGGCGAGGGCGTAGTTGAGCGAGCAGGCGTCGTCCCAGTTGTTGCCGCCGATGGAGTCTCCGGTGGCCGAATCGACGTACCAGACGCCGGCGGGCATTTGTCCGTCGAACTGCGCCAGCGCGTCCGCGTCGAAATAGATCGGTACGAGGTCGATGTTGTCGGTTTCGAGGATCCAGTCGCCGGGGTTGCCCGTGGCGTCGGTGGAGGCGGCGACGTCGCGGTCGATCAGCCCCTCCAGCGCGTCGACCAGTTCCTGCCCGGCCTCGTCCGCGGCCAGGTCGCACGAGAACAGGTCGACCCGGCCGTCGCTCTCCAGAAGGCTGCCCACCCCTTCCCAGAACGCCTGCATCTGAGAGTCATTGAGGAGCGAGCCGGTGCTGACCCGCGCGCCGTCGGTGAGATCGAACGAACCGTCGCGGCCGTGGGTGGCGAAGGCGATGCTGTCGGCCTGGCGTTCGCCGAGGGCGTCCTGCACCTGATCGAGAATATCGTCGAGCGTGTCGTTGTCGGCGTCGTAGATCACGCTCAGCACGTCGTCCATCGCCGCGGCGGCCAGGGCGTCGGCGTTGTCGACATCCGAGGAGACGACCAGCACGTTGACGCCTGCGTCGGCGTTATCGGACGTATCGGGGGCAGGATCGGCCGGCGCCTCGCCGTCGTCGACTTGCGGGTCGTCAATCCCCGCGGCGTTGAGCACGATGCGCTCTTCCAGCGTCAGAATCTGAAACATGATTACCTCCCCTCGAGCTCGGCAACTGAGAACGCCGTGCTATGATAGAAGCGCCGTTTGTAATGATCTTGCCAACACCGATATCACGATTCACGCAATTGTATTTGTCCTTACTCTACCACATAAAGGCAAGCCTTAACAAGTCGGGAGCCGTTTTTCATTATATTGCGATTTTTTCTAAACAAGCCGATGTGAGCGCATAACCTTTTGTTATTATTTAGCATTACATCATTGAGCGGGCGGGGACGGAAACGCAAAAAGGCTTATGCATAATGCGCAATATCCGGTTGGCCCGATTTTGCCGCTTTCGTCGTGAGGGGTATTCCCAAAACAGGGCCAACAGCGGGTTCCTGATCAGTCCTGCCCAGGCGTTGCAGAAAATGTAATGCGCGCTCAATCCGGCGGGTTTTTCCCCTGCGAATTCACCATTACGAAAAAGGTTGCAGGCAACTCGGACCGTCCATATAATCGGCGCAATTTTGGCCGCCCTGGATCAATCCGAATCATGAACATGCCAGATATGGACAAGTGGGTCGGCTGCGGCAAAAGAATCAGGACCATATTTGCGCGGGGCTTTCCGGGCAGAGCCGGGGCGGTATCGGCCTTTCCTGCGGGAAAGGTTTTTTTCTGTCGGGGCCGGGAGCGAACGGAGGGGGTGTGGTGAAGAAACCGGCGGTGCTGACGCTCGAGGACGGCGCGGTATTTCGGGGCTGGTCGTTCGGCGCCGAGAGCGAACGCGACGGCGAGGTGGTTTTCAACACCTCGATGATGGGCTATCCGGAGGTGCTGACCGATCCGTCCTATCGCGGCCAGATGGTCTGCATGACCTACCCGCTGATCGGCAACTACGGCATCACCGAGGAGGATTTCGAGAGCCGCGCGGTCTTCCTCTCGGGCTTCATCGTCAAGGAGAACTCGCGCATCGCCAGCAACTGGCGCAGCCGCGAGACGCTCGATCACCTGCTGAAGCGTTTCGACGTGCCCGGCATCGAGGGCATCGACACCCGCCGGCTGGTCAGGCATATCCGCGAGGCCGGGGCCATGAAGGGTGTTATCTCGGCGGTGGACCTGGACGAGAACTCCCTGATCGAGAAGGCCAAGACCGCGCCGGGACTGCTGGGGCGCGACCTGGTGCGGGAGGTGACCTGCGACGAAGCATACGACTGGACCGAACCGCTGCCGGGCATGGAGCCGGCAGCGCCGCGCTACGACGTCGTCGCCATGGACTACGGCATCAAGTACAACATCCTGCGCGGCCTGGTCACCCACGGCTGCCGGGTCAGGGTGATGCCGGCGCTGACCTCCGCCGAGGAGATCCTGGTGCGGAACCCCGACGGCGTATTCCTCGGCAACGGACCGGGCGACCCGGCGGCGCTGGTGCGCATCATCCCCGAGGTGCGGAAACTGCTGGGGAAGAAGCCGATCTTCGGCATCTGCCTGGGCCACCAGATCCTGGGCCGCGCCCTGGGCGGGACGACGCACAAGCTCAAGTTCGGCCACCACGGCGGCAACCAGCCGGTAATGCGGCTGGATACGCGGCAGGTGGAGATCACCTCGCAGAACCACGGTTTCGTCGTCGACGTGGAGTCGATCAAGGACCACCCCATCGAGATGACGCATCTCAATCTGAACGACCAGACGCTCGAAGGATTCGCGCACAAGGAGATGCCGCTCTTCTGCGTGCAGTACCATCCCGAGGCCGCGCCGGGGCCGCACGACTCGCGCTACCTCTTCAAGCGCTTTGTCGACATGATCGAGACCGGCAAGCCCGTGCCGGCCATGGCCGGGGCCTGAGCCGGACCGCCAAGGAGAATTCCGCAAGATGCCCAAGCGTACCGACCTGAAGAAGATCTGCATCATCGGCGCGGGACCGATCGTCATCGGCCAGGCGTGCGAGTTCGACTACTCCGGCACCCAGGCCTGCAAGGCGCTCGCCGAGGAAGGGTACGAGGTGGTGCTCGTAAACTCCAACCCCGCGACCATCATGACCGACCCGGAGACGGCCGACCGCATCTACATCGAGCCGATCACCGTCGAGGCCGTCAGCGAGGTGCTCCGCCAGGAACGCCCCGACGCGGTCCTCCCGACCCTCGGCGGCCAGACCGCGCTCAACACCGCCTTCAAGGTCGCCGAGACCGGCATTCTGGAGGAACTGGGGATCGAGATGATCGGCGCCGACCGCGACGTGATTAACCGCGCCGAGGACCGCGACGCCTTTCGCGAGACCATGCGCGCCACCGGCATCGACCTGCCTCGCTCGGCGCTGGCGCACACCATGGCCGAGGCCCGCGCGGCGGTGGATGAGGTCGGTTTTCCCTGCATCATCCGCCCGGCGTTCACGCTCGGCGGCACCGGCGGCGGCACGGCCTACAACCACGAGGAGTTCGAGGAGATCGCCGCCGGCGGACTCGCCGCGAGCATGGTCGGCGAGATCCTCGTCGAGGAATCGCTGATCGGCTGGAAGGAGTTCGAG
>CAYWFP010000008.1:0-72101 GCA_964457365.1 uncultured Planctomycetaceae bacterium
TGCAGTAGAGGAACCAGACGCCGTGGCGCTGGCAGAGCGCGCCGAAGATCGTTTCGCGGCTGGCGTGCTTGCCGCGACGGAAGGGACTGGCCGAGAGGCAGGCCACCACCCGCGCGCCGCCGGCGGCCAGGTCCCGCGCGGGGCCGTCCTCCTCCCACGCGTCCTCGCAGATCACCACGCCCAGACGCTCCGAACCCGTCTGCAGCAGCAGCGCCTCGGCGCCGGGGGTGAAATAGCGCTTCTCGTCGAAGACGGCGTAGTTGGGGAGCAGGATCTTGCGGTAGCTCGCCAGCACCCGCCCCTCGTCGACGACGGCGGCGGTGTTGTAGCGCCCGCCCTCCTCCGCGCTCTCGCGCGGATAGCGCGCGGGGCAACCGATCAGCGCGGCGCCGGGAAGCCGCGGCGCGAGTTCGCGAAACGCGTTCTCGCAGGCGGCGAGAAAGCCGGGCTTGTGCAGCAGATCCTCCGGCGGATAGCCCGCCAGCGTCAATTCGGGATAGATCACCAGGTCGGCGCCGGCGTCGACGGCCTCGCGCTGCGCCCGCAGGATCTTCGCGGCGTTGCCGTCCAGGTCGCCGACGGTGGCGTTGATCTGGGCCAGGGCGTAGCGGGTCATGACAGCCTTTCTCTTCAAGACGCGGGAAATTCAAGCATAACCGCGGCGGCAAACGGCGCAAGGGGCCCGCGGTCTTGATTTTTCCGCGCCGGTTGCGGATAATCGCGCAATACCGGAGGCGCGGATCATGCCGCGGATCATCGACGTGCGCGAGGAACAGAGATGCCGATCTACGAATTCTACTGCCCCGACTGTCATGCGATCTACCAGTTCCTGAGCCGCTCGGTCAATACCCGGAAGCGGCCCGACTGCCCCAAGTGCGCGCGGCAGAGGCTCGCGCGCGAGGTCTCGCTCTTCGCCATCACGGGCAAGGCCAAGGAGGAGGGCGATCCGGACGACCTGCCGATCGACGAGAGCCGGCTCGAGAGCGCGATGATGCAGCTCGAACAGGAGGCCGGCAACCTCGACGAGGACGACCCGCAGCAGGCCGCGCAACTCATGCGCCGCTTCGCCGATCTGTCGGGGATGCCCCTCGGCGGCCCCATGGAGGAGGCGATCTCGCGGCTCGAGCAGGGCGAGGATCCCGACGCCATCGAGCAGGAGCTCGGCGACGACCTGGAGGCGGCGGACCTCTTCGGCCTGCAGTCGAAGAACGCGCTGCAGCACTTCAGACGCCTCGCCCGCGGCCCGCGGCGCGACCCGGAGCTGTACGACCTGTAGTCGATCGCGAACGGGACAAGAGAACCGCACATTACCGCCACGGTCGATTTCCCGCCACCACTGTCGGCGCGACTGCACCGCTTCCACATCACGCCCGTCGCGAGCATCTATCGCGTGTCCTTCAGCGACGACGAACAGGGGCAGGCTACCCCAGCAGTCCGCTGCGGAACATCTTGCTCTCGTTCTTGAGATCCTGCAGCACTTCGGCCTCGAGGTGGCGCTCGGGCGCGAACCGGGCGTGGATCTCCTGCTTGAAGCGGTCGATCTCCTCCTCGATGCGGGCGAGCGACTCCTCGTCGAGGTAGTTGGCCATCTCGCGGGTCATGATCAGCGCCTCCGCGAGGTGTTCGAGATACGCCTTCTGCTTCTCGTGCAGCTTCTTAATCGCCTCGCGCGCCTCGACGAGGATGGCGGTCAGCTCCTTGCGAACGAGCTGCTCGGTGTGCTTGAGCACCGCCTTCATCTGCGGCACGTCGCGTTTCTTCTTGGTCAGCTCCTCGCGCGGCTGGAACTTCTTCTCCTCGGCCAGGGTGCCGTCGTTGACGTTGGCGAGCTGCTCCGGCGGGAAGACCTCGCCAAAGAGGTCCAGCCGCTGTTCTTTCAGCTTTTCGATACTCGTCCGCAGCTTCTCCATGTGCGCGGCGGCATGCCCCTTCATCGCCCCCTCCGGCTCGTCGCGCAGGAGCTCGCGCAAGAGCGCGATCTGCAGCCCCGCGTACATGTTGAACGCGTCGGTCATGACCTTGTAGCGCAGTTCCACCAGTTTCTTGTTCGTCACCACCTTGTCCGCGAGGGGAAAGAAATTCGGCTTCTTGATCTCGATCTGCTCCAGCGGCGTCGCCGCCACCGCGGACCTGATCTCCATGGGCAGGTTGCCGTCGACGCGGTCGTAGGGGAAGAGGTTGCGCATGATCTTGCGCAGCTTGGTTTCGGCGGCCTTGGGATACTCGGGGTTGACGGTCTTGAGCAGTTCCTTGGCCACGGTCACGCGCGTGGCGTAGTGGTAGGGGCTGGGCTGCCGGCGCAGCTCGAAGATCAGGTCGGTCAACCAGTCCATGAAATAGGAGTGCCGTCCGACATACGGCGCGGCGAACTGGCGCTGTTTCTCGAAGGGGATCTCGGCTTCGAAAGATAGACTGTCTTCACGCGACATGCCACTCGTCCCCGACAATGCCCCCTGGCGCGACAACTACAAGCGGCGTACCACCTCCGGGCGTTTCTGTCAAAGCAGAGATTTGTTACGCCGTTTTCGGGCGCCCGCGCGGTCGCATCCGCCTGCGGCAGCACGGGTTCGGACGAGGCGACCGGGCGATTCGTTTCCCGCATGCCCCGTTATGAGGCAATTGCGCAAGCCGCGCTGTCCGATTCCGGCACAACGGGGAGGTCTATTCGAAAGGAGCGAACCGGTCGTTTCGACCCGCCGTATTCGCGCGCTCCTCGACGATCTCGACGCCGTCGTCGTCCGCGCCATCGAAGAGACGCGAGAAGAACGACTTCTTCTTCAACGGCGGCACCACGTCGTCGCGGCCCGGGTCGGCATAAGCGAAACGGCCGTAGTTCGGATCGGCGTACCGCTCGCGGTGCCCGTGCCATCCCTCGAAGGCGCTCTCGTCGTAGCGCGGCTGCGGATAGGAAGGCTTTACCGGATCGGGCTCGCCGATGCCGACTTCCTTCGGCGAGGGACCGCGCGGGGTGGTGGCCGGATTCGGCAGGTCCGACCGCTTGCGGAACCGGCCGTAGTCGCCGGCGGCACCGCTGCCCGGGCGCAGGGACCGTCCGAGCGACTCGCCCGTCGTCGGCGCGGTCAGCCGCGGCCGCGGGGCCACGCCGCGTTCGAGCTCGTTCAACTGCTCGAGGTAGGCCCGGGCCCAGCGTTGCCAGGTCTCGAGTTGCACCTTGAGCTCGGTGTGTTTCTCGTAGATCAGGCGCGTGCGCGTCTCCGCGTCGGTACCCTTGTCCAGAATGACGTTGTCCAGATTCGGCGTCGGCGTGTGGAGCTCGAGCACCTTGGTCCAGTACTGCCGCGCGCCGACGGGGTCCTGGTTGGCGAAGTAGCAGAGTTCCCCGAGGCGGAAGTAGGTCGCGGCGCGCTCGGCGAGCTTGCCCTGCCGGGTGGCGTACTCGATGGCCATGCCGTAGCACTTGATGGCGAAGTGGACCGCGTCGTGCGCGCGGGCGAGGGCCTCGTTGCCGCTGCCGGGATCCTGCAGGATCGAGAGGCCATGCGCCTGATAGATCTCGCCGCGGTTGTGGACGTACTCCGGGTCGCGCGGGACGATCTTCAGGGCGCGGATGACGCAACTGTCGGCCTTGGCGTAGGCGCCGAGCTGCTTGTAGACCAGCGACATGTCGCTCCAGGCCTCGTCGTAGTTCTCGTCCTGGTCGACGGCGGTGCGATAGTAGCGCAGCGAATCCTTCAGCCGGCCCTGGCGGACGAGGTTGCCGGCCATGATGTAGGCGATGTAGGCGCTGCGGGCGTTGCTCTGGCCCGCGCGCTTTCCGGCGAGACCGGGGCTGTTGGCGTCGAGTTCGGGAAAGCGCGTCCCGGGACGCGGATCCTTCTCGCCGTCGGCCTGTTTCGGCTCGTCCTTCAACGGGACGACGTCCGGCGTTTCGGGCTCGGGGTCGGGCTTCTCCATCTCCTCGGACTCGTCGGCGATGGGGCCGTCGACCTCGGGCGGGACGAAGCCGGCGTCGGCGGGGGGCATGACCTTCAGCGGCGCGCGGGAGCTGTCGCCGGCGACGTTGCCGGCGCGGTCTTCGGCCTCGGCGCGCAGCAATACCGGCCGGCGCAGCGTCTCGGGCACGGTCCAGACGTAGACCCCGGCCGGGCGCTGACGGATGGCGATGTCCTCCCACGTCCGGCCCCCGTCGCGCGAGAACCTCAGCGTCACCGGCCGCGCGGCGAAATGTTCGTCCATGGCCGACCACTCGATGCGGGCGGCTTGACCCGCGCGCAGGACGACATGCTCGCGCGGCGCGTCGAGCTGGACGACGGGCGGGCGGGTGTCGGCTATGATCCGGAACTGCGGCGGGTCTTTCCTCGTCGGCGCCTCGGCCTTGCCGGCGGCGTCGCCCCCGCGCGAGAGGAAGTAGTAGATCCCGTCCTCGGGGACGCTGACGGTGCGAAAGAACTGCGGCACGCCATCGGCGTCGGGCTGCGGCTCGCACGGCCCGTCGAACACCCAGCCGTTGGCGGGAAACCGCGTCATGTACAGATCCGCGGTCCTGGCGTCGTGGTCGGCCGGCGTCTGCGGCCGGACGCGGAGGCGGAAGGAGCGGCTGGGCACCACCCGCTCCTTGATCTCCCCGCCGCGCGCGGCGAGGCAGGTGGCGAAAACGATCAGCACGGCGATGCGCATGCGCAAGAGCGGTCCTCCCGGTCGCGGTTGTCGAGCGCGAAACGTCACGACTTATCCGGGTTATCGGTCATTGGCCGGATTTCGCCCAGCGAAAGTGCGGCTTCGCCGGCCTTGCAATTTTCTCCGCTTGGCCTATGATCGAGTCGAAGCGAGCGCGACCGGGGCACCGAAGGCTGCAACGGCATGCGATTATCTGCTTGAGAAGCAAGGAGTTACAGTTGAGTCAGAAGCTCCTCCGCGCGATCGAAGGCACGCGCGATTACTTCGGCGAGGATGGCGCGCGTTTCGAGAAAGCCATGCGCGGTGCGGCGGAAATCTTTTCCCGCCACGGATACGCCCGGATCACCACGCCGATCTTCGAGGCGACCGAGCTCTTCGCCCGCTCCATCGGCGAGGCGACCGACATCGTCGAGAAGGAGATGTATACCTTCACCCCCGGCTCGGACACCATCACCCTCCGCCCGGAAGGCACCGCCGGCGTGGTGCGCGCCTACCTGCAGCACAACCTGCACAAGCAGGGCGGGCTCGAGAAGCTCTGGTACGCCGGGCCGATGTTCCGCCGCGAACGGCCGCAGAAGGGCCGGCAGCGGCAGTTCCACCAAGTCGGCGTGGAAGCCATCGGCAGCGCCGATCCGCTCCTGGACGCGGAGGTGGTGGCGATGGGGCCGGCCTACTACGAGGCGCTCGGCATCGCCGGCGTCGAGACGCGCCTCAACAGCATCGGCTGCCCCGAGGCCGAGTGCCGGCCGGCGTATCGCCAGCTGCTGCGCGAGGCGATCGAGCCGAAGCTCGGCAGCTACTGCAAGGTCTGCCAGAACCGCTTCCGGCGCAACATCCTGCGCATCCTCGACTGCAAGAACGAGAACTGCCGCGCGCTGGTGCGGGAGCTGCCGGCGAGCCACGACCACCTCTGCGGCGACTGCGCCGGCCACTTCGACGCGGTCAAGGAGGGCTTGGACGCGCACGGGGTGGCGTACCGGATCGACGCGACGCTGGTGCGCGGACTGGACTATTACGCCAAGACCGTCTTCGAGTATACCCACGACGCGCTGGGCGCGCAGGACGCCATCGGCGGCGGCGGGCGGTACGACGGGCTGGCGGAGGAGCTCGGCGGCCCGGCGACGCCGGCGGTGGGCTTCGCCCTCGGCGTGGAACGGGCGATCATCGCCATGGCCGCGCTGGAAACCTGCGCCTGCGTGGCGCCGCTGATGGTCTACGGCATCGGCCTGGGCGAGACCGGGCACCGCGCCATGGCCGGGCTGCTGGCGCGGCTGCGCGCGGGGGGGATCTCCGCGGACATGGACTTCGAGGACCGCAGCTTCAAGGCGCAGATGCGCGCGGCCAACCGCCGCGGCGCGCTGGTCTGCCTGATCCTCGGCGAGGACGAGCTGGCGCGCGGCGAGGTCACCGTCAAGGACATGCGCGAGGGCGGGCAGACGGCGACGCCGCTGGAGGACACGCTCGCGGCGGTGCGCAAGCTGTTGCGATTCTGACAGGCGCAAGCGCCGCGCATGGTGTATGCTGAACGGGAACCGCGAAGAGGAGAACGCGCATGAAATGGCTCAAGCGAGTCGCGCTGCCGGTGGTGGTGGTCCTGCTGCTGGTCGCGGGGGCGGTCTTCTTCTGGATGCCGGGGCTGATCCGCTACGGCGTGGAAACGCGGCTGCCGGCGATGACCCGCACCGACGTCACGCTCGACGACGTCGACTTCTCCGTCCTCACCGGAAAAGCCGGCCTGCGCGGCCTGCAGATCGGCAATCCCGAAGGCTACAAGACGCCCTACGCCGTCAAGGTCGGGGAGGTCTCGGTCAAGCTCCAGCCGGCGACGCTCTTCGGCGAGGTGCTGGTGATCGACGAGATCCGTGTCGTCCGCGCGGACGTGATCTACGAATTCGGCGGCCCCGGCGGGGCGAACCTGCGCAAGATCAAGCAGAACATCGACGCCTACACCGGCCGCGGCAAGCGCGACGCCGAGCCCGCGACCGAACCCGTGCCGCCGCCGCCGGACAAGCAGCCCGTCCCCACCGACGAACCGGAGCCGATGGCGAAGAAGAAGCGGCGCAAGGTGGTGATCAAGCGTTTCGTCATGGAGCGCTGCTTCCTGCGCGGCGGCATCAGCCAGCTGAAGGGCGAGTCGGTCGCCGTGGCGCTGCCGGACTTCGAACTGACCGACATCGGCACCAAGGAGAAGGCCGTCACCGCCAAGGAGGCCGCCAGCCAGATCGCCGGGCAGATCCAGAAGAAGGCGCTGGTCACCTACGACGCCAACGCCGCGCTCTTCGAACGCGTCAAGGACAAAGCCAAGGATGTCTACGACAAGGCCCGCGACAAGGCGAACGGGATCAAGGACAAGGCCAAGGATATCTTCAGGAACTTCATCGACTGAATACACCCCGCTCCGATACGAACGGCGCGGCCGGTCCGCGCCTTTTTTTCATGCAACTGTCCGCCAACCCGGATCGCAACGGGACAATCCGGATTAACGCAGAATTCATCTTTTTTTCTTAGTGCCGAATCGATAGAATGAAACAGGTTCTTACCTTGAACTCGTATCGAGCGGAGGGAAATCATGGTTACGCGTTGGCTGCTGTTGATCCTGCTCGCCGTCGGCATGGCCGTCATCGCCGGCTGCCCCGGCGCCAAGCAGGAACGCTATAAGGAAACACCGACCGAGGAAGCCCGGGGCGACGCCTGGGAGAAGATGATGGATCCCTCACAACCGAAGTAACCTCCGCGTTCACTTCCCGCGCGCGGGAAAGCGATCCACGACCTCCGTCACGTCCGCGCGCGAGAGCAAGCCCGAGCGGACCTCTGCCGCCTCCCGCCTTCCGCCCGGCACGAAGACCGTAAACGGCAACGCCTCGCCGCCGAAGCCGCGCATCACTTCGCGCAGGCGATCGGTGCGCGCATCGGCAAGCGTCAGATCGGCCTCGAGCAGGACGGTATCCCGCGCCCGCAGCCGCGCGAGAATCTCTTCGTCGCGGAAGATGCGATAGTCGTTCACCTTGCAGTTGGAACACCAGTCGGCGTGAAACTTGAGCACCACGTTGCGCTCCGCGGCCAGCGCCTGCGCGAAGCGGTCGGCCGCGTAGGGCTGCCACTCGCCCCTGGGCGCCATCCATGCCGGCAACACGCGGAACGAGAAGCCCGCGCCCAGCGCGACCACCAGCGCCGCCAGCAGGAAGACCCGCGCGCGCACGGCCGGGCGCGCGGCCGGCGAAGCGAAGCGGCCCCAGAGCCAGCAGCCAAGCGCCACGGAGGTGAGGAAGAAGACGGTGGCGAAGAAGAGCTTGCCGTCGCGGTGGAGCGGGTACATCAGGTACACGACCGTCAGCATCAGCACGAAGCCCATCGCCTGCTTGAAGGTCTGCATCCACGCGCCGGGCCTGGGCACGCGCTCGAGCCACGCCGGCCGCGCGGTCAGCAGCAGGTACGGCGAGGCCATGCCCAACCCCATGACCAGGAAGACCAGCAGCGTCACCGTCGCCGGCTGGCGCGCCGCCCAGACCAGCGCCGTTCCCAGAAACGGTCCCGCGCACGGCGTGGCCAGCAGCGTCGCCAGCGCGCCCATGAAGAAATTGTAGCCCAAGCCCCCGCCGCCGCCGGTCCGGCTGAATCCGACGGGGACGGCGATCTCGAAGACGCCCAGGAGCGAGAGCGCCAGCGCAAAGACCACCGCGACCATGATGACGAGAAACGCCCGGCTGGAAAATTGCTCGCCCCAGCCGAGATTCGCCGCCACCGCCAGCACGCCCAGCCCCAGGAAGACCGCGACGATGCCCGCGCTCATCGCCAGCCCCAGAACCACCGCGCGGCGGTTGTCCTGCCCGGTCTGCTCGAGAAGGCCGAGCACGCGGATGGAGACGACCGGCAGGACGCAGGGCATGACGTTCAGCAGCAACCCGGCCAGAAAGGCCAAGAGCAGATACCGCGGGAGGCCGCGCAGGCGACCGGCCGGCACGGCTAGGTCGGGCGCGGGCGTCTTCTCCGTCGCCGCGGAATCCGGAGGAAACGCCGCGAAGAGCGCATCCTCGCCCTCCCGGCCGCTCAACGGCACGCGCAGCGTCCGCCGATACGGCACGCAGAGCATGTTCTCGCCGCAGGTCAGGCCGTCGATGGTGACGGCGATCGCTTCCGCCTCGGAGCGCACGACCCGGCCGGAAGCGTAGAGTACGATCCGCCCCTCGTGGGCGTGGATCCAGGTATCGCCGCCGCCGGGGGTGACGCCGGGCTGCGCGAGCCTGAACGGCCGCGGCCAGCGCACCGGAGCCCACTCCGCCGCGTCGCCGAAGGTGACGACGGTGGGCTTGCCCACCGCGTCGGGCGACCCGAGTTCGGCGTGGTAGAGCTTCCAGCCCTTCGCGATCTCGATCACCAGCGCCAGGCGGAGACGGTCTCCCTCGCGGCGGAGAAACCCTTTCGCCCGCGCATGCGCCTCGCCGGCCTGCGCCAGGGAGGCGTGGGCGAGAAGAATGGCCACAAGCCAGATCGCCGGGGGCAGCCCGAATCGCTTCATCGCGAACACCTTTCCCGCATCGAACCCCTCCCAGGCAGCGCCACGCAACTATATCATGCCTTGCCAGCAGGCATTAAGCGAGCCGTTCGTTCTCCGTTTCTTTGATCGCGCTGGAGCAAAAAGGTTGCGCGCCCTTCAGCGGCACGTCGGCGCCCTCGCGGATGTAGACGGGGATGCGCTCCAGGGGCGCCTCGGCCTCGATCCAGTCGCCGCCCTCGTGCACCGCCTCGGCCCAGGCGTCGCGCCAGCGCGTGCCGACGGGGAGATAGACGGTGCGGCTGCGGCAGTCCAGTTCCGCCACCGGCGCGACCAGCACGTCGGGGCCGAACATGAACTCGTCCTCCACCCCGAGCGAGGCCAGATCGTCGTGGAAGTCGACATACAGCGGACGCATCGGCGGCACGCCCGTGTCGCGCGCCTCCTTCATCAGCTTGCGGATGTACGGCTTCATGCGCTCGCGCATGTGCAAGAGCTCCCGGATGATCCCGTACGCCTCCTCGCCGAAGCTCCAGATCTCGTTCGGCGCGCCGGTCTGGTTCGCGCCGTCGCCCTCGGTCGGCTCGCGCACGCCGTGAAGCCGGAAGAGCGGGCAGAAGACGCCGTACTGGAACCAGCGGACGATGAGCTCGCGGAACTCCGGGGCCTCGATGTTGCCGCCCCAGAAGCCGCCGATGTCGGTGGTCCACCAGGGGATGCCGCTCATGGCCATGTTCAGCCCCGCGCGGATCTGGCGCTGGAGCGACTCGAAGGTGGAGGGGATGTCGCCCGACCAGATCGCCGCGGCCCAGCGCTGGCTGCCGGCCCAGCCCGAGCGCGCGAGCATGACGATCTCGGTCTCGCCCGCGTCCTTCAGCCCCTCGTAGATCCCCTGCTGGTGCAGCCAGGGGTAGAAGTTTCCCACGACCTCGCCGTTGCCTAGGTGGTAACGCAGGTGGTCGTGGTCGTAATGCGGATGCCACTCCGGCTCGCAGGCGTCGGCCCAGTAGACGCGGATGCCGCGGCGGTAGTAGTTCTCGCGCAGCTTCTCCCAGAGAAAGGTCCGCGCCTCGGGGTTGGTGGCGTCGTAGTAATGCACCGGCGACTGGCCCGGGAGCTTGCCGTCGTTCATGGTGAATTCGATGGGCAAGCCGCGCTCGGTACGGACCAGCAGACCGCGGTCCTCCATCTGCGCGAAGTCGGGCGCGTTCTGGTTGACCGTCGGCCAGACCGAGACCATCAGTTCGATCCCCATCTCCTTCAGTTCCGCGACCATGCGCCCGGGGTCGGGCCAGTGCTCGGGGTCGAAGTCCCACGCGCCCATCATGGGCCAGTGGAAGTAGTCGATGACGATCACCGAGAGCGGCAGGCCGCGCTCCTTGTACTCGCGCGCCACGCGCATCACCTCGTCCTGGGTGCGGTAGCGCAGCTTGCACTGCCAGAACCCCAGCGCGAAGTCCGGCAGCATCGGCGCGTGGCCGGTGGCGTCGGCGTAGCGCGAGAGGATCTCCGCGGGCGTGTCGCCGGCGACGAACCAGTAGTCGATCTCGTCGCACCGGCGCGCGGTCCAGCGGGTGTGGTTGCGGGCGAACTCGACCTGGCCGAGCGCGGGGTTGTTCCACAGGAAGCCGTAGTTGCGGCTGGAGACGACGAAGGGGATGTTGACCTGGGCGTTCTGCTGCTCCAGGTCCAGCACGCAGCCCTTGCGCCCGAGAAACCCGTCGGCGTGCTGGCCCATGCCGAAGAGGTGCTCGTCCTCGTAGGCGCGGAAACGGACCTCGGCGCGGTGTTTGTCGCCGCCGAGGGAGCGGAACTGCCGCACGCGGAGCGAGCTGTCGTCCTCCTCCAGGAGCACTCCGCCCGCGGGGAGGCGATAGATCTGCGTCACTCCGGTGCGCGGGCGGGTGCGGATGAAACGCACACGGCCGGCCCGGTCGACCTTGACGGTCAGCTTGCCGTTGGCGAGCGTGGCGTCCTCGTCGCCGAGGGTGATCGTCGCCGGCGTCGGCGTCGCCGGGGGAATGAGCGCCCAGTCGTTGCCGCTGAAGGCGGGATTGAGCGTGCAGCGTACGCGCACGGCGTCCTCGCCCCACGGCTCGAGGCGGAGCGTCTGGTGCTTCGACCGCCAGACAAGCGCGTTGCCGTCCTGCTGAAAACGACTCATGCCTTCCCTTTCCCGGCCAGGATGATTATCGCCAGCATAGCGAAAAAGCGGTTTCTGGCAAGCTCTGCTTCAAGCGAGGCGCTACGGAAGCGGAACCGTGCGGAAAGACCCGGCCGCCCGGAGGTGATCCGGACGGCCGGGTGCGTTGAGAGGTGACTCGGCCTGAGTGGCCGGGAGGGGCGGAATCAGCCGAGCGCTTCGTCGAGCGCCTTGATCGCGATCTCGTAATCGCACTCGGCGAAGACCTTGTCGCCGATGGCGACGCGGCCGTGGCTGGCCTTGCAGTCGACGGCGCGGAAGCTGGCGTTCAGATCGACGCGGCGCTCGTACCCCTTCTGGATGATGTACCGCGAGAGCTTCTCCAGCAGATCCTTGTTCTTCGAGTGCCGCGACTGCGCGCCGATGGTGACGGTGACCTCGACGGCGTCCTTCCTGGACTCGGCCCGATGGACGGTCATCTTGGCCTCGAAGAGGTGGTTGCGGTTCTGGTAGTGCGTGTGCAGTTGATCGTGGGCCTTGTGGCCGCCGACATCGCCGAGGTGCTTGGCGTAGGCATCCTGGACGAAGTAGTTCTCCTGAGACTTGTGGAGCTGGTGGTTGGTGTCGACGTCGTAGAGCCCCTGGATGCGGCGGAAGCGGATGTTCTTGTCGCGCTGAATCGGCTGGCCGGCGCCGGCGATGCAGCCGCCCGGGCAGGACATGATCTCGACGAAGCGGTAGTCGGCCTCGCCCTTCTTGACCCTCTCGCAGATCTTGCGCGCGTTGGCCAGGCCGTGGGCCACGGCGACGCGGACGGGCGCGCCGGCGACGTCGAGGGCGGCCTCGCGGATGCCCTGCAGGCCGCGCACCTGCTTGAAGACCGCCTCCTGCAACGGCTGGCCGGCGGCCTGCTCGACCGCGTAGCGCAGCGCCGCCTCCATCACGCCGCCGGTATTGCCGAAGATAACGCCCGCGCCGGTGGTGAAGCCCATGGGCATGTCGAAGGACTGCGGACGGAGCTCGCGGAACTGGATGCCCATCGCCGACATCATGCGCCCGGCCTCGAGCGTGGTGAGAACGCAGTCGGTGTTCTGCCCGCCCGCCCGCGCGAACTCCGGCCGCTGCGCCTCGTACTTCTTGGCCGTGCAGGGCATGATCGAGACGACGACGAGGTTCTCTTGTTCGATGCCGAGCTTCTTGGGGAGGATATCGCGCGCGACGGCGCTGAACATCTCCTGCGGCGACTTGCAGCTCGAGAGGTGCGGCGTCAGGCTGGGGTAGTAGGTCTCGACGTACTTGATCCACGCCGGGCAGCAGCTGGTGAACATGGGGAACGGCCCGCCGTTCTCCAGCCGCTTGAGAAACTCGGTGCCCTCCTCGAGGATGGTCATGTCCGCGGCGAAGCAGGTGTCGTAGACCTGGTCGAAGCCCAGAAGCTTCAGCCCGGCGACGGCCTTGCCGGTGACGTCGGTGCCGGGCTCGTAACCGAAGTACTCGCCCATGGCCACGCGCACGGCCGGGGCGATCTGGCAGATCACGTACTTGTTCGGATCGTGCAGCGCCTCCCAGACCGGCTCGCGGTCCTGGTGCGGGATGATGGCGCCGGTGGGGCAGACCGCCGCGCACTGTCCGCAGTTGACGCACTCGACCTCCCCGAGGCCGCGCCCGAGCGCCGGCTCCACGGCGGCCTCCGCGCCGCGGCCGGTGAAGTCGATGGCGCCGATGCCCTGCACCTCGGCGCAGACGCGGACGCAGTCGCCGCAGAGCACGCACTTGTTCGGATCGCGCGTCAACGACGGCGTGGTCTCGTCCAGCGGCTTGAGCTCCTGGATCGACTTGTAGCGCACGTCCTCGACGCCGAGGCGGCGGCCCAGGTCCTGCAGCGTGCAGAAGCTGCTGCGCGTGCAGGTGGGGCATTCGCGGCAGTGGTTGGCCAGCAGCAGCTCGATGGTGGCCTTGCGGATAGTGCGGATCTCCTCGGTATTGGTCTTGATGTTCATCCCCGGCTGCGGCGCGGTCGAGCAACTGGCCATGATGCCGCGGCCCTCGACGTCGACGAGGCAGAGCCGGCAGGCGCCGTAGATGCTCAGGTCCGAATGGTAGCAGAACGTCGGGATATCGATCCCGATCTTACGGATCAACTCGAGCAGGTTGCGCTCGCCCTCGATCTCGACTTCGTGTCCGTCAACGACGACTGAATTCTCCGACATGTCTTCTCTCCGTCCTGGCATCCCCTCGGATTGCGGCTCAGAGCCCGATCACGGCCTCGAACTTGCACGCCTCCTTGCAGGCGCCGCACTTGATGCACTTCTCCTGGTCGATGACGTGGGGCGTCTTCTTCTCGCCGCGGATGGCGTCGACGGGGCATTTGCGCGCGCAGGCGGTACAGCCGACGCACTTCTCGGCGAGGATCTCGGGCATGGCCAGCCCCTGGCACTGGCCGGTCGGGCAGCGCTGCTCGAAGACGTGGGCATGGTACTCGTCGAGGAAATACTTCATCGTCGAGAGCACCGGGCTCGGCGCGGTCTTGCCCAGCCCGCAGAGCGATCCCTGGGCCACCACCTTCGCCGTCTCCTCCAGCAACTTCAGCGTCTTCTCGTCGGCGTTGCCCTCCATGATGTCGTCGAGCATCCAGAGCATCTGCTTGGTGCCTTCGCGGCACGGCACGCACTTGCCGCAGGACTCGTTCTGGGCGAACTGCATGAAGAAGCGGGCCACGCCGATCATGCAGGTCTGCCGGTTCATCACCACCAGCCCGCCGGAGCCGACCATGGCGCCGACCTCCTTGAGCGAGTCGAAGTCGAGCCCCATATCGAGCATCTCCGGCGTCAGGCAGCCGCCGGAAGGCCCGCCGATCTGGACCGACTTGAACTCCTCGCCGGCGAGGTTGCCCTCGTCGTCGGTGACGCCGCCGCCGATGTCGTGGACGATGGCCCGCAGCGTCGTGCCGAAGGGCACCTCGATGAGGCCGGTGTTGGCGACGTGGCCGGTGAGAGCGAAGGTCTTGGTGCCGGGCGACTTCTCGGTGCCGACCTTGCGGAACGCCTCGGCGCCGTCGCGGATGATCAGCGGCACGTTGGCCAGCGTCTCGACGTTGTTGATCACCGTCGGCTTGCCGAAGAGGCCCTTCTGCGCCGGAAACGGCGGCTTGGGCATGGGCATGCCGCGCTTGCCCTCGACCGAGGCGATAAGCGCGGTCTCCTCGCCGCAGACGAAGGCGCCGGCGCCTTCCATCACGTGCAGGTCGAAGCTCAGGTCGGTGCCGAAGACGCCTTCCCCGAGCAGCCCGGCCCTGCGCGCGTCCTCCACCGCGCGGTTCATGCGCTGCACCGCCAGCGGGTACTCCGCGCGGACGTAGACGTAGCCCTCGTTGCCGTCGATACCGCGCGCGGCGATCATCATGCCCTCGATGACCGCGTGCGGATTGCCCTCGAGGACCGAACGGTCCATGAAGGCGCCGGGGTCGCCCTCGTCGCCGTTGCAGATGACGTACTTCTTCTCGTTCTGCGAAGCGAGGGTGAACTTCCACTTCAGCCCCGTGGGAAAGCCGCCGCCGCCGCGCCCGCGCAGGCCCGACGCGACCATCTCCTCGCAGACGTCCTCGGGCGACATCTCGGTGAAGGCCTTGCGCGCGCCGAGATAGCCGCCTCTGGCGACGTACTCGAGCAGATCCTCGGGCTCGATGGTGCAGTTCTTCATGACCACGCGCGTCTGCCGGTTGTAGAAGGGGATGTCCTTGTCGCCGTGGCAGACCTTGCCGGTGCCGGGCTGCGTGTAGCAGAGCCGCTCGATCACCTTGTTATTCCCGATCGTCTCGGAGACGATCTCGGCAACGTCCTCGGGCTTGACCCTGGTGTAGAGGATGCCGTCGGGCTCGATGCGCACCAGCGGCCCCTGCTGGCAGAACCCCTGGCAGCCGCTCTTGGAGACGTGCACGCCCTCGACGGGCTGTTCGTGGTCCAGTTCCAGCAACACCGTCGCGCCGGTCTTCTCGATCTCGACCGCCAGCGCGTCGCGCACCTTGAGCGAGCCGTTGGCCACGCAGCCGGTGCCGGCGCAGATCACGATGCGCCGCGTCGTCTTCTTCGCCGCCTCGTCGTACTTCCGGGCCGCCGCATCGAGGTCGATCGTCCGTGCCTTATCCGCAACCGTCATCGCTTTTCCTCTCGTTCAGACCCCGGCCAATGCCGTCCGGCCCGTGATTACGCTTTCTCTTCCCGCGCCAGCGTCTCGTCCACCAGGGCGAGGGCCTGCTCGGGCTTGACCTGCCCGTGCACGTCCTCGTTGAAGAGCATCACCGGCGCCAGCCCGCAGGCGCCCAGACAACTGACCGTCTCGACGGTGAAGAGCCGGTCCTCGGTCGTGCTCTGCCCCGGCGCGAGCGCGAGTTTCTCCCGCAGCGCGTCCATGATCTTCATCGAGCCCTTGACGTGGCAGGCCGTGCCGTCGCAGACCCGCAGGACGTGCTTGCCCTTGGGCTCGAGCGCGAAATGCGCGTAGAAGGTCGCCACGCCGTAGACGTTGGCGACGGGCATGTTCAGCGCCGTGGCGACGTAGGTGATCAGCTCCCGCGGCAGGTAGTTGAACTCGTGCTGCACCGCCGCCAGGATCGGGATCAGCTTGCTCGAGTTGTAGGCGTACTGCTCCAGGATCCTGTTGATCGAGACGAAGCGGTCCATCAACCGGTTGGTCGTCTCGATCGTTTCGCTCGCTTGCATGGCGCTCTCCTCGTCGGTCTCGCCCTCATCCTCTCGGTCCGGAGCGATGAACGCCCTCCGGGCTCATGCGCAACCTGCTCGTCAGCACGGCCAGGCTGCACGAGAGCTGCACGTTCTCGACCACCACCTCCTCGGGCACCGCCAGCGTCGCGGGGGTGAAGTTCCACAGCGCGCGCACCCCCGCCTCGGTCAGCCTTTGCGCGATCTCCTGCGCGGCCTCGCCGGGGACGGTCAGGATGCCGATCAGCACCGGCCGCTCGCGCACCACCGCCGGCAGCGCGTCGAGCGCGTGGACGGCCACCCCGTTGACGCGTCTGCCGATCTTGCCCGGATCGATATCGAAGGCCGCGACGATGCGCAGGCCCAGATGCTGGAACTGCTCGTACTCCATCAGCGCCATGCCGAGGCTCCCCGCGCCGAGGAGGAACGCCTCGGAGGAACGGTCCCAGCCGAGGAAGTCCTCGATGGCGCGGATCAGCAGCGAGACCGGGTAGCCGACCTTCGGCTTGCCGTTGATGCCGGTGACCGCGAGATCCTTGCGCACCTGGATCGGGATCTGGCCGAGCTCCCTGGCGATCCGCGTGCAGGAGATATGCGTATGCTCCTGCGGCGGCAACGCTTTCAAATAGCGCAGATAAAGCGGCAAACGCCGGACACTCGGAATCGGCGCGGGACGTTCTTTTACAGCCATGATTCTTCTCGATCAATCGGCACACATATCGATAAACGCATATGACATAAGTCATTCGGGCACAAAGCCGCTTCCTGGCCGCCGTGGATCCGGACCGCCCGGCAGCCATCGCTCGCCCCGCGTTGCCCCGCACAAACAGAGGTGTATGGTTACTGCGGATATATAAGAACCGTGTTGCGCGATCGTTATTTTGGAATTTGGAACCGCAGGCGCATTAATTGAACGAAGTCTCATTAATGAATGCCGCCTGCAGCATAACTCCGTTCGGCCGCGGGCTCTGGCAGGGATCTGCACGAGAAAACGGCGGATGCTGTAACTTTCGGCCTGTGAAAAAATCCGTATAGTGTTATTGATTGATGCGCGCGGAGACGGAAGAAGCGCCTGAACGAGAGCGAATCATGGCACAGCGCGAAGCGCCCAGTGGCGTAATCGTCAGCATCGTCGAGACCTTCCTCACCGGCCCGCTGTCGGTGCTGCTGATCCTGGCGGCGACGGTGGCCGGGGCGATGGCGATCCTGATGACGCCGCGCGAGGAAGAGCCGCAGATCGTGGTGCCGATGGCCGACATCACGGTCCACTTCCCCGGGCACTCGCCCGAGGAGGTGGAGCAGCTTGTCACCACCCCGCTCGAGCGCATCCTCTGGCAGATCCAGGGCGTCGAGCACGTCTACTCCATCAGCCGGCGCGACCGCGCCACCGCCACGGTCCGCTTTTACGTCGGCGAGGACCAGGAGCGGGCGATGGTGCGCCTGCGCGACGACATCGACGCCAACCGCGACCTGGTGCCGCCGGGGGTGACCGGCTGGATCGTCGAGCCGGTGAAGATCGACGACGTGCCGATCGTGACGCTGACGCTCTACGGCGAGGACCGCGACGGCTTCGAACTGCGCCGGCTGGCCGAGGAGATGAAGGTGCGGCTGGCGAAGGTGCCCGACGTCTCGCTGGTGGAGATCTTCGGCGGCTACCGGCGCGAGGTGCGTATCGAGCCCGGCATCGAACGGATGGCCGCGCGCGGGGTCTGCCTGCCCGACATCGTCCGCGTCCTGGAAGGCGAGAACGCCACCGTCACCGCCGGCGCGGTGCTCGAGGAAGGCAAGGCGCTTCGCCTCCTGGCCGGTCCCGCGCTCGAAAGCGCCGAGGACGTGCGCCAGACGGTCATCACCGCCCGGGGCGACCAGCTCGTCCGCATCGAGGACGTCGCCGCGGTGTACGACGGGCCGGCGGAGCCGGGGCGGTACGCCCACATCGGCTTCGGCCCCGCGCACGCGGATCCCGCGCTCGCGGGGAGGCGCCTGCCGGCGGTGACGCTGGCGTTCAGCAAGAAGAAAGGCACCAACGCCGTCACCGTCGCGCGGGAGGTGATCGCCGCCGCGGAGGAGCTGCGCGGCACGGTCATCCCCGCCGACATCGCCATGCTGACCACCCGCAACTACGGCCGCATCGCCAACGAGAAGGTCAACGACCTGCTGGCGAGCATGGCCTTCGCCATCGTCACCGTCGTCGGCCTGATCGCGCTGACGATGGGCTGGCGCGAAGCGGTGGTGGTGGGGCTGGCCGTGCCGGTCAGCTTCGCGCTGGCCTTGTTCACCAACTACCTCTTCGGTTTCACCATCAACCGCGTCACCCTCTTCGCGCTGATCCTGAGCCTGGGGCTGGTGGTGGACGACCCGATCACCAACGTCGACAACATCCAGCGCCATATCCTCATGGGTCTGCGCCGGCCCTTCGCCGCGACGCTGGCCGCCGTGCAGGAGGTGATCCCGCCGGTGATCATGTCGACGCTGGTGATTATCGTCTCGTTCCTGCCGCTGTTCTTCATCACCGGCATGATGGGGCCGTACATGGGCCCGATGGCGATCAACGTGCCGCTGACGGTCACCTTCTCCACCGTCTGCGCGCTGACCTTCGTGCCGTGGCTGAGCCTGAAGCTGCTCAAGTCGCTGGCGCCGGAGCGTTCGGAGAAGACGGCGGGGACGGACGCCGAGGGTATCGACAGCACGCCGCCGTGGCTGCGCCGCTTCTACCGCGCCGTCGTCTCGCCGTTTCTGAAGCCGCGCAACGGGGTTCTGCTGCTGCTGGGCATGGTCGTCCTCTTCCTCGGCTCGGGCGCGCTGTTTCTGCTGCGGCAGGTGCCGCTGAAGATGCTGCCCTTCGACAACAAGAGCGAGCTGCAACTGGTGGTGGAGATGCCCGCGGGCACGTCCCTGGAAACAACCGACGCGGTGGTCCAGGAACTGGAAGGCTATCTCGCCAGCGTCAACGAGGTGACGGATTTCCAGAGCTATGCCGGATGGCACTCGCCGATCGACTTCAACGGCCTCGTGCGGCACTACTACTGGCGCCACGGCCCGCACCAGGCGGACCTCCGCGTCAACCTCGTCGGCAAGCAGGCGCGCATCCAGCAGAGCCACGCCATCGCCCTGCGCCTGCGGGACGACATCGACGCCATCGCGCGGAAACACGGCGCGGTGATCGGTATTGTCGAGGTACCGCCCGGGCCGCCGGTCCTGTCGACCCTGACGGTGGAGGTTTACGGCGAGCCGTCGCAGGAATACGACGAGATCGTCGCCGGCGCGCGCGCGCTGCAGGAGCGGCTGCGCGCGGAGGATCCCAAGCACATCGTCCAGATCGACGACATGGCCCAGGAGAAACATGCCCGCTACGTCTTCACCGTCGACCGGGCCAAGGCCCGCACCCACGGCCTCGGCGTCGTCGACGTGGTGCAAACGCTCCAGGCGGCCACCGGCGGCGCGGTGCCGGGGGTGGTGCACGTCGAGAAGCAGCGCGAGCCGGTGCTGCTGCGGGTGGTCCTGCCGCTGACAGACCGGCATCACCCGGAGCGACTGAGACAGTTCTGGTGCCGCACGCCCGCGGGGGCGATGATCCAGCTCGCCGAGCTCGGCGCCTTCCGGCGCGAAACCGAGGAGCAGCCGGTCTATCACAAGGATCTCGAGCGCGTCGTCTTCGTCACCGCCGAGTGCGCCGGGCGCCCGCCGGGAGAGATCATCGTCGACATGTGGTCGCGCCTGGTCGAGGATCCGCTGCCGCGCGGCAGCGAGGCCGTCTGGGACGGAGAAGGCGAGTGGCAGATCACGCTGCGGGTCTTCCGCGACCTGGGGATCGCTTTCGGCGTGGCGCTGTTGTGCATCTACCTGCTGATGACGGTGCAGACGGAGAGCTTCTTCATGCCGCTGATCATCATGAGCGCGATTCCGCTGACGGTCATCGGCATCGCCCCGGGCTTCTTCCTGCTGAACGTCCTCACTACGAAGGACGTCAACGGCTACCCCGACCCGGTCTTCTTCACCGCCACGGCGATGATCGGCATGATCGCCCTCGGCGGCATCGTCATCCGCAACAGCATCGTGCTCATCGAGTTCGTCCAGGACCGCATGCGCGAGGGGATGGAACTCGACGAGGCGATCCTGCAGAGCGGCGCGGTCCGCTTCCGCCCCATCGTCCTCACCGCGGCGACGACGATGCTCGGGGCGTGGCCGATCACGCTCGACCCGATCTTCTCGGGGCTGGCATGGGCCTTGATCTTCGGTCTCTTCGCCAGCACCGTCTTCACCCTCGTGGTCATCCCCACGGTCTACCGTCTCGTGGGGCCGCGCTCCCTGCAAGGAGAACGCCATGCCTGAATCGGCCAAGCCCAAATCGAAGTGGATCGCCGGTGCGCTGGGCGCGGCGGTCTTCGTGCTGCTGCTGCTGTACATGAGCGGCACGTTCGACACCGGCCAGGTCGAGCCGGGCCGCACCGGGGCGCCGGCCGACGAAACGCCGCGGGGCAAGGCGCTCGTGCTGGCGCCCTCGGAGATCCCGCGCCTCTACACCGCCGTCGGCACGGTGCGCAGCCGCGACGAGGTGGAGATCAGCCCGCGCATTACCGCGCGCGTGGTCAAGGTCGAGGTCCGCAGCGGCGATACGGTGAAGAAAGGCGAACTCCTGCTCATACTCGCCGGCGAGGAACTGAAAGCGGCCGCGCGGCAGGCGCGCGAGACGGTCGAGTCGGCCAAGGCGGCGCTGGAGCTGGCGAAGAAGGAGGCCGAGCGCGCGGCGCAGCTGCTGGAGAAGGGCGTCATGCCCAAGAGCGACTACGACCGGGCGATGGCCACCCGCCAGCAGGCCGGGGCCGGCCTCGCCGCCGCCGAGCAGGCCGAACTCCGCGCCGAGGCCGCGCTCGACTACGCCACCATCGAGGCGCCGATGGACGCGGTGGTCGGCGAGAAGAACGTCGACACCGGCGACCTGGCCGCGCCGGGGAACATCCTGCTGCGCCTCTTCGATCCGGCGCGGCTGCTGCTGGAAGTGCCGGTGCGCGAGGGGCTGGTGCGGCAGGTGCAGGTCGGCACCGAGGTCCGCTTCACCGTCCCCGCCCTGCAGCGCACGGTCGCGGGGAAAGTCGAGGAGGTGGTGCCCTCGGTCGACCCGCAGAGCCGGACGTTCCTGGTCAAGGTCTTTATCGGCAAGGAGCCGGAGCTGGTGCCGGGCATGTACGGCACGTTCGAACTGACGCTCGGCACGGAGGAGGCGCTGCTGCTGCCGCGCGCGGCGCTGAAACGCGTCGGGCAGGTCGAGTACGTGCTGGCCGAGACCGCCGACGGCCCGCGCCGGCTGCTGGTGCGCAGCATCCCGCATGACCCGGACCGCGTGCGCGTGGTCAGCGGGCTCGCGGCGGGGATGACGATCTACGTGCCCGAGGACGAGTCGTCGGAGTAGGAATGGACATTACCGACCACCCCCTCCACAGATCCGGACGTGCGCTGCTAACGCATCCGGCTCCTGCCTCGGGCGATGACGCCGAGGCGCTGCTGCCGCGCATGGGCGAGCGGCTGCGCGCATGCGGCAAGGAGTTGAGCCGGCTGATCACGCTGCTGCCGGCAGAAAGGGACGCCTGATGCAAAACCGCCCGAACATCCTCTTTTTCTTCCCCGACCAGCACCGTTTCGACTGGCTCGGCGTCAATCCGGACCTGCCGCTGAGGACGCCGAACCTCGACGCGCTCTGCCGCCGCGGCGTGCGCTTTGCCCGCGCCTTCTGCGACTCGCCCCTGTGCGCGCCCTCGCGCGCGGCGCTGGCGGCCGGCAAGGGATACGACCGCTGCGGCGTAGTCGACAACGGCCAGGCGTACCCGCTGAGGCAGCCGACATATTACCAGGCGTTGCGCGAGGCGGGCTATCACGTGCTCGGCTGCGGCAAGTTCGACCTCGACAAGCCGACGCCGGACTGGCACCTCGACGGCTCGCGCCATATCCGCGACTGGGGCTTCACCGCCGGCATCGACAACGAGGGCAAGTTCGATGGCAGCCGCAGCTTCCGCCAGGCCGGGAAACCCGTGGGCCCGTATTTGAAATACCTGCACGAACGCGGCTTCGCCAACCGCTACTGCGACGAGCACGCGCAATGCAGGCGAAACCGCGGGGCGTATACGACCTTCCTCCCCGACGAGGCGTACTGCGACAACTGGGTGGCGGAGAACGGCATGACGTTGCTGCGAAACGTCCCCGCAGGCGAACCGTGGCACCTGGTGATCAACTTCACCGGCCCGCACAATCCGATGGAGGTGCCGCAGAGTATTCGACAGCGCTGGCAGGACGTCGACTTCCCGCCGCCGCACGGCTACGACGGCGACACGCACGCACCGGAGGATCACCAGCGCAACCGGCAGAACTACGCGGGCATGATCGAGAACATCGACCGCCACGTCGGACGCTTTCTGGATGAACTGCGCGCGCGCGGCGAGGAGGAGAACACGCTCGTCGTCTACGCCAGCGACCACGGCGAGATGCTCGGCGACCACGGCCGCTTCGGTAAAAGCACCTTCTATCATCCGTCCATCGGGGTGCCGCTGATCGTCGCCGGCCCGGGCGTGCGCGAAAACGTCGTCGAGGACGCGCTCGTCCTCATCCACGATCTGGCCGCGACCTTCGTCGATTACGCCGGGGCGACGCCGATGCCGGGGATGGAGCCGGCGAATCTGCGGCCGCTGCTGGAAGGCCGCGCCGCGGCGCACCGCGATCACGTCGTGCTGGGCCTGGGCGACTGGCGCGTCGCTTTCGACGGACGCTACAAGCTCGTCACCGGCGTCGGCGAGGCGCCGCTGCTCTTCGACCTTCTGGACGATCCGTGGGAAGACGCCGATATCGCCACGCGGCAACCGGAGAAAGTGACCGAACTCGATTCCCTGGTTCGCCGCGCGCGCGGAAAAACCTCGAGACGAAAGGACCGACAAATGAGCGAACGACCGAATATCCTTTTCCTCTTCAGCGACGAGCACAGCCACCGTTTCATGGGGCATATCTCCCCCGAGGACGGCGGCGAGGCCGATATCGAGACGCCGGTCTTCGACAAGCTCGCCGCGGGCGGCACCGTCTTCACCGACGCGTACTGCCAGATGCCGCTGTGCACCCCCAGCCGCATATCCGTCCTGACCGGGCTGGAGCCGGCCCGGTGCGGCGCGTGGCACAACTCCGCGGTCCTGCGGCCCGAACTCGATACGATCCCGAAGGCGCTGGCGCGCGCGGGGTACGCCACCTGCCTCGTGGGCAAGATGCACCTCGGCGGCAACCAGCAGTTCGTCGGCTTCCAGCACCGCCCCTACGGCGACCTGACCGGCAGATGCGGTCACCAGCGGGAGCCGATCCCGGATCCGGACACGGGCATGCGCGCGCGCACCACCAGTGCCGTCGGGATCACCGGGGTTCCCGAGAGCCAGATGCAGGAGGAACTGGTCGCGCAGGAGAGCCTGGCCTGGCTGCGCGAACACCGGCACGCCCAGGGCGACCGGCCGTGGTTCCTCTGCGCCTCGTTCAGCCGGCCGCATTTTCCGCTGACCGCGCCGCGGCGATGGATCGAGCGCTACCGCCCCGACCGAATCAGCCGGCCGATGTTCCCCGCCGGCGGCGACGCGTACGACCACCCGATGAGCGCGGGCATGCGCAAGGGCTTCATGGCCGAGGATATCGACGAGGCGGAGATGATGAGGGCGCGCGCGGCCTACTTCGCCTGCGTCAGCTACCTCGACGAGATGATCGGCGACATGCTGCTGCGCCTCGACGCGGCCGGTTTCCTGGAGAACACGATTGTCGTCTACACCACCGATCACGGCGAGATGGCCGGCGAGCACGGGGCGTGGTGGAAGAACGGCTGGTACGAGGGCTGCACCCGCGTGCCGCTGATCGTCTCCACGCCCGCGCAGCGCAACGGCGCAGAAGAAGCCGCGCGCTGCACCGCGCCGGTGGCGCTGCTGGACCTCTTCCCCACCTTCTGCGGCCTCGCCGGCACCGAGGCTCCCGGCCACCTCGACGGCGTCGACCTCTCCGCGTCAATCCGCAGCGGCGTCGAACCGGCGGCGCGGCCGATTGTCACCGACAACCTGATCCCGCGCTGGGGCGAGGGCACCGAGTTCCGCTCGGTCCGCAAGGGCAAGTACAAGTACGTCCGTTTCCGCAGCTTCCCGCCGCTCTTCTTCGACCTGGAGGACGACCCGGGCGAGCGGAAGAACCTCTTCGCGCGCGGCTGCTCGGGAGAAGCCGAGGCGGCGCTGCGCGAGCTTGAAGCCTTCGCCAACGAGTCCATCGACTTCGACGAGGCCGAGAACCTGCGCACCGTCCGCGACGGCAAACTGCACGAAGAGTACCCGCAGACGGTCAATCCGCACAGCGGCGGCAACTGCTACTTCATGCCCTCGGGCAGGATCATCGCCGGCGACGATCTGCTCTACGAGCCGACGGTAATCGCGGAAAACCCCGAGGACGCGTTCGGGGATTACGCTCCGGGCCGGGGTTGACGACCGCGTCGAGGCTATCGCTCGAACGGATCGCGCACCACCGCCGCACCGCAGTAGAGGCATGTCGGCCGCGTCCGCCCGACCGGCCGGCCGCACTTGGCGCAGTCCTGCAGCCCGTCGGCGGACTTGGCCACCCGCCCGTCGAGCCGCCCGTCGCGGGCGTCGATCCGCGCGACCTGCTTGATCAGGTCCTCGTCGGTGTAGCCGTGCTGCTCCTTCATGAAGGTCCAGAGCGCCTCGGTGATCATCAGCAGACGCTCGACCTCGTGCTCGACCTGGCGGACGTCGCTCCGGGCGTCGCGCGCGGCGTCGGCGCCACCGTGCGAGGCGTGCCTGAGCGAGGAGTGGAAGTTGAATCCCGAGAATCCTGCGGTCATGGTAATCTCCTATCGAAACGCCCTACGGACAGCGCAAGTAAATTTCAGCGTGCTCGGCCGGGATGAAAAGCAGGTAGAGGCCGGTGTAGTCGCCCGGATAGCATGTTCCACCCCGATAGAAAAAGCCATGCAGCCGTTCGCCGTCATTGATGCAGGTAAACGTATTCTGCTCCGCTATTGATGGCGGGAAAGCGAATCGCGAATCCGCACAATAGTGGCGCAGATAGAAAAAAGAGCCTTTTTCCGTTTTGTCCGTCGGCCATAACTCCTCATAGTGAATCGTTATGGAGTAAAAACACTGCGCCGGCATTGAAGGGGAACTGTAAAAATGCCGCACCCGAACATACGCCAACGCATATCCCCCCACAGCCACAACCAGCGCACCGGCGACAACGGTCGACCAGACGCAGAAGCAACGGGGATGAACCCATCCTTGTTTCAGCGCTTGATTACGCATCCGTTCTTTTCCATCTCCAACAGCCAGTCGGGCAGCGGCTGCGCTACGACGGGGGTGTTATGGATGTTAAGCTCCCGTAGCGGCATCCCCTTCAGCGGCGTCAGGTCGGAAACCTGGGTTTTATACAGACAGACCTTCTCGAGTCTCATCCCCCGCAGCGGCGTCAGGTCAGCGACCTCCGTATTCGCCAATTCGAGTTCTTCCAGCGGCATGCCCTTCAGAGCCGACAGATCGTTCGTGAACGTGCAGTCCAGGTCGAGCACCCGCAGCGGCATGCCCTCGAGCGGAGAGAGGTCGGATACCGTCGAGCATTCCAAATCGAGATAGACGAGCGACAGCCCCCCGAGTGCGGAGATATCGGATACAGCTGCGTTATTGAGATCGATAGAGATCGGTGAAAAGCAGGGGTAGTTCGCGCACGGCCATCTCGCCCAGCCCCAGAGCGTAGGGGTGATGTAATCCGGATTCGCCGCCACCAGCGCCGCATCGACCCGCGCCATCCGCCATCTGATGATCGCCCCCCGCCCGCCACCATGAATCAGCCACCCCAACCCGCCTCCCGCCCACAGCAGGGCGCCCAGCAGGAGCAGCGCCCATGTTCTCCGACAACGGTTGTGAGTGAGTCTGCGCATCCTGCCCCCGTGTTTCCCTCAGGATACGCGACCGCGCCAGCGTCTGCAAGTCCTCCGCCTGCGACCGACGGGAACGAAGAACATTCGTCGACACGACAGTGCGATTGCCCGCGACGCGCCCCGCGGCATATTTTGCCGCGCAAACGTAAGAGTGCTTGACAACCCTGCGCGCAGAGGCGTATCATTTAGTGAATAGGCGGCCTGCCCCGGCGACGGCGGCCGGCTCGCCGCGCATCATCCGCCACCCGACCCGAAAGGATGCCGCCCGACGATGATCACCTCCGAGATGCAGGCGCCCGCGGTGACGCCGGAGAACCGCCTCGACTTTCCGCCCGGCTTCTTCTGGGGCTGCGCCACCAGCCCGACCCAGGTCGAGGGCGACACGGTCAACGAGTACGCGGGCTTCCGCGCCCGCGACGGCTCGAACCCGGACATGGGGCCGGCCCACCTGCGGCGTTACCGCTACGACTTCAAGTGCCTCAAGAGCCTGAACATGAAAGCCTACCGCCTCGGCTTCGACTGGGGGCGGCTGCAGCCGGGGCCGATGGCCGAGCTCGACCGCGACGCACTGCTGCGGTATCTGGAGATGCTCGCGGAGCTGCGCAGCCACGGCATCGAGCCGTTCCTGACGCTCTTCCACTTCGCCTGCCCGCGCTGGCTGGCCGCTCTGGGCGGCTGGCTGCACCCGGAGAGCCCGGCCTGGTTCGCCGATTTCGCCGCCAGGCTGGCGCGTTTCACCGACGGTGAGGTGCGCTACTGGGTGACGATGAACGAGCCGGTCGGGTATGCCGCGCTTGCCTACGTCTTCGGCCAGTTCCTTCCCGGGCGGCGCTGGCGCTACGGCCAGTACGCCACCGCGCTGGGAAACCTGCAACTGGCGCACGCGCGCGCCTACGACGCCATCAAGGCGCAGAGCCCCGAGGCGCAGATCGGCATCGCCAAGCATATCAAGGAGTTCATGCCGCTGCGGGCGTGGCATCCGCTCGACCGCCTGGGAAGCTGGCTGGCGTTGCGGCGCTTCCACCACGACGGGCTGCGACGCTTCGTGCAAGCGCCGAGCCGGTCGGACTTCATCGGCGTCAACTACTACGGCCGCCTGCGCACCTGCGGACTGACCGGGTTCAGCCCTGCCTGCGGCTCCTCCCGGGCGGACCTGGCGCGCTACGGCGCCGACTGCGACGACATGTGGGAACAGAACCCCGACTACCTGCTGCCGGCGCTGCGGGAGGTGTACCGCCAGTACCACCTGCCGCTCTTTGTCACCGAGAACGGCGTGGCCACCGACAACGAGCAACTCCGCCTGCGGCTGCTGCGCGCACACCTGCTCAAGTGCCACGAGGCCGTCGGCTACGGCATCGATCTCCGGGGCTTCTTCTACTGGTCGCTGATGGACAACTTCGAATGGATCGAGGGGCTGGGAAAACGATTCGGCCTGATGGCCGTCGACTTCGGCGACGACAACCGCCGGCGCGACCTGCGGCGGACCGCCTGCGTCTACGGGGAGATCGCCAAGAACAACGGCTTCCTGCCGGCAACGTGAACGAAACGGAGGTGAATCATGGCACGCGCACACCGCTTTCGGTGCGCTCTCGTCCTGCTCGCCATCGCGCTTGCGGCTGGGGCCGCCGCGGGTGAAACGCCCGCGGAAACGGCACAACCCGCCCAGGCGCAGGCGCCCGCGCTGAGCGACGACAAGAACCTCTTCGAGAAAGGACTCGAGAGCCTGCTGCGGGAAGGCGATCCGGGCACGCGCGACGCGAACGAATTCAAGCGGAAGCTGCAACAGAAGCTCGGCCCCCACTTCACCCCGGCGCTGGTCAAGCGCCTTATCGACCACGCCGACATCCTGCTGGGGCTGATGGCCATGCGCGTGGAACTGCAGGCGCGCGAGAAGGAACTCGACGCACGCATCAAGAAGCTCGAACCCGATCTATTCGATACCAAGAAGATCCCCGGCACCAAGAAACGCATCACCTGTCCCACCTGCAAAGGAAATAAACACAACTGCACCACCTGCTGGGGCAAGGGCTATATCGTCAAGCGCACCCACGCCAAGACCCTGCAGATCCGCAACAAGAAGGTGAGCGACCAGATCTTCGCCTGCGAACACGAGCAGACCACCATCAAGCGCGTGCAGGAGCAGATGCAGGCGCTCATCCCCAAACTCGCCAAATTTCTCGCCCACACCGACCTCTCGCTGCAGGGCCAGGAGGGGATGGTCGAACTGATGGGCATGGCCGCGCGCGGGCAGAACATCAGCTTCATGGAGATCCTGCGCCGGCGCGGCGTCGACGCCAACTGCCGCGACGGGGACGAGCAGACGCCGCTGCACATCGCCGCGCTGGAGGATCGCATCGAGGCGGCCAAGTGGCTGCTCGGCAAGGGCGCCGAGATCGACGCCCAGGACGATCAGGAGCAGACGCCCTTGTACCTGGCCGCCAAGAAGGGGCACCGCCGCATGGTCAAGCTGCTGCTGGACCGCGGCGCGGACAAGGAGATCAAGGACCGGCGCAACCGGACCCCCGCGCGCATCGCCCAGCGCTACAAGCACGTCAATGCACTCGAACACCTCGACCCGGAGGAAGCGAAGAAGATCAAGGAACGGCAGAAGAAGTAACCGGGGATCCGCCATGGCCGACTCGCTCCGCCCACCGCCGTCGTGCCCGCAACGAAAGTTCCGCCGATGGTGGCGACTTCGCCCCTTCGACGCGGCGGCGCTGGTCTTCTTCCTGGTCCTGCTGTTGAACGTCCTGATCGTCGCGGCGCTGTGGCACTGGACATGGTGACCCTGGCCGACCGACTTTTTCGCCGCCGACGCGGGCGAGCAGTCCCGCCGCTGCCTCTTGCGGCTTTTCTGCTCGTGCGTTCTGCTGCCGATCCTCTGGGGCTGCCAGTTCTGGATCGGGCGCATCATGCTCTGGCGCGCGTGGCGGAGTTGGCGGGAGAAGTGAGAACAGGGCGGGGTCGCGCATGGTTATCCCGAGAAACGAAGCAGGAGCGACGCATCAGCGCCCGTGTTTCGTGGCCGGAGCCCCTATCCTTCCCCCTTGAATGCCTCCTTGCGCAGGCCGAAGCGGCGCATCTTGGCGTACAAGGAGCGCGGGTCGATCCCCGCGCGCGCTGCGGTCTCGCCGATGCGCCCTCTCGTCTCTTCCAGCAGATGCTGCAGGTAGACGCGCTCGACCGTGTCGACCGCGAGTTGTCGCACCTCCTTGAGCGGGCGCTCCGCCCAGCTCGCGGGCAGCGCCGGTTTCTCCGAATCGGCGGCGAAGAGATCCGGCCCGGCCTCGACCACGCGACCGCCGGCGATCATCGCCGGGAGCTCGCGCAGCGTGATGGTGTCGCCTTCGCAGAGCAGCATCGCCCGCTCGATGACGTTGATCAGCTCGCGCACGTTGCCCGGCCAGTCGTAGCGCATCAGCGCTTCGAGCGCCTCGGGGGCGACGGCCTCGCCGCTGGCGGCGATGCGCGCGCCGAGATAGGCGAGATAGCTCTCCACCAGTTCGGGAACGTCTTCCCGACGTTCGCGCAAGGGCGGGATGGTCAGCGTCACCACGCTGAGGCGGTAATACAGGTCCCGGCGGAAACGCTGCGCGGCGACCTCCTCATCGAGGTCGCGATTGGTCGCGGCCATGACGCGGACGTCCACGGGGATGGCCTGCTCGCCGCCGAGGCGCCGGATCTCCTTCTCCTGCAGCGCCCGCAGCAGCTTGACCTGCAGGTGCAGCGGCATCTCCCCGATCTCGTCGAGGAAGATCGTCCCGCCGTGGGCCAGTTCGAACGCGCCGCGGCGCGAGCGTGAAGCGCCGGTGAAGGCGCCCTCCTCGTGACCGTAAAGCTCGGTCTCGAGCAGGCTCTCGGGCAGCGCGCCGCAGTTGATGGCGATGAACGGGCCGTCGCCGCGCGGGCTCTCGCCGTGGACGGCGCGCGCGAGGCGCTCCTTGCCGACGCCGGTCTCCCCTTGGATCAGCAGGGCCACGTCGCTGGGGATGATGCGGTAGACCATCTCCATAAACGCCTGCATCACCGGGCTCTGCGATACGAAGTCGGTCAGCCGCGGTTGCTCCAGCAGCGGCTGCGCCTCGTACGGATGAGTCGTCGCGGCGGGGCGCCTGTCCAGGAGGGCGCCGACCACCTCGTAGATCGCTTCGGCCGGCAACTCCGCGGAGAGGACCGCCGAGGCGCCGGCGGCCATGTACGCCGCCTGCGCGGCCGGGTCGTCGCGGCTGCACAGCAGCGCCAGCAGCGGCGGCTCGGGGATCTGGGCGATAAAGCCTACGTTCTCGAACTTCGGCTCCGGCAGCAACTCCTCGCTCAGAACGATCAGGTCCCACGTCTTGCGACCGAGCCGCTCCCACAGGCGTTTGCTCAAGCGCACGCCCGAGACCATGGTCCCCGGCCGCAGGCTGAGCATGTCGCGCAACCGCTTGCGTTGCGCCGCATCGTCGATGGCAAGAATCACCTGAGCGAGCATTTCGGCAACAAACCCCCGATAATCTGTTTTCGGTAATTATAGCCCGCTTTTTATCGGCAGTCAATGCCCGATTCGGTCGCTCCAAGCCGCAAGGAAATTTATCGCCCCTGCTAATCCTTGCATAAAAAGGAGTTATGGTTTTGGTGAAAAATTTTACGGGAGTGGCCTTGTTTTTGGTTTTGTTCCGCCAGCAGCAGCTGCTTGGAATCTGGGGACCATAACCAAATATGCCTTTTCTCAGGAGAACGCAATGGCTGGCAAGAAGAAACCGGCTACACAGAAGCCGGCGAAGCAATCGTCTGGCGACAAATCCTGCGGCGCTCGCAACAGGCCTGCCAAGGCCCATGCCCGCGCCAAGGGGTAAGACGCATGGACTGGAAGGATAGCGGGCTGCTCGCGGAATTGATCCCGGACGCGGTCGCGATCGTGCTTCTGGTCGGTTAATTCTGAAACGCTGACAAGCCGGGGCGCGTATAGCGGCCCGTAGGGAGAACGCAAAATGGCATTCCGTACTGTCCTGGCCCTGATCGTGCTCGTACTGCTCGCCGTGCAGTCGAGCGATGCCGGCGAGGCGAAGGGCAAGCCCGTCAAGATCGTCGGCGAAGTCGAGGTCTTCTTCCTGGACGACGAGGCCACGGAGATCGATGAGGCGGTCCTGGTGACCGAGGACGAGAACGAGATCATCATCAAACTCGACGAGATCGGCAAAAAGCTGATCAAGGAAATGCGCGGCAAGAAGGTCGAGGTCGAGGGTCTGCTCGAGGAGAAGACCGAGGGCGAAGGCGAGGACGAGGTGACGCTGCGCTATATCACGGTCAAGAAGTACAAGGAACACAAGACGAAATAGGCGGCGGTCGGGAGCCCGGGGCGGCGTGCCCCGGGTTCCCGCCCGAGGAGACGTCATGAGCGACTTCATCCTGAACGGCGACTGGTACGGCTGGGTGCTGATCCCGGCGCTGATCTTCGCCTCGCGCATCGTCGACGTCAGCCTCGGGACGATGCGCGTCATCAGCGTTTCGCGCGGCGCGGCGCTGCTGGGCATGGTCTTCGGCTTCTTCGAGATCCTGGTCTGGCTGCTGGCCATGCGCGCGATCTTCCAGCGGCTGGACAACCCGTGGTACATGCTCGCCTACTGCGGCGGTTTCAGCGCCGGCAATTACGTCGGCGTCTGGCTGGAGGGCAAGCTCGCCATCGGAAAGGTGGTCGTCCAGACCGTCACCGCGCAGGACCCGACCGCGCTGGTCGCGCGCCTGCGCGAGCAGGGCTTCGGCGTCACCACCGTCGCCGGTCAGGGCGCGCAGGGGCCGGTACACGTGATCTACACCGTCATCGGGCGCGGGCGACTCGAGTCGGTGCTGGCGCAGATCCGCGCCTTCAGCCCCAAGGTTTTCTACACCATCGAGGACATCCGCGTCTCGCGCGACGGGGTCCACCCGCTGGCGGCCTGGAACTTTCCGCGACCGGCGCTGATCGGCATCCCCAAGGGCGCCCGACGGGGGAAGGGAGCGTGCCGGTGACCGTGGAGTCCGTCCGCAAGGTCAAGAGCGGCTACATCTTCCCCAGCGCGGCCTTCACCATCGGCCGGCGACACGTGGCGACCCGCCGCCCGCTCGAACGGCCGCCGCGCGCGGGAGACGTGGTCTACGGCACGGTGGTGCACAAGGGCCAGCACGCGAGCCTGGAGAACAAGGAAGGCCGTATCCACACCATCGACGACGGCTCCAAGGCGCTCTTCGTCTACGGCAGCCGCTACGCCCCCGACGCCTTCGAGGGCGTGGTGCCCGAGAGCTTCGAGCGCGAGGCGGACCTGCTGGCGCGCTCGGGCATCGTCGGCAAGCTGCTGTGCAAGAACACCAACGCGCTCGACTGCACCCGCGTCAAGGTTTACGGTGTCGTCTGCGACCGGCAGGGCGAGCCGGTCAACACCCTCGACTACCCCCTCCTGCAGCGCATCGATACGCCCCTGCCGGAGAAGAGCCGCGCCAAGCTGATCCTCTGCGTCGGCTCGGCGATGAACAGCGGCAAGAGCCTCGCCGCGGCGATGTGCTGCTGGGCGCTCAGCAACATGGGCCACCGCGTCAACGCCAGCAAGGTCACCGGCACCGCGAGCCTCAAGGACATCCTCCTGATGGAGGACTCCGGCGCCGAGCACGTCGCCGATTTCACCCACTTCGGCCACCCCTCGACCTACCAGCTCGAGGAGGCGGATCTGCTGGGCATCTTCCGCGGCCTCGACGCCAAGTTCGGCGGCGCGCCGAAGAGTTACTGGGTGGTCGAGTTCGCCGACGGCATCCTGCAACCGGAGACGGCGATGCTGCTGCGCTCGCCCGAAGTGCAGCAACGCGTGCACAAGCTGATCTACTGCGCCCGCAACGCCGTCGACGCCATCGGCGGATTGAACCTGATGGAGGAGCGTTTCGGCCGCAAGCCCGACGCCTTGAGCGGCTTCTTCGCCAGTTCTCCCCTGGCCCTGCGCGAGGTGCGCGGCTACACCGACGTGCCCTTCTTCGACAACGTCAAGCGCGACCTGGAAGCGATGGCCCGCGCGCTGGTGTAGCGCCTCTCGCCCGACGCCTACCGCTTCTCCACCCGGCAGGTCACGGGAATATCGACGTAGAACAGGTGCTCCAGCGGCTCGCCCGGGCCGCCGGTGCTGAGCGCGCCGCGGTTGCCGGCCTGGGTGACGATGCGCACCGTGGCCGCGTACGTCCCCTGTTCGTTCGCGCCGGCGAACTCGATCTGCAGCGCCTCCGCCTCGGGCTCCGGGCCGCCGAGGAGTCCGGACTTGCCGTCGGGACCGATCAGCCGGAGCGCGCGCGGCGTATCGCCGCGATGGTCGGAGACGAAGGCGAAACGTTCGGCGTCCTCGCCGAGGATGACCGCGCCGACGTCGTCGGTGGCGCCGAGTGTGTGCGGAATGCTCCAGTGCAGCGCGACCTCGACGTTGGCGATGCCGTAGAGGATCGTCGGCACCGGCTTCGCTTCGCCGTCGGCCTCGGGCTTGTGCGGCAGCGTCTTCACCTGCGCGTTGTAGATGCGGCGCGGAACCGACCGCGTCGTCTCGCCCGGGGCCGCCGCCGGCAGTTCCAACGGCGCGGCGGAGGAGAGCCCCAGTTGCGGGCGGATCAGGGTAATGGGGAAGAAGTTGTCCAGGTAGACGGCGCTCCCTTCCGTGCCGCCGGTATAGGCCCGGAAGCCCACGCCCGCGCTCTTGCCGCTGAGCTTCTTCGACGGCTTCATGCGCATGGCGATCTCGACGGCGCGGAAATCGCCCGGCGCGAAGTCGACCTTGGGGATGCCGCCCCAGTAGTCGCTGCCGGCCGCGTTCTCGCTGCAGGCGAGATTGAACCAGCAACTGATCGCCCCCCCGGCGGCGGCCGCGTCGACGCGGTAGCCGACGATGGTGCCGGGACGGAAGCGGCCCGGAGCGAGCAGGTCGGAGTTCCAGTCGTAGCGGTCGGCGCGCGCGCGGAGAATGCCGCCGAGCCCGATGCCGTCGCCGGGGGCCGAACTCGCCAGTTTGAACATCATGTTGCTCTGGCCGCAGGAGACCCAGACGTCGCCCACCAGCACGTCCGCGACGGCCTTGCACGCGTCGCCGGCGGTGACGGTCAGCGCTTGCCCGGCCTTGTTCGCGGGCATGGCGTTCAGCGTCACCCGCCACGCGCCTTCCGCATCGGCGGTGGCCGTCGCCTTCTGTCCGGCGAATTCGACCGTGACGACCGTGCCGGGAGCGGCCCATCCCCAGACCGGCGCCGCGATCGCCCGCTGCAGCACCATGTGATCGGAGAAGACGGCCGGCAGGCGCAACGTCTCGCCGGCGCCGGCGCGAAACGTGAACCCCAGCAATACGATCGTCAGGACCAGGCGAAGCCGATGCATAATTCCCCTTTGCTGGCGGGCGGGACCGCGATGGCGCGAGCCGCCGCAAGGCAGGCGCCAGCCACCACTATAGGACAACCCGCGCGGCGGCACAAGGTTCCTGCGACGATGCGGACGGCAACGCGGCCACCACCGAGGCGGGCGTGACTCCGGGGCCGGTCTCGACGACGGTCACGCGCGGCCCCAGCGGGGCGTACTGCGCCGGGTCCGTCTCGCCGGTGAAGAGCGCCACCGTCGGCACGCCGTGCGCCGCGGCCAGGTGCGCCGGTCCCGAGTCGTTGCCGACAAAGGCGCCGGCCGAGGCGAGCAGCGTATTCAACTCATCCACCGGCCCGGTATGCACCGCCCCCCGTCCCTCCGCCGGTCTCGCGACCGCCGCGCACGCGTCCCGCTCTCCCCGCGCGCCGGTGGCTACCACCTGCCAGCCGTCCGCTGCCAGGCGCGCGGCCACCTCGGCGAACGCGTCGACGGGCCAGCGCTTCCGCGCCCATCCCGCACCGGGTGCCAGCACGGCATACGCCACGGCCGGAGCGAGCCCCAGGGCCTGCAACAGGTCCGCCGGTACGCCGGCCGGCGGCGGCGGGTCGACCGTCCCCGTCCAGACGAAACGGCCCAGCACCGGCTCGATGATGCGAAACGGTTTCTGCGACAGATGCCGGCCCAGCCGCTCCGCGTCGACGAGCGCGCGACTGTAGAGCGGATCCAACTCGTGGCCGGGTCCGATCGACCACCTCGGCCCGACGAAACGGGCGAAGGCGGCGGAGTAGCGGTTGCCGCTCAGGTCGATCAGCGCATCGAACGCGTAGACGCGGCACCGACGCGCTTCAGCGATCAACGTCCGCCAGCCGATCCGTTCGCGCCGCCGATCGCTGACAACGACGCTTGTCGGATGAATCCGGTTCGCCGGGACCAGATCGTGCCACAGCGTCGCCGCGAACGGTTTGCAGAAGACGTGCAGCTCCGCCTCGGGCCAGTGCGACCGCAGCGCGATCACAGCCTGCCGCGCCCAGAGGCTGTCGCCGAGCCAGTGACACGCGATCACGGCCACGCGCCCGGGATTCACGGGCACGGACGCGACCCGCTGCGCGGCCGGGTACCACAGCGGCCGGCTCGCGCGCAGCAAACCCCGCACGCAACGTTGCGCCAGGATGTGCATGAAAGGGATTCTCCGGCTCCGTTGCCAAAGGCTATAGCACAAATCCCGCGTCGGCGCAAGGCGCGACGACTTCCGGGTGCGGTTTTGACATTCTCTACGCCGGCTGGTATGATGCCGGCCCGACTTCGACAGGAGGTGGCAGGCCGCCCTTGCCGGAACCGCGACGGAACGCCGGGTGCTGCCCGGCGGCAGAGGAGATTCCCCCATGGGCGACACGCCGCGCAACGTGCTCTTCGTCATCTCCGATCAACACCGCTGGGACCACTGCGGCTTCGCCGGACACCCGGTGGTGCGCACCCCGAACCTCGACCGCCTCGCCGCCGCCGGCACCGTCTTCACCAACGCCTACTGCCCCAGCCCCGTCTGCGTCTGCTCGCGCGCGGCGATGATGACCGGCCGGCACCTGCACCGCTGCGGAGAAATCAACTCCACCGCCACGCATTCGCGCCATACCATTCACGACCTGCCCACCCTCGGCACGGTCTTCGGCGCCGCCGGTTACGCCACCGGCGCCATCGGCAAGGTGCATATCCCCGGCGAGACGCGCGACGAGGAGCGCACCCTCGGCTTCGCGGAGCGGGCGCTGCGCATCTACACCCACTGGTTCCAGGATTACATCGACGTCGTCGGCGAGGAGGCGGCCGATGCTTACGCCACCTACCGCAAGCCGCTGCCGCGTTTCCAGACCATCTATAACCCGACCAACGCCCCGGTCTCGCTCGACGACAGACAGATGTACGACACGCTCGTCGTCGACCGCTGTATCGAGTTCATGGAGAAACACGCCGAAGAGCCGTTCTTCCTCTGGGCCGGGCTGGAGAAGCCGCATACCGACTGGACCGCGCCGGCGGAGTTCCACACGCTCTATTCCCCCGAGGACGCCCTCGTCCCGCCGACGGTGAACGAGGAGCGCGAGGACATGCCCGAGGCCTGGTATATCAGCACGCGCCAGACATGGACCTTCGACGAGGCCGAGATCCCCCGCTGCATCGCCGCCTACTACGCCAACGTCACCTACCTGGACGCGAAGGTCGGCGTCCTGCTCGACGCGCTCGAACGGCTGGGTCTGCGCGAAAACACCCTCGTCGTCTACACCACCGATCACGGCGAGATGCTCTTCGATCACGGCATGGTGCAGAAGCAGAACTTCTTTGAAGGCTCGGTCCACGTGCCGTTCGTCGTCGCCTCGCCCGACCACGCCGGCGGCAACCGCATCGAGGCGCCGGTCTCGCTGCTGGATACGTTCCCCACCTTCTGCGACTTCGCCGGGGTCGAACCGCCGGCGGAACTCGACGGCCTCTCGCTCGCGGGCGCGCTCGCCGGGGACGCGCCGGATCCGCACCGCGCGGTCTTCGCGGAGTACTACGCCTGGGGCATGTGCGAGCGGATGATCGTCAAGGACGGATGGAAATACGTCTGCAGCGACGGCGAAATCTGTCAGCTCTACCACGTGGCCGAGGATCCGCATGAAACGGTCAACCTCATCGACCGGCCCGCCCATGCCCACGTCCAGGACGCGCTGCACCAGGAGCTGATGGCGTCCTGGCAAATGCCGGACAAGGAGCGCGTCCGCCAGGAAGGCCGGCTGTGGAACGACAAGGACGAGTGGCGCGCAGGCTATGCCGCCTGGCAGCAGCGCCGCCGATCCGGGACCGCGTAACCCGCGCAGTTCGCGGCTGACGCAGCCGCCGTTGCAATCAAGCCGAAAGCGCTGAGCCCTTCAGCCGGCGGCGACGCTCCCCAGAAGGCCGGCGAAGCGTTCTGTGAAGAGCGCTTCGGCCTCTGCGCCGCGCAGGTGACGCAGCAGTTTCCGCTGGCCGTTTTCGGCCACGGCCCGCCAATACGCGTCGCTTTCGAGCCGGGCGGCCTGTTCGGTCAGATCCGCGGGCGAAGAGGCGACGGTGATCTACGCCGACATCGACAACTTCAAGGCATACAACGACGTCTACGGTTTCGACGCAGGCGACGAAGCGATCCTGATGACCGCGGAGATCCTGACTCAAACGGCCGGGCACGCCGGCGGCGACGCGGGCTTCGTCGGGCATGTCGGTGGCGACGACTTCGTGGTCGTGCTCCCGGCGGAGACGACCGACGCCTTCGTCGCGGAAGCGACGCGGCGTTACGACGCCACGGCCCCGACGCTCTACAACGACGCCGACCGGCGCGCGGGGGGCATCCGCGCCAAGGACCGCCAGGGACAGCCGCAGTTCTTCCCCTTCCTCTCGCTCTCGCTGGCGGGCATTCCGCTGGCGGGGCGGACCTTCGACCACGTCGGCAAGGTGGCGGCGGTGGCGGCGGAATTGAAGAAGGTGGCCAAGCGGCAGAAAGGCAGCTCCTTCGCCCTGGACCAGCGCCAGGGCTGAAGCGCCACTCCGGGAAATCGCCTCGACTACTTCGGCCGAGTGGCGGCGCGGAAGGTGCCGTCCTTGCTGCGCGATTTCTTGCGCGCGAGTTGGGCGGCGCGCTTGTGACAGAGATACTGGCTGTGCTGCTGCTTCTTCTTCACCGCCGGCTTGGGCACGCGCTTGTAGGTCGCGTCGGGCTGCATCTCCCAGGCCTTGACGTTGTCCCGGAACCCCAGGTCCAGTTCGGCAAGCACCTCCTTGCGCGCCTGCGGATCGACGATGGGAAAGAGCAACTCCAGGCGCGAGTCGAAGTTGCGCTCCATCCAGTCGGCGCTGGCGCAGTATACCTCCTCGGCGCCGCCGTTGTGGAACTGGAAGATGCGCGAGTGCTCGAGGTAGCGGTCGAGGATGCTGCGTACGCGGATGGTCTCCGAGAGATCCTCCACCCCCGCGCGCAAACGGCAGAGCCCGCGCACCAGCAGGTCGATGCGCACCCCCGCGCGCGAGGCCTTGTAGAGCGCCTTGATCGTCGCCGGGTCGATGAGCGAATTCATCTTGGCGCGGATGAAACCGGGCGTCTCGGGCGTGTGCTTCTCGATTTCGCGCTCGATCAACGCCAGGAAGCGCTCGCGCAGTTCCGTCGGCGCCATGGCGATGCGGCGGAACTTCGGCGGCAGGGAGTAGCCGGTGATGACGTTGAAGAAACCGGAGAGATCCCGGCCGAACTCCGGGCGCGCGGTGAGATAGCCGTAGTCGGTGTAGAGCTTGGCGGTCTTGTCGTTGTAATTGCCGGTGGCGAGGTGAACGTAGCGGCGGATGCCGTCGCTCTCGCGCCGCACCACCAGGCAGGCCTTGGCGTGGGTCTTGTAGCCGACGACGCCGTAGATGACGTGCGCGCCGGCGGAATCGAGGCGCTTGGCCCACTCGATGTTCGCCTCCTCGTCGAAGCGCGCGCGCAACTCCACCAGCACCGTCACCTGCTTGCACTTCTCCGCCGCGCGGATCAGCGCCTGGACGATGGGCGAGTTGCCGCTGACGCGGTAGAGCGTCATCTTGATCGCCAGCACGTCGGCGTCGGCGGCGGCCTCCTCGACGAAGCGGACCACGGGGTCGAACTTCTGGTACGGTACGTGCACGATGGCGTCCTGCTCGCGCACGGCGGCGAAGACGCTCTCCTCGCCCGAGAGAAGCGGGTGGTCCTGCTGCGGCCAGGGCTGGTCGCGCAGGTGCGGCAAGTCGATGAGCTCGTAGAAGCCGAAGAGGCTCTTGATGTCGATGAGCGAGGGGACCTTGTATACGTCGTCGTCCTCGACGTCGAGCACGTTCTTGAAAAAGGCCAGGATGTCGTCGGGGATGTCCTCGCGCACCTCCAGGCGGACCACCGGGCCCCAGCGCCGGCTCTTGAGTTCCACCTCGATGGCGGCAAGCAGGTCTTCCGCGGCGTCCTCGTCGACCTCCATCTCCGCGTCGCGCAGCACGCGGAAGGGGTAGGCGCCGAGGATCTCGTAGCCGTGGAGCATCGTCTCGGCGAAGAGGCGGATGACGTCGTCGAGGAGGGCCACGCGGTAACCCTTCTCGCTCCCGGGCAGCGGGATGAAACGGTTGAGTCCGCTGGGGATCTGGATCAGCACCGTGTCGGTCTGCTCGAAAAAGCGCTTCACCAGCCCCTCGCGCGGGTGGATCTTGAACAGCAGGTACATCCCGCCGCTGGCCAGCAGCGGGAAGGGATGCCCCGGGTCGATGGCCATGGGCGTCAGCACCGGGAAGACCTGCTCGTTGAACTGGCTCTGCAGGAAGGACTGGTCGTCGGCGGTGAACTCCTGCAGGCGGACGATGGAGACGTCGTGCTTCTGCAGCGCGGGAAGGATCTCGCCGTGGATGCACTCGAACTGCCGGGCGAACATGGCGTGGGCCTTGGCGACGATGCCGTCGAAGATCTGCCGCGGCGAGAGCTTGTCGGGCCCCAGGAAGAATTGCTGTTCGCGGATGGCGCGTTTGACGTTGGCCACGCGGACCATGAAAAACTCGTCGAGGTTGCTGGCGACGATGGCCATGAATTTCAGCCGTTCCATCAGCGGCACGTCCGCGTTCTCGCCCTCGCCCAGAACGCGGAAGTTGAAGTCGAGCCAGTTCCACTCGCGGTTGATGAAGTTCTCGGGATAGTCCAAATCCGTCCCGCTCTCGTCGTCGCCGATCTGCATGCTGCCCTCCCTGCCCGTCACATATACGCCAACTGGCCGCGGAGCAGCTTCACCTGCAGCCCGGTGGCCTCCTCGAAGAGCGTCGCCTTCTCCTTGAGCGCCATAGTCTCGACGACCAGATCGTGCCGGCTCTTGGCGCGCAGGACCAGATCGGTCTCGGTCACCTGCGCGGCGACGGTCTCGATGATCTGGCGGTGCCCCCGGTCGAGCGCGTCGGCCAGCCGCAGGACGGCCGCGAGCTTGGTGACGCGCAGGCGGTCCTCCATCGGCAGGCGCATGAACTCCGCGTGCTGCGGCCGCGGATGATTCTTGCGGTGATACCGCGCGATCAGCGCCACGAGCGATCGCTCGTCGGCGTCGAGGCCGACCACCTCGCTCCACTCGATGAGGTACATCGAATGCTTGTGATGGGCGCGCTCGCTGACGAACATGCCGATGTCGTGCAGAATCGCGGCCACCTCCAGGTAGAGCCGGTCCTTGCCGCCGAGATCCAGGAAGCCGGCCACGCCGTCGTAGAGCTCCACCGCGAGCTCGGCCACATGCAGCGAATGGTCTGCGTCGTAGCCGTACTTCTCGGCCAACCCGCGCGCGGAGCGGATGACCTGCTCGGAGAAGACCAGCGCCGGGTTCTCCCCCTGGCGCAGCAGGATCAAGTCGTGGAAGATCCCCGAGAGGAGGTCCATCTCGGCCATGTAGACGCGCTCGACGCGGATCTCGCGCAGGAAGCGGTCCAGGATCAGCAGCGCCGGCACCAGCAACTCCACGTCGCTGATGCTGACGCCGAAACGCTCGGCGACCTGCTCGGGCGCCAGCCCCTGCACCTCCTTGGCCGCGCGCATGATCATTTCGCCGTGGACGTTGAGCCCGCCATCGAGATAGCCCACGTCGCCGCGGCCGTCGAAGGCCTTCAGGAGCTGCGAGTTGGTGACGACGCAGTGGGCCATGGTATAGTCGCGGTAGACGCTGAGCGTGGAGTGGACCACGTTGCGGATGACGCTCTCGAGGAGCATCTGCTCGTTGCCGGCCCCCGCGCCGGCGCAGTTGTGCAGCAGCCGCGCGGTGCCCAGGCGCCGGGTGTTGGTCAGCACGAGGTTGCGCCCCTGCAGCACCATGGTCTCGGTGGAGCCGCCGCCGAGATCCAGAAACAGCGTATACCCCTCCGTGTCGCCGACGTTCTTCTCCAGGAACGGCAGCATGACCTGGTAGGTCAGCCGGCTCTCCTCCACCGCGTCGAGGACATGGAGGCGAAAGCCGGTCTCGTGCGCGATGCGGTCGACGACGATGTCGCGGTTGCCCGCGTCGCGGATGGCGCTGGTGGCCACGGCGCGGAAGTCGCGGACGTCGTAGTCGTCGAGGACGCGCGAGAAGTTGGCCAGCACGCGGCAGACCGCGCGCAGCGTATCGCGGGTGATGTAGCCGCAGCCGAAGGTGTCCACACCCAGGGCGACAGGGTGGACCAGTTCGTCGAGCATCGCCAGCACGCCGTTGCCGCTGAGTTCGGCCACCTGCATGCGCACCGAGGTCGAGCCGACGTCGATGGCGGCCAGTTGCGTGGCCGTCGTCTTGCGCCGCTTGCGCGTGCGCGTCTTCTTCGCCGCCATGATCCACCCTCGTTGGCGTCTGTCGCCGCGTCGCGCGGAGCAGGGACGCTCCCGCAGCCGACCTGAAATGGTAGAAGGAAACGGGCAAATGCGCAAGCCCCGCGACGCGAAACCCCGTGGACCGGCCGCGACCGATGGCGTTTGGGCTTGACAGAACCGCGGCCGGGCGCTAGGTTCTGTTACATTTATTTCGGATAAAGGCAATCGGATTATGAACTTGGACGCGTTGCGCCAGCAGATCGACGCCTGCGACCGGAAAATCGTCGCGGCCCTCAACGAACGGGCGAAGCTGGTGCTGGATGTCGGCCGGATCAAGCGCGAGGAAGGCATGCGCATCTTCGCGCCCGAACGCGAGCAGGCCGTCTACGACAAGGTGGCCGGCCTCAGCGAAGGCCCGCTGATCAGCAAACACCTGAACAACATCTACCGCGAGATCATCTCCAGCAGCATCTCGCTGGAAGCGCCCACGCGCATCAGCTACCTCGGCCCCGAGGGCACCTTCACCCACGCCGCGGCGAGACAGCGCTTCGGCAGCGGCGTGGAGTATCAGCCCGCGCCGCAGATCCGCGACGTCTTCCTCGCCGTCGCGCGCGAGCACGCCGATTACGGCGTGGTGCCGATCGAGAACTCCACCGAGGGCTCGGTCACCGCCACCTGCGACATGTTCATGGAGAGCGACCTCAAGATCTGCGCCGAGATCTTCCTGCCGGTGCGGCAGAACCTGCTGGCGATGTGCGAGCGCAAGGAGATCCAGCTCCTGGTCAGCCACCCGATCGTCTTCGGCCAGTGCCGCAACTGGCTGGCGGCGAACCTGCCGGTGGTGCCGTGCGAACCGGTGGCCTCGACGGCCATCGCCGCCGAGCACGCCTCCTATAAACGCGGGGTGGCCGCCATCGCCGGCGACGCGGCCGCGGCGCTGTACGACTTCACCCATATCGAGCGCGGCATCGAGGACAACCCCAACAATATGACGCGCTTCGTCGTGCTCTCCACCAGCTACACCAAGCCCTCCGGGGACGACCGCACCAGCATCCTCTTCTCCGCGCGACACGAGGCCGGCAGCCTCTACCACGCGCTCGAACCGTTCAACCGGCGCGGGGTGAACCTGACGCGCATCGAGAGCCGCCCCTCGAAGAAGATCAACTGGGAGTACAGCTTCTTCGTCGACCTCGAGGGGCATATGGACGAACCGCTAGTCGCCGAGACGCTCGCGGAGATCCGCGCCACCACCGACGACTTCCGCATCCTCGGCAGCTACCCGCGCGCGCGGCACGTCGTGGCCGCGCCGCCGCCGGCATGAATACGCCCCCCGCATACAAAGAGGAGACCTTCATGATTATCGTCATGCGCGTCGGCGCGAAGGAAGAGGAGATCCGCCGCGTCGTCGACCGCATCGAGAGCGGCGGCTTCGAGGCCCACCTCGATCGCGGCGTCGAACGCACTATCATCGGCGTGCGCAGCGGCCGGCACGACCTGCAGCCGGAGATGTTCAAGCTGCTGCCGGGCGTCGAGGACGTGGTGCGCATCCTCAAACCCTTCAAGCTCGCCTCCCGCGAGTTCCACCCGGCCGACACGGTGGTCGAGATCGGCGGCGTTTCCCTCGGCGGCGAAACGCTGGCGGTGATGGCCGGCCCGTGCAGCGTCGAGAGCCGCGAGCAGATCCTCGCCGCCGCGCGCACGGTCAAGGCCGCCGGCGGGCAGATCCTCCGCGGCGGCGCGTTCAAGCCGCGCACCTCGCCCTACTCGTTCCAGGGCCTGGGCGTGGAGGGGCTGAAACTGCTGGCCGAGGCGCGCGCGGAGACGGGGCTGCCGGTGGTGACGGAGGTGATGCAGATCGGGCAGATCGAGGCGGTGGCCGAGTACGCCGACATCTTCCAGATCGGCGCGCGCAACATGCAGCACTTCGACCTGCTCAAGGAGGTGGCGCCGGTGGGCAAGCCGGTGCTGCTCAAGCGCGGGCTGGCGGCGAAGATCGAGGATCTGCTGATGTCCGCGGAGTACCTGCTCGCCGGCGGCTGCGACAACGTCATCCTCTGCGAGCGCGGCATCCGCACCTTCGAGACCGCCACGCGCAATACCCTCGACATCGCCGCGGTACCGGTCCTGAAACAGATGACCCACCTGCCGGTGATCGTCGACCCCTCGCATGCCTCGGGGCACGTCGAGTTCGTGCCGGCGCTGGCAAAGGCGGCCGTCGCCGCCGGCGCCGACGGCTTGATGGTGGAGATCCATCCCGATCCGGACAAGGCGTTGAGCGACGGCCAGCAATCGCTCAAACCCGACGAATTCGAGACGCTGATGGAAGCATGCCGGCAGGTAGCCGCCGCGATCGGACGGACGCTGTAACGCAAACGGGGAGCGTCATGCGCCAGCGCATCCTGATCGGCATTCTCGCGCTCGTCGTGGCGCTCGTGCTGATCGGGCTGGGCGCGGTGCGCCTCGCCGCGCCGCCGCCGGAGCTGCCGGAGGGCGAGGCGGCGCCACCGGTGCCGGACGCCCTGAAGAGCGGCCGGAGCCTGGCGGATCTCGGCACCGAGGGCACGACCGCGCAGGAACTGGTTCAAGGAGGGCGCTTCGCCGAGGCGAAGGCGAAGTTGACCGCGCTTATCGAGAAACACCCCGACAACGCCGAGACCCGCCGCTGGCTGGGCGATACCCACTACAACCTGCTCGAACTCGACGAGGCGCTGGCGGCCTACGAGAAAGCGCTGGAACTGGACGCGGACAATTATTACGCCCGCCGCGGCCGGGGCTTCGCGCTGCTCTACCGCGGCCATCGCCAGTACGCCAACCGGCTGCGGGCCGAGGCCCACGAGAGCTACCGGGAAGCGCTGAAGACGCTGCGCGAATGCCTGCGGCACTACCCCGAGGACATCGAGGCGCACTACGTGATGACCATGGCCTGCGAGGGCGCCAGCCGCCGGCTCTACACGAACGCGATCCGTCTCCACAATAGCGGCGACCAGGACCCCGAGGCCGAGGATGCCGCGCGCGCCTGCCTGGAGATGATCGACCGGGGGATCGAAGCGGCGCAGAAGCGCATCGAACACCAGCCCGCCGAGAAGGGGCCGCGCCTGCTGCTGGCCGGCCTCTTTCACCGCCGCGGCGCGCTGCTGGACAAGTTCGAACGCCCGAAGAAAGCCGCCGAGAACCTGCAGCAGGCGATCGAAGCCTACCGCGGCATCCTGCTCGAAATCGACTCGATGGACAAGAACGCGCTGCGCCACATCGCCCGGATCCAGAAGCTCAGGGCCGACGTCGAAGCGCGCCCGCGCAAGCCGGAGAGCATGATCCCGTGACCGCCTCCGCGCCGCAACCGCATTGCAACCGTCGTCCGGTGGCGTTCTACAATGCCGGCCTGATCTTCGCCGGCACCACCTTCTACGTCCTGATGCTCCTGACCGTCGCGGCCGTCCGTTTCATCTACGACGCGCGCCAACTGGACTTCACTCCCGGCCAGATCCCGGACCCGTTCGTCATGTTCGGTCAATCGGTGGAAGGACTCTTCTGGGAGGCGTACTGGGTCTGGCTGATACCGGCGACGATTGCCCCGCTGCTGTTTCTGGCCAGCATCGTCCTGCTGATCCTCTCGGGGGTGGCCGGCTCGCACCTGGAGTCGGTGCGAATGAAGCAACGGCGCCTGCACGCCCGCCGGGCCGCGTCCAAACAAGCTTTTAACAGGGAAGCGCTGGACAGCGACGCGGATCCGGCTATACTCCCATCCCCGGAACCCGAGGCGGCCGCCCGGCCGCTCCGGCGAAACGATGAAGCGGATTCGTAAAGGAGAGACTATGCGCAAACCGTATATCTGCGGCAACTGGAAGCTGAACAAGACCATCGCCGAGGCGGTCGACTTCGCCAACGCGATCAAGACCGAGGTCGTCGGCATCGACGCCGTGGAGATCGGGCTCGGCTGCCAGTTCGTCGCCCTGCAAGCGCTGGCCGAGGCCTGCAAGGGCACCAATATCAGCGTTGGCGCGCAGGACTGCTACTGGGAGGAGTCGGGCGCGTTCACCGGCGAGGTGGCCCCGGGGATGATCAAGGACGCCGGCTGCGGCTTCGTCATCATCGGCCACAGCGAGCGCCGGCAGTATTTCGGCGAGACCAACGAGACCTGCAACAAGAAGATCAAGGCCGCGCTCGCGGCGGGGTTGCAGGTGATCTACGCCATCGGCGAGCTGCTCGAGCAGCGCGAGAACGGCACGACCAACGACGTGGTCAAGGACCACCTCGGCGGCGGACTCGCCGGACTCAGCGCCGCGCAGATGCAGAACGTCGTCGTCGCCTACGAACCGGTCTGGGCCATCGGCACCGGCAAGACGGCCACGCCCGCGCAGGCGCAGGAGACGCAGGCCTTCGCCCGCAGCGTGTTGAAGGATCTCTTCGGCGAGGCGGTGGCCGAGGCCACGCGCATCCAGTACGGCGGCTCGGTCAAGCCCGAAAACGTCAAGGAGATCATGGCACAGCCGGATGTCGACGGCGCGCTCGTCGGCGGCGCGGCGCTGAAGCCCGACTCGTTCGCGCAACTGGTCAAGTTCCGGCAGTAGATCGGGCCTTGTCCGGGCGCTCGTTTCCAATGCCTTGTCATTGCACCGGTTGCGCCGATCGAACAGCGCCGGGGCCGGCATTTTTCCCTTGCACGCGCTAGCGAATGCCGGTAAGCTGTAACGCTTGGAAGGCGATGCGGTTTCGCCGTCTTCACGGCAGACGCAGGCGTCGCAATCGATAGTGCAACCTCTTTTCATGAAATAGGTTGCGCTATTCGATCCGCACGGTACGGTTGTGGAGGTTCGGCGGCATGGCTTATGTATTGGGAGTGATCTTCTTCATTCTGGCGTTCCTGCTGGTCTCGCTGATCCTGCTGCAGGAAGGCAAGGGCGGCGGCATCGCCGCGATGGGCGGCGCGGCCATGGACAACATCGGCGGCGGTCGCAACCCGCTGCGGCGGCTGACAACCTACTTCTTCGTCGCCTGGATCGTCTGCATCCTCGGCATCAACGTCTATTACAACCGCGTCGTGAGCAGTCAGAGCGAGTTCGGCGAGGGGGTGGAGACGCCCGCGCCGGAGACGCCGGAGACGCCCGAAGAGGAAGCGACACCCGAATCGCCGCCCGCGACGCCCGCAACCGAGAGCGACGCAACGGATGCCGAAACGCCGGAGCCGGCGACGAGCGACACCGAGGCCGCGCCCGAGTAGCGAGGTTTCGCGGCCACGAAGTGGATGAGCATGAGCGCAAAGAACGACGCCTTCGTGACCGTGCCGTGCAAATGCCCCATCTGCCAGATGGAGTCGCGCCACCGGTACGTCAAGAGCAAGCTCTTCACGCCCGAGATCGTCGAAGACGACCAGCACGTGGTGAAGTACAAGTGGGAGTCGCCGATGTTCGAGGGCATCCGGCCGAACTTCTACCACATCTGGCACTGCCCGACCTGCCACTTCTGCGACGAGAGCAGCGTCTTCCGCGGCAAGGATGACTCCGGCGGCAAGCTCGAGCTGATCCAGGAGCGGCTGCTGATCGCGCAGCGCTCGCCGAACAACTTCGTTTCGCGGCTGGGGAAGTTCGTCGACATGAACCCCGAGTACATCCCGATGGAGACCGCCCTCTGCGCGCACATGCTGGCGATCTTCATCCAGGAGATGCTCACGCCCAACAACCGGCAGTACGCCAAGCTCGCGCGTCTCTATCTGCGCACGTCATGGCTCTACCGCGAGAAGTCCGGGTGGGTCTTCCCCGAACAGAACCTCCCCGAGGGCTTCGACTCCTACGCGGAGTTCTTCCAGAGCCTGCAGCAGGAGTGGCCGAACATCCCCCTCGACGAGCGCGCGGCGATGGAGAAGGCCATCGAGTGCTACAACGAGGACCTCAACCGCGCCACCGGCCTCGACGACATCAAGCGCGAGATCACCGTGATGTTCCTGCTGGTCGACCTGCAGCTCCGGCTCGAACGCCTCGACGAGGCGCACAAGATCGTCCGCCACGTCTTCCAGAAATCGACCGGCCAGCGCCAGTCCACGCGCAAGGCCCTCGACCACGGCGTCAAGGAGGGCAAGCTCAACGGCAAGCAGATCGAGACCATGCGCAACCTGCTGCAGTGGCTCAACAACACCATCGAGCGCGCCACCGACCTCTCCGACAAGGTCAACGACCTGATCTTCAAGGAGGAGTACCCCAAGGCGCGCGAACTGATCCTGACGCTGGAGAACCCCACGCCCAAACTCGTTCTCGAGCGGCTCAAGAGCGAGGGCTTCCACACCGTCACCTGCCGCCGTATCGAAGCGCTCTTCCGCAAGAAAAAGAAGGGCGACACCGACGCGGGGCAAAAAGCCGACGGGCAGAAGAATGAATCGCAGGACGAACTGGAGAAGAAAGCCTCCGAGAGCCAGGAGAAGAAGAAATCGGGGTTCTGGAACCAGTTGTTCAAGAAGGCCAAGAAGTAAGACCGCCCGGCGCCTCCCCGGGCCCCGCTTCTCGGGGATCCCGTACGTGAACGCAGACCCGCGCGCCATCCACAGCATGACCGGGTTCGGCCTCGGCACCGCCGAAGGGGACGGCCACGCCGTTCGCGTCGAGATCCGCGCGGTCAATCACCGCGGCCGCAAGCTGAACGTCCGCAGCCGCCCCTCGCTGGGGCCGCTGGAGCAGAAGCTGCGCGACCGGGTGGCGCAGACACTCGCCCGCGGCGCCATCGACGTCTACCTCTCCCTCGCCCGCACCCCCGGCGACGGCGCCCCACCGATCGACGAAGACCTCGGGCGGGGCCTGGTGCTGGCGGTGCGCCGGCTGGCCCGATCGCTCGATTTGGGCGATGGGCTGGACGCGCGCGACCTGCTGCAGGTGCCGGGGCTTTTCGCCGACCTGTCCGACGAGCCGGTCGCGGAGGCGGAGTGGCCGCTGGTCGAGACGGCTTTGGCGCACGCCCTGGCGCAGGTCGCGCGCATGCGCGCGGCCGAGGGCGAGGCCACCGCCGCGTCGCTGAAACGGCTGGCCGAACCGATCGCGGCGTTCGTGGACTTCGCCGGCGCGCAGGCGCCGCAGGTGGTCGAACGCGCGCGCGCGCGGCTGCAGGCGCGGCTGGCGGAGTTGGCGCCGGAGGGGCTGCGTCCGGCGGACGAGCAGGCGCTCGAGCGCGAGGTCTGCCTCTTCGCCGACCGCGCCGACATCCACGAGGAGATGGACCGGCTGCGCTCGCACCTGGAGCAGTACCGGGCGCTGCTCGACCGCGGCGGCGAGATCGGCAAGCGCCTGGAGTTCCTGGCCCAGGAGTTCCTGCGCGAGGTCAACACCACCGCCTCGAAGGCCAACGACACGGCCATCGTCACCCGCGCCATCGACGCCAAGCTGGCGGTGGAAAAGATCAAGGAGCAGGCGGCGAACATCGAGTAGCGCCGGAGGAGAGGGAATGGCCGAGAGCGGTATGCGCATGCGGGGCCTGCTGGTGGTCGTCTCCGGCCCCGCCGGCAGCGGCAAGAGTACGCTCGCGGAGATGCTGATCCAACTCTCCGGCGGCGACGTCCGCCGCGTCATCACCGCCACCAGCCGCGAGCCGCGCGAGGGCGAGGTGCAGGGGCGCGACTACTTCTTCCTCTCGCGCGAGGAGTTCCTCGAGGGCATCGCCGCCAAACGCTTCGTCGAGTTCAACGAGTTCAACGGTAACTACTACGGCACGCCCAAGGACGTCCTCGAGGGCGTGCTCAAGCAGGACAAGGTGATCGTCCTCGTCGTCGACATCAACGGCGCGCGGGAGATCAAGAAGCACTACCCGCACGCAGTGCTCGTCTTCGTGCTGCCGCCGAGCAAGGAGAAGCTGCGCGCGCGTCTCGTCGCCCGCGGCACCGAATCGGATGCCGACGTCGAGGGGCGGCTCTCCATCGCCGAGAAGGAGATCCGCTGCATCGTCGAGTACGACTTCCTGGTCATCAACGACCAGAAGGAGTACGCCCTGGGCGACCTGATGATGATCCTGGGCATCGTGCGCAGCCACGGCATACGCGGCGGCGAGCTGGAAGCCTGGCTCGAGGGCAAGTACGCCGACTGGCACGCCGCCAGGAACGTGGAGCACCGGAGCGCGGAGTAACCGGGGGCGGAGCATTGCGCAGACGGGCGGCTATCATCGTCAACCCCACCTCCGGGCGCAACTTCGCGCTGGACAAAGCGCGCCACGCCGCGGGGCTGCTGGCCGAGACGGGGCTGGTGGTCAGCCTGCACAAGACCGAGCGCCAGGGCCACGGCCGGGAACTCGCCGAGGGCCTCTGCGCTGAGGCCGACGTGCTGGTCAGCGTCGGCGGCGACGGCACGCTCAACGAGGTGATCAACGGCGTGCTCGAGGCGCGTGCGAGCACCCCCATCGCGCTGCTGCCGGCGGGGACGGCCAACGTGGTCGCGCGCGAGCTGCACCTGCCCGAGAGCTTCGAGCAGCAGGTGCTGCTGGCCGCCGAGAGCGAGGTGCGCAGCCTCGACCTGGGCCGGGCCAACGAACGCCTCTTCGCCATGTGCGCCGGCATCGGCTTCGACGCGCAGATCGTCCAGATCATCCAGCGCGAGCGCTCCGACCACGGCCTGACCATGATCGACTACTACCTGCCGACGCTGCAGACGGCGATGGAGTACCGTTTCCACCCCATGCGCGTCACCGTCGACGGCGCGTGCGCGGAGGAGGCGAGCACATTCACGCTGGTGGCGAACATGAAACGCTATGGCGGGCCGTTCCGCTTCTTCAACACCGCCCGCCCCGACGACGGGGTGCTCGACGTCTGCTGCCTGCACGGCAAGACGCCGCTGGATCTGATCCGCTACGGCTGGGGCGCGTTCTGGAAACAACTGCCGAAGTTCCGCGACGTCACCCACCATACCGGCCGCCACATCACCGTCGAGGCCGACGAGGTGGTGCTCGTCCAGATCGACGGCGAAATCGGCGGCAAGCTGCCGATGACTTTTCGGATCCTGCCGCAGGCGGTGAATTTCTGCGTCAGTTGAACCGTTTTCTCCCTTGCCCCGTCAACTTGGTCCGAATACACTGGGCCGCCTCATGAACACGGTTACGTCCCGCAAACTCAACCCGCAGCAGCGCGCCGCCGTTGCGACGGTCGACGGGCCGGTGCTGGTCCTCGCCGGTGCCGGCACGGGCAAGACCTTCACCGTGATCGAGCGCATCGCGCACCTGATCCGCGCCGGCATCCGGCCGCAGAATATCCTGGCGGTAACCTTCACCAACAAGGCCGCCGACGAGCTGAAGGCGCGGCTCAAGCGGCGGCTGCGCGGGCGCGGAGACGTGGCCGAGCTGACCGCCTCGACCTTTCACAGCCTCTGCGTCAAGATCCTGCGCCGCGAGGCCGAGCGCCTGGGGTACACGCCCCACTTCACCATTGCCGATCAGGGCGAGCAGCTCGCGCTGGTGCGCAAGGCCGCGCGCACGGTGGTCAACAACGCCAGGCTGCGGCCCGAGGACCTGCTTTTCGACATCAGCCGTCTTAAGAGCGACGGCGTCACGCCGCGGAAATTCGCCACGCGCGCGGTGGAAGAACGGGAGGAGACGCTCGCGGCGGTCTACCGGCGCTACGAGGAGGCGCTCAAACGCCTCAACGCCCTCGACTTCGACGACCTGCTGCTCAAGGCGCTGGCGGTCCTCGCGGACCACCCCGCCGCGCGCGCGTACTGGCAGAAGCGGTTCACGCACCTGCTGGTCGACGAGTTCCAGGACACCTCGGAGGTCCAGCTGAAATCGCTCGAACACCTCGCGGGCGAGGCGCGCAACCTCTGCGTCGTCGGCGACGACGACCAGTCGATCTACAGCTGGCGCGGGGCGCAGCCGAAGAACATCCTCCAGTTCCACCGCCGTTTCCCCGGCGCGGCGGTGATCGCGCTGGAGGAGAACTACCGCTCGGTCAATGGCGTGCTGCGCGCCAGTAACGCCCTGATCCGGAAGAACGAGAAGCGCCACGAGAAGACGCTCTGGTCGCGCCTCGGGGACGGGGCGCCGCCGCGGGTGATCGCCTTCACCGACCAGGAGGAGGAGGCCGAGCGGATTGTCGAGGAGATCCGCCGCCGCGTCCGCGCGGGCGCCTCGGCCGACAGCTTCGCGGTAATCCTGCGCACCAACGGCCAGACGCGGCCGTTCGAGGACATGCTGCAGCTCGAGGGCCTGCCTTACATCGTCCTCGGCGGGCAGTCTTTCTACGACCGCAAGGAGGTGCGCGACGTGCTGGCGTTTTTGACGCTGGCGGTCAACCCGCGCAACGACGCGGCGCTGCGGCGCGTCGTCAACACCCCCGCGCGGGGCATCAGCGACGCGACCGTGGACAAGCTCGATGCCTTCGCCGCGGCGAAAGGGATCCCGCTGATGGAGGCGCTGGGGCGCGCCGGCGAGGCGGAAAGCGTCAACGCCAAGGCCGCCGCCGCCTGCGCGGCGTTCCGCGCGTTGGCACGCGAGTGGAGCAAGCGCGCGCGCGGCCGGGGGCGGGCGTCGCTGGTGGAGACGGTGCTCGAGGAGACGGAGTACCTGCGCGAGGTGGAGCATCTCTATACCGATCCGCTGCAGCAGGCCGCGCGCTACCGGGCCGCCGCCGAGGTCGGCGAAAGCCTGCGGCGATACCTGGGGCAGACGAAGCACGAGGGCCTCAGCGGCTTCGTCCAGGAAGCGGCGCTGGTGCGCGAGGAGACCAAGGAGAAGAGCGGCGAGGCGGTCAAGCTGATCACCGCGCACTCGGCCAAGGGCCTGGAGTTTCCCCACGTCTACGTCGCCGGACTCGAGGAAGGGCTGCTGCCGCACAAGAACACGCTCGAAGACCCGGCCGCCGTCGACGAGGAACGCCGGTTGCTGTACGTGGCGATGACCCGCGCGCAGCGCGAGCTGACGCTGAGCTACTGCCGCGGCCGGACGCTCCGGGGCAAGACCGGTAAGCGCGAACCGAGCCGTTTCCTGGCCGAGATCCCCGACGAACTGCTCCACCGCGCGGACAAGGCAATACGCGGCGGCGACGCCAAGCGCAACATCGCCGCCATTCGCGCCATGCTGGAAGACGAGTAACGCCGACGAAAAACGCGCGACCGGGGCCGGCCGCGCGCGGAAATGGCTGGTGCTGAGGGGCAGAGTTGAACTGCCGACACCCGCCTTTTCAGGGCGGTGCTCTACCAACTGAGCTACCTCAGCCTGGAAATCACAATTTAAACACATCCGGGGCCGAAATCAAGCCCCTTTTTCTCCTCGTGCCGCGTCCGAGACGGATGGATTCGACTTTTTTCCGAAAGAAACAAAGGCGGACGGGAAAGTAATCCCGTGTCCGATAATCGGCCTGGTTGGAGCCGGCGGCCCGGCCATGCCGATAGAAGAGGAAGAGAGGATTCGCATGCGTCCGACCGCGACCGACCTGCGCTACGCGCCGCGCGTCTGCCCGCCCGGGTGCAAGGGGCGCGGCAGCCACTGGCACGCCTGGATCAGCGAGAAGCCCCCTTGCCCGCTCGGCTGCCCGTGCTGCAGCCCGTGGAACAGCGAGGCCGTGGTCGTCCTCGCCCACGCCGAAGCCCGCGAGGCCGCGGCGTAAGGTTCAGTCCAGCCCTTCGAGTTCGAGCAGCGCCTGCTCGATCCGATCCTTCAACCCCCTGGGCACGGTCTTGGTCTGGGCGAGCTTGCGCCGCAGCGCCCGCGCGGTGCGCAGCACGTCCTGCAGCTCGCGCTGGCGCGCGGCCGGAGCGTCGGCCGCCTCCTCGCCGCCGCGCAGGCACTCGCGCAGATCCTTGCGGAAGGCGGTCTCGTCCTCGACGCCGGCGAAGGCCTGTTCGTGGAAACGGCTCTTGCGCTCCTCGCCGACTTCATCCTTGTCGCGCAGCTTCTTCAGCAGGTCCACGGTCTCGTAGTCGGGCACGTCGTAGCCCTTCTCCTCGTCGCCCGGGGCGAGGCGGCCGGGCTCGTAGCTCTTCATGTAGTTGTAGCTGCGGATCAGCTTCTTGACCGTGGGCGTCTTGAGGCCGAGCTCGCCCGCGCAGTAGAGCTCGAAATTCTCGTAGCCCCACTCCTTGTAATCGCCGCCGATGGCCACCTCGTGCAGGAGCTTGCCCAGGTCGACCCAGGAGCTGCGGAAGCGCCGCAGCGCCTTGAGCACCGCGTGCCGGAGACTCCCGGGCTCGACCTCCTCGAGCTGCTTGTCGATGCGGCGGATGGCCGTGCTGCTCATGGACGTCCTCCTCGGATGCTCAGCTCTCTTCGTCCTTGCGCTTGTAGCGCTCCTCCCGGCGGCGCGCGCGCATCTGCGTGAACTCGATCAGGATCGGGCTGGCGATGAAGACCGAGGAGTAGGTCCCGACGAGGATGCCGATGAAGAGCGCGAAGGCGAAGCCGCGGATCACGTCCCCGCCCCAGAGCAGGAGCGCCAGCACCACCAGCATCGTCGTCATGCTCGTCACCACCGTCCGCGTCAGCGTCTGGTTGATCGAGTCGTTGATGACGTCGGCGATGGGGCGGCCGGTGCCGGCGAGGTTCTCGCGGATGCGGTCGAAGACGACGATGGTGTCGTTGAGGGAGTAGCCCACCAGCGTCAGCAGCGCCGCGACCACCACCAGCGTGATCTGCCCGTCCACCAGCCCCAGCTCGTCGACGATCGCCAGCGCGCCGAGGGTGAAGAAGACATCGTGCGCCAGGGCGACGATGGCGCCGGCGCCGAAGGTGGCGCGGAACTGGAAGCGCAGCCAGATGTAGAAGAAGATGACCGCCATGGAGAAGATCAGCGCCATGCCGGCCTTCCACATCATGTCGCGCGCCACGGCCGGGCCGACGTTGGTGAAGCGCGGGAAGGGCTCGGTGTAGTCGAAGAGCCGCTCCTGGCGCAGCAGGCGGAACTGGTCGGCTATGAACGAGGCCATGTCCGCGTCGGTCTTGACCGTGCCGGCGCGGTCGCGGCGGCGGACGCCGCAGATCACCACCAGCCGCTTGACCGGCGCGTCGGGCACCTCCACGGCCACGTGCGGCGAGCCGTCCTCCCCGAACGTCTCCGTCTCGGCCGTTTCTTCGACTTCGACGACTTCCGTCTCGCCCGTATCTTCTGCGGCGACTGCGGCAGGTTCTTCGTCGACGACATGCTCGCCGGCGGCAGGCGTTTCGTCTTCAGCCGTTGCGGCCGCGGGTTCGGCGCCACCGTTCCCGCCGCCGGCGTCGGGCTCCACCTCTTCGCCGGTATTTTCCGTCTCCGTGGCCTCGGTATCCGCAGGCTCGCTTTCGGAGGCTTCCGGCGTCTGGAGCACCGGCTTTTCGTCCGACCCGGGGTTCTCCCTCGCCGTTTCGATTGGCGGGATGGCGAAGCCCTGCGGATAGATCCGCGGCGCGATCAACTCGGCGCGCTCGAGGTAGCGCTCGATCTCGCCCGGGCGCTCGGCGCGCCTGAGGGTGAGTTCGACGCGGAAGAAGGATGTGTCGACCCCGTCGACGGCGACGTCGGCGAGTGGCTCGGACCGCACGCGCAAACCCTCGGGCTGCAGCGGGTAGGCGGCCTCGACCATCCGCTTGAAGTCCTGCGCGGTCTTGCGTTCGCGCAGCGCCGGATCGAGATCCTCCAGCGGGATATCGAGCGGCCGCACGCGGGCGGTGCGGAGGATGAAGCCGGTGTAGCCGGCGCCGTCGGGCTGGCCGTAGCTCTGGATGGAGAGGTCGTCGAAGTCGGCGAGGAGATTCTCCTGCGCGATCTCTCGCGCGCGGTCAATCGTCATCGGCTCGGTCAGGTTGATCTGCGCGTAGACGCCGCCGGTGAAGTCGTGGCCGAGGTTGCGCTGGCCGCGATAGCCGACGAAGCCCAGCCCCACGAGGATCAGTACCAGGCTCGCGACCATCGCCGGCCGGCTCATGGCGGCGAAGGGGACGGCGGGCTTCTCGAAGAAGCGGTGCATCCTGAGCTCGCCGATGACCTTCCATTCCAGCAGTGCCTCGAAGACCCAGCGCGTCACCACCAGCGAGCAGAACATGCTCGTGACGATGCCGGCGATGAAGGTGGTGGCGAAGCCGCGCACCGCCTCGGTGCCGAACTGGTGCAGGATCAACGCGGTGATCAGCGTGGTGACATTGGCGTCGAGGATGGTGATGAAGGCGCGCTCGTAGCCCAGGGCGATGGCGCGGCCGAGGGTGTTGCCCTTTTCGCGCTCCTCGCGGATGCGTTCGAAGATGAGCACGTTGGCGTCGACGGCCATGCCGACGGTGAGGATCAGCCCGGCGATGCCCGGCAGCGTCAGCGTGGCCTTAAAGCCCTCGAAGCCGGCGAGGATGCCGATGATCATGAGGACGTTGAACATCAACACGAAATCGGTGACCGCGCCGGCGATACGATAGTAGCCGAGCATGAAGACCAGGACCGCGCCCAAGCCGATGGCCATGGCCAGCGCGCCCTGGCGGATCGAGTCCTGCCCGAGGGTGGGGCCGACGGTGTTCTCGAACTCGACGATGGGCTTGACCTTCAGCGAGCCCGAGACGAAGACGACCTCGAGGTTCTTGGCCTCCTCGGCGTCGAACTTGCCGGTGATGACGCCGCTGGTGGTCATCCGTTCCTTGATGATCGGGGCCGAGCGCAGGCGACCGTCGAGAACGATGGCCAGCGGCTCCTTGACGTTGTTGCCGCTGACGTGGCCGAAGATCATCCCTCCCTGCGGGGTCAGGCCGAAAGCGAGGCGGTAGTACGGCGGGTTCTGCGCGTCGAACTCCGCGCGGGCGAAGTTGATGTACTCGCCTGTGAGGCGGACCTTCTGCTCCACTACGTGCGGATTGCCGTCGTCGTCGTGCAGCCAGTCGTAGAGCGCCTCGCCGTTGGGGCCGCGCTTCTCGTCGTCGAGGAACTCGATCTCGTCCTCCTCGAGGAAGCGGCTCTCGCGCGGAGAGAAGTTGTACATGTCGGTCTTGGCGCCGGCGGCGACCTGGCGCATCTTGGTCGCCAGGCGGTTGTTCTTCTGCGCCGTGACCGCCAGGCGGAACTCCAGCCGCCCCAGGCGGGTGACGCGCTCGGTGATGCGACGCGCCTGGGTGCTGCCCATCCCCGGAAGCTGCAGCAGCACCCGGTCGTCGCCCTGGCGCGAGACGCTGATCTCGGCGAGGCCGCTGAGGTTGACGCGGTCGCGGATGATGTCGACGGCGTGGGCGTAGTTGGTCTTGAGGTTTCGCTCCTCTGTCTCGATCTTCCCGTCGATTTCCTCGAGCGCCGTGGCGCGCTCCTCGCCCTTCAGCGTCCGGGCGATCTCATCGCGCTCGTCCAGCAGGCGCCGCAGCTTCGTCTCGTCGGGGCGCAGGCGCAGGCGGATCTCGGTGCCGCCGCGCAGGTCCAGGCCGAGGTTGAACGGCAGGCGATCGTACCACTTGGGCAGCATGTTGACGATGGCGTCGATGCGCTCGCGCTGGCGCTCGCTGCGGGAGGCTTCCGGGATCGTCCGCAGCTCGGCGAGTTCCTCGCGCAGCTTCGCCGGCGTCTCCTTGATGCGCGCGCGCCACTCCTCGGCGAGTTGCGCGGCGGTCTGCGCGTAGCCCGGATCGTCGAACTCGATGGCTTCGAGCGCCTCCAGTTGCGGCTCGACCTTCTCGGTCAGGTAGCGCTGGCGGCGGTTCTTGAGCAGCTTGTCCAGCCGCTCGACCACCCGGTCGAGCCCCTTCGGCGCCGAGAGCTGCGAGGCGCGGGTGTCGAGCGCCGAGAGCGCGGTGCGGATGGCGCGGTCGCGCGGGGTCTCCTTCGGCTCGGGCGGACGGGTCACCTGCAGCAGCATCAGAATCGTCAGCGTCGCCAGAACGACGAGCTTGGCGTAGACCGTCCGGTTCTTCGCCAGCAGCCAGAACGTCAGCACCGTCGCCGCGGCCGCGGTCACGCCCTGCCAGACGGTGTAACTCGTCAGATAATCAACGATCGTATCCATGAAACGCGCGCTCCTCCAACTCCCGTTCCAAGCGGGTTACTTGTTCTCGCCTTCGTCGTCGGCGCCGGGGAACTTCCACAGCGCCGCGCGCTCGAAGGTCATGGTCAGGTTGCTGTTCTTGTCGGGCTTGATGGTCATGGTCTTCTCGTCCAGGGCGACCACATCGCCGTGCAGGCCGCCGTGGGTGATGATGCGCGCGCCCTTCTTCACGGCCTCGAGCTGCTCCTTGCGATCCTTGGCCTTCTTCTTGTTGCTGCGCATCGAGAGCAGCCACAAGACCCAGACGCCCACGAGCAGGATCAGCAGCATCGGCGGCACCGGTAGTCCCCCGCCCCCGCCCGTCTCGCCGTTCTGCCCCGGCGCCTCGGTGCCGGATTGGCCCTCGCCGGTCGCCTGTCCTTCCTGGGTGGGTTCAGCCATCGTTCTCCCCTCCGCCCGCCGCGCGGGCTGTCGGAACAATCAACGAGCGGCGCCGCCCGCGCAAACGGGCGCGCTGGGTGACGCCAAAACCGTCGCGGAAAAGGGCGTTTATAGCCGATGCGACCCGCGAACGCAAGAAACGTTCGCGAAAAGCGCGTCGGTTCTACCCCTCGCCGGATTCGATCCGCGCAAGGCTTTCGCGCATAAAGACTTGGTATGTCCCGTCCAGGATCGCCGCGCGTGCGCGCTGCATCAGCCGCAGGTAGTAGCGAACGTTGTGAATGGACGCGTAGACCGGCGCCATGATCTCGCCGGCCTGGAAGAGGTGACGCAGATACCCCCGGCCGACCGTGGCGCAGGTGTAGCAGTCGCAATCGCTCTCGATCGGCGTCCGGTCCTCGCGGAAGCGGTGGTTGCGCAGGTTCAGCCGCCCGGAAGCGGTGAAGACCTGCGCGTGCCGCGCGTGGCGGGTGGGCATGACGCAGTCGAACATGTCCACGCCCGCGGCCACCGCGCGCAGCATGTCCTGCGGCCGGCCCACGCCCATGAGGTACCGCGGCTTCTCCGGCGGCAGCAGCGCGGCGGTGAAGTCGACGATCCGCGCCACGTCCTCGGGCGCCTCGCCCACGCTGACGCCGCCGATGGCGTTGCCGGGCAGGTTCAGTGCGCGGATGGCCTCGGCGCTCTCGCGGCGCAGGTCCTCGTGGATCCCGCCCTGCACGATGCCGAAGAGCGCCTGCGCCGAACGCGCGGTCCACGCCTCGCGGCAGCGCGCCGCCCAGGCGTGGGTCCGCTTCAGCGACCCGGCCACCGTGTCGCGGTCGCTGTCGGCCGGGGGGCACTCGTCGAGCGCCATGATCATGTCCGCGCCCAGGTCCTGCTGGATGGCGACGGCGCGCTCGGGCGTGAGAAAGAACTCGGCGCCGTCGATGTGGCTGCGGAAGCGGACGCCCTCGTCGTCGAGCCGGCGGATCGCCGCGAGCGAGTAGACCTGGAAGCCGCCGCTGTCGGTCAGCATCGGACCATGCCAGCCCATGAACGCGCTCAGGCCGCCGAAGTCGCGCACCAGCGTCTCGCCCGGGCGCAGGGCCAGGTGATAGGTATTGCCCAGCAGTACCTGCGCGCCGCTCTGCCGGAGTTGCGCCGGGGTCATGCCCTTGATCGCCGCGCCGGTGGCCACCGGCATGAAGAGCGGCGTAAGCGCCTGCCCGCGCGGAGCGGTCAGCGCGCCCGCGCGCGCGCGGGCGCAGGTGGACTCGACGGTAAAGCGGATCGCCTCGGACATGATTCGTCACGGACGCTCGTCCGCGCCCTCTTTGTCCCAGAGCCGCACGAGGACGGCGCCGACGTAGTAGTGGCGCAGGATCGCCGGGTAGCGCATGCCCTTCTCCGCGGCGAGGTACTTCGCGCCGTACTGGCACATGCCGACGCCGTGGCCGTAGCCGCGGCCGACGAAGACGACTTTGTCGGCGAGGTTGTCGACCTCGAACCAGGTGCTCTGGAGCGCGCCCTTGTCGTGGCCGACGGCCTTGCGGAAGGTGTCGCCGGCGACGTGCTGTACCGCCCCGTCGGTGGTCTCGACGGCGACGAAGTAGGCCCGGCCCATGGTCTTGAGCGGCTGGCGGTTGGCGTCGAGCGCGCGGATGCGTTTGACCATCCCCCCGCTCAGGCGCGCGGCGGCGAGGCGGTCGGAGAGCGCCTTCTTGCTCAGCTCCAGCCGCCACGTCTGCCGCCCGGCGCGCGTGCCGCTGCAGTACTCGCAGCCCACGCCCGTCAGCGCTGTCAGATCGGTATTGAGCCAGACGAAGCGCGCGCGCGCGGTGCGCCCGCCGCAGCGGGAATGAAAGTGCGCGGGGAAGATGCGGTAGTTCTCGGTCATGACCACCCCACGCGTGGCGTTGACGGCCATGACCGCGCGCGGATCGTGCCGCAGCGACGGTTTCCAGACCTGGCTCTTGACCGACCGGTGGACGTCGAAGTCCTTGGCCGTGCGCGTGCGGATCTGGTAGAGCGCGTAGGTACGGCTGGCCACCGCCTGGGCCTTGAGCGCCTCGGGCGACCAGCTCGCGGGCATCTCGTTGGGCACCACGCCGACGAGGTACTCTTCGAGCCCGAGAGTCACCACCGCCCGCACCGCGCCGTCGTCGCTGCGGGTGAAACGCAGGGGCCAGATATAGGCCTGCTCCACCGGCTCGCCCCCGCCGACGGGCGTATAGCGCAGGATCAGGCGGGTGCTGTCGCGGGGCTCGATCTCGAGCCAGCGGTACTCGTCCTGGCCGACCTTGACGCCGGAGGCGGTCGGCGCGATGCCGATGGCGATGGCCTTGTCGCCGCCGCCGGGCTTGACCGGCCCGCGAAGCGGCCGGACGCGGAGGATATACGCGCCGGTGACGCGGAGTTCTAACGGCTGCGACCGCTTCAGCACCTGCACGCGGATCGCCGGCTCTTTCTCCAGCCGCGTCGGGTAGAGCGCGATCTTGCGTACCTGCTGCGGCGGCGCCTGACGGCACGCGGCCAGGACCAGCAAGGCCCCGCCGCCAAAGACCACCAGAATGCGCAGAAACGTCTTCATGCCTCGTTATCCGCCGTCGCGCTCATCAAAAACACCGGGAACTCGCCGCCGTTCTTCCGGATCGTCCGCACCGTGGCGAAGCGCACCTCGCCCAGCCCCGCGGCCACGGCCTGCCGGCGCAGCGTTTCGCGCGCGAAGCCGTGATGCGGCACCTCGATCTCCGGGCCGTGAAAGCCGCCGTCCTCGGCGTCGAGATCAATCATACAGATGCGCCCGCCCGGCTTCAGCAACGATTTGATTTTTTTCAATACCCCCGCGGTATCCCGCACGTGATGCATCGCCATGGCGCTGACGATCAGGTCGAACCTCCGCGCCGGCGGCGCGTCGCGCTCGAGATCCAGCTTCAGCGCCTCGACGTTATCGCCCTGCTCCGCGGCGATCTTCTCGCGCACCACCGCCAGCATGCCGCCGGAGGAGTCGGCGGCGGCGACCGTGCCCACCGCCGGCGCCAGCGCGAAGCTCAAGAGCCCCGTGCCGCAGCCGTAGTCCAGGACGTCCATCGTCGGCGAAAGTTCCATCGCCTGCCGAATCGCAGCGGCATTGTCGCGCGCCATGGCGACGCGGCGCTCGTCGTCCCAGTGTTGCGCGGCCTCGTCGAAGTGGTTGGCCATTTCATTCTCTCCGAGGTTTTGCCGCGCAGGCAGCTTCAACCGCGGCGCCAGATACAGCAGCCACGAGGTATAAAGGATCAGGAGGAAGGCGGCGGCCAGACACGTCGGCGCCGTCTCCATCGGCAGCGTATCGAGCGCGATCAACGACCGGCCGCCGGAGCCGTCGAGCGTATTCGGCGTATTCGCGTCGATAACGACAAAGAGCAGAAATGCACAGAGGATCCAGAAGCACCCCAGCGCGAAGAACGCCACCGGCGCAAGCTCGGAAAGCTCCGGATCCTGCGGTGGCTGGGCAAGGTTGCGTCCGGACCACCACCGGTACGTACGATTGGCCGGTACGATCGACAACAGCACCACCGGCAGCATCATGAATACGCATAACGGTTCGGCATACAGCAGGTCGGACAGGAACTGCAGATCAAGAATGTCCTGTGGCAAACGCCCCGTCCACCCCAGCGAATAATGCAGGAAGTAATACCCCAAGAGCGCGAATACGAATCCGATCACCACGATCCCCGCCTGCACGACCACGCTCAGCCCGGCCAGCACCGCCGCCGTCAGATGCACGCGCCCGTTGAGAAGGGCCTGCTTCAGGCAGCGGCAGCGGCGGTATTCCCTTGGTGCCATCACGGCCTCCGGAAGACCAGCTCGCCCGGCCGCTGCTTGAGCCGGGGGACGATGTAGGCCAGGCAGGCGATGTAGATCGTCAGCAGCGCCAGCACCGGTACACCGGCCGCGATGATCTCTCTCGGCAGATTGCCGGACAAGCCCGCGCCGAGCCAGGTCAGCCAGAGCCAGGCCGAAAGCAGGAACGCGACCGCGTCGCCGGGCTTCTCCTGCTTCTTGGCCAGCCGCGGTTCCGGCCGCCAGGGATCGGAAAACTCGGTGACGAGCCGCCCCGCGGCGAAACGCCGCAGCAGCCGCAGGTGCAGGATCTGCCAGAAACCTATCTCGATGCAGACAAAGACCGTTGCGAGAACGGTCGCGACCGTTTCCGAAACCCAGCCGAATTCGGAAGTCAAGACGAGCACGAGCGCGAACAATCCGAATACCAGCAGGAACGCGGCAATGCCGGCGAGATACGCCGCGAGCATCCCCAGCGCCCAGACGTGCGTCCGCCACGTCAAGAGCGCCTGCTTCGGGCACGTGACGCGCGCGTAGATCGCGGGCAGCTCGTCATCAGGCATCGCCGCCGCCCTTGTACAGATGCTTGGAGGTATCCCGGAAGCGGTCCGCCTCGGAGAAGACGCAGCCGCAGTACTGCTGGCGGTACAACCCCTGCGCCGCCTTCGGCTCCACCTTCACCGCGCGCAGGTCGCGGTAGAGAAATGCCACATCGTGCGCCGCGGCCGCCGCGTCGCCGGCCTCGCGGATCGGCGCGTGCGACTGGTGCGTGCTCGTCACCAGCGTCGAGGTGAACGCCGCCAGCCCCAGCTCCCGCGCGCGCGCGGCGGCCCGGTCCAACCGCAGGCGGTAGCAGACCGCGCACCGCGCCGGCGCGTCGAACTCGCCCGCGAGCGCCTGACAGAACGGCATGAGCCCGTACTCGTCGACGATCTCCAGCGGCGCCGGGTCGCGCTCGTGCAGCACGCGCACCGCCTTGAGCCGCCGGCGGTACTCCAGCAGCGGGTGGATGTTCGGGTTGTACCAGAACGCGCGCAGGTCCGCCTCCGTGCCGAACTCGCCTCGCAGGCCCGCCAGGGTCTTGGCCAGACAGTGCGCGCAACAGGCGTGGATCAGAATGCCGTTCATGGCGGTATTGTAAGCGCCCGGACGCCGGGCTTCAATGCCGCAAGACGAAGCCGACGCTCTCGCGCCGGCTTCGCCTCGGGGTTTCAGGGGGATCGGGGATGACTGCTCTAGTCGACTTTCATCTCGGCGACGACCCAGTCGTGCAGGGTGGTCGGCGGCACGTGTACGTGGTATTTCTGGCGCATGCGCTGGGTGGCCTTCTCCAGCGTCAGCGACTGCTTGACGACAAGGTCCACCGCGGTGCGGCGCACGCGGTTGGTGAAGCGCCCCGAGGGCTGCGCCAGGTGGTCCATCGGCAGGGAGAAGTGCTTGCGGCAGTTGACGCAGTAGTGCTTGCTGTAGGTCACCTCCAGCACGGTCGGGCCGCTGATGCCGACCTCGCGCAGGCGCCGGTGGCCGATCGAGTGGCGCTTGCTGATGGCGCTGCAGCGCGGGCACGGCGCGGTTTTGCGCGAGAGATTGATCTTGCGGATCTTCGTACCGCGCGGGATGATCGTTTTATTATTAGGCACGCTTCTCTCCTTCTGCCGAACAAGCCTTGCGGTCACGTCCCGTAGGCTCTGTTCCTCGCCAGCCAACGCTGTTTCGCTCGAATCGCAACATTCTCGTTATCGGCGGTTCCGACCGGTCCCATTCAGCGATTTTCGGACAATTCCCGCTTTTTTTCGGATCCCAAAGGTTTGTCTCTCGCCGACTTCCGATAATCCCGCCCGCCCGGACGCCGCTTCCCGCGCATTGTCCTCTTGACGTTGCGCCCGCGGTCGGGTTTAATAAATCGATCCACGGCGAGCGCACCAGGTGCGTCTCGCCGTCTCTATGACCCGTCGGGAGAATCTCATATGAGCACCAAACGCCCCCTGAGCCTGCGCGCGTCCGCGCTGAAACCGAGCATGACCATGGCGATTACCGCCAAGGCGAAAAAGCTGAAGCGCGACGGCGCGGACGTGGTCAGCTTCGCCGCCGGAGAACCGGACTTCAAGACGCCGCCGCACATCTGCGAGGCGGCCAAGCGCGCGGTGGACGAGGGGCTGCACGGCTACCTCCCCAACCCCGGCATGCCGGAATTGCGCGAGGCGATCTGCGCGCGTTTCCGCGAGGACATCGGCGTGGAGTACGCGCCCGAACAGACGCTGGTCAGCCCGGGCGGCAAGTATTCCCTGTACCTGGCGGTGCAGGCGATGATCGACCCCGGCGACGAGGTGATCGTCCCGAGCCCCTACTGGGTCAGCTACCCGGCGATGGTCGAACTCGCCGGCGGCCGCCCCGTCGTCCTGGAGGCGCGCGAGGAGGACGGCTTCGCCGTGACCGCCGACGCCGTCGCCGCCTGCATCACCCCGCAGACGAAGACGCTCATCCTCAACAGCCCGAGCAACCCCTCCGGCGCGGTCGTCCCGCCCGGCGAGATCGAGAAGATCGGCCGGGTGCTCGAGGAGAACGGAATCTTCTGCATCAGCGACGAGATCTACGACAAGCTCGTCTACGGCGAGAACGTCCACAAGTCCGTCGCCGCGGTCGGCGACTACTGCCTGCGCCACACCGTCGTCGTCAACGGCTGCTCCAAGGCCTACGCCATGACCGGCTGGCGCATCGGTATCGCCGCGGGCGACCCGACCATCATCAAGGCCATGGCCAGCCTCCAGTCGCAGTCGACCAGCAACGCCTGCTCCATCGCGCAGGCCGCGGCGGTGGCGGCGTTCGGCGGCCCGCAGGACTGCGTCGGCGATATGCGCGCGGAGTTCGACCGGCGGCGGCAGTTGATCGTCGGGCTGCTCAACGACATCGAGGGCGTCTCCTGCGCCGAGCCGGGCGGATCGTTCTACGTCTTCCCGAACATCGAACCGCTGCTGGGGCGGACGCTCGCGGGCGTAACGATCGAAGCGCCGATGGACTTCTGCAACGTCGCGCTCGACACCTACGAGGTGGCCTGCGTCCCGGGCGAGCCGTTCGGCTCGAACCGGCATGTCCGCCTCAGCTACGCCACCGGTCGCGAACAGATCGAGAAGGGCTGCGCGCGGCTCAAGGAACTGATCGAAGGATAAGCCCCGAGTCGGGGCCGGCGTGTCGTCCTCGTCTCCGCCGAGGGCGCTCCGGGTATTGCCGTTGGCGGAGGATCGACGTTTCTTCCTCGGCGTCGTCGCGAACGCTGAAACGCGGGCGGCCGCCGAACGAAACGCTTTGCACGGGAGGGCAACGCATGACCATCGACTCCATCCCCATGACCCAGGAAGGCTACGAGAAGATCCGCCGGGAGATCGCCGAGCTCGAGCGCCAGCGCCCCGAGATCAAGCGCCAGATCGCCGAGGCGCGCGAGAAGGGCGACCTGCGCGAGAACGCCGACTACCACGCCGCCCGCGAGGCGCTGGGAATGCTCGACGCGAAGATCGGCCAGCTCAACACCAAGCTCGCGCGCGCAAGCATCGTCGACCCCTCGCAACTCGACCAGGACAAGGTCACGCTCTTCCGCACCGTCACCTTCCGCCGCCTCAAGGACGGCAAGGAACTCAAGCGCACGCTCGTCGGCGAGGGCGAGTCGGACCCGACCAAGGGGAAGATCCTGGCCACCAGCCCCATCGGCAAGGCGATGGTCGGCAAGGAGGTGGGCGACGTGGTCACCGCGGAGCTGCCGACCGGGCCGACCGAGTTCGAGATCCTCAAGATCGAGTAAACGTCTCGATCAGCCCGGGCAGATCCCGGATGGAGTCCAGTATGCCGCAGGCGCCGGGGAAATCGAGCCCCCGCGTCAGCGCGTGCGGCACCGCCGCGCAGCGCAGCCCCGCGGCCGTCGCCGACGCCACCCCCCGCGGCGTGTCCTCGATCACCAGGCATTCATCAGGCTGCGCGCCCGACCGCTCCAGCGCCGCGAGGTACGGATCCGGCGCCGGCTTGGTGCGCGGGTAGTCGCCCCAGGCGAGGATGAACTCGAAGTGCGGCAGGATGCCGGTGGTCGCGTGGATCATCTCGAAATGCACCCGGCGCGCGCTGGTGACGATGCCCATGCGGTAGCGCCCGGCGAAGCCGCGCAGCAGCTCCGGCACATCGGGAAACATCGGTTTGGCGGTCCGGAGAAGTTCGGCATAGCACGCGTCGCGCTCGATCCGCAGCGCCTCGACCTCGTCCTCGCGCAGCCCGGCCGCGCGCGCCATGCCGACCATGCTCGTGCCCCTGACAAAGCTCTCCTCGCGGAAACGCGCCACCGTCAACTCCACGCCGATGGTCGCCAGCGTCCGCTTGCAGGCCTCGTAGAAGATGCCCTCGGTGTCGACGAGAATGCCGTCGTTGTCGAAGAAGAGCCAGCGGATCATTGCTCGACCAGCGCCTCCGCCTTCTTCCAGTGCGCCTCCTCCTCCTGCAGACCGTGTTCGCGGCACCACGCCGCCAGCACCGCGAAACGCTTCGCCGGATCGGCCCCGGTGGCCCAGCAGAGCTTGGCCACGCCCTCGGGCGAGAACCACAGCGGCGAGCGGTCGGTCTCGGCCAGGCTGAGCCGCCCGTTCATCACGCAGTAGTGATCGGGCGTGTGCGTGATAGAGAACATGTGGCTCGTCTCGTGCGCGGCGCACTTCAAGAGCCGCAGCCGCGTCGCCGGATCGCCCGGCGTGCCCAGCAGGTACATCGAGACCACTCCGGCGCGGCCGTACAGAAGCGCCTGGCCGAAGACGGTATGCCGCCCGTCCTGCATCCACAAATCCTCGGCCGTGATCGCCAGCACCGCCACCGCGTCCGCGGGCAGCTCCGCGCGCAGCAGCTTGTCGGTGACATACGTCGCCTCGATCTGCCGGTGGCCGTCGTCGGGGCTTTTGCGCACCGCGTCCGGCGGCAGGCGGACGATCCCGACGCGCGGCAGCAGGCGGGTCTCGAGTTGGAAATACGCTTTCAGAAACGACGCGGTCGTCTTCAGCATCCGGTGCTGCGCGCCGGTGAATTTGCCCAAGGGGCACAGATACAACACCCGCCGCTCCGCGGTCACCTCGTTGGCGTAGCTGACGGCGTATTGCCGCAGCGGCACCGCCTTCTCCGTCCAGAACGCCCGCCACTCGCGCGCCATCGGCGGCGGCAACTTCCGGTTCAGCGGCTGCAGCGCCCGGACGGCCGCTTCCAGCGCTTCCAGCCGCGCGCGCTCCTCGGACGTGAACGACGCCGGCGTCGGCGGCAGCGGCTTCGTCGTCGGCTCCTCCGGCCGCGTCGGCGGCGCGCCGTTGCAGCCGGCGAGGAGCGCCATCGTGACAAGCGCATGAAAAGCGAAAGCTTTTGGCATTCCCGACCGGCTCCTGATATTCACCCCCGCCACTGCCTGTCGTCTCCGGCGCCGGATCCTTCCTCACCGCTTCCCGGCCTTCTTCTTCGCCTTCTTCTTCGCCGCCGGTTTCACGCGCGCGTTGCCGGCGACCTTCTCGACGAGCTTCATGTACTCGTTCACCAGCGCCGTCGCGCGCGCTCTGGTCTTGGCCTCGCCGTAGACGCGTACGATCGGCTCGGTATTCGACGCGCGGACATGCACCCAGCCGTCGTCGAAGTCCAATTTCACTCCGTCGCGCGTGTCGATCTTCTCCGCCTTCTCGTTGGCCAACGCGTCGAGCACGGGGCCGAGCTGGCGCTTGGTGCACTCGACCTTCTGCTTGACCATCTGGTAGGTCGGGATCTCGCCGGCGAGTTCGCCGATGGGTTTTCCCGTTTCCAACATGAGCTGCAGCACCAGCGCCATCGCCGTCAGCGCCTCGCGGCCGAAGTGGATGCGCGGGTCGATCACGCCGCCGTTGCCCTCCCCGCCGACGGGCGCGCCGATCTCGAGCATCTTCTCGGTGACGTTGACCTCGCCCACGGGCGTGCGCACCACGGCGCAGCCGAAGGCCGCGGCGACGTCCTCGACCATGCGCGTGGTGCTGAGGTTGGTCACCACCGGCCCGGGCGTGCGGCCGAGCACGTACTTCGCCGCCAGGCAGAGCGAATACTCCTCGCCGATGTACTTCGCCTTCTCCGAGACCACCGCGATGCGGTCGGCGTCGGCGTCCTGGGCGAAGCCGACGTCGCACTTCCTGCGCTTGACCAGCTTCACCAGCTCGGTCACGTTCTCCACCCGGGGCTCCGGATCTCTGGGGAAGTTGCCGTCGGGCACGCAGTACAGCGGCTCCACGCACGCGCCGATCTCCCGCAGGAACGCCAGCGCCAGGTCGCACCCGGCGCCGTTGCAGCAGTCGAGCGCGACGTGGTACTTGCGCTTGCGCAGCGCCTTGACGTCGACGATATCGAGCACCTTCTGCAAGTGGCGCTGCGCGGCGCTGGTGTCGATCTCCACTGCGTGCAGCTTGTCGTAGGTCACCAGGTGCGCGTCGCCGCCGTAGTAGATGTCGAGCAGGGACCGCCCCTGCTCGGCGTTGAGGTAGATGCCGTCCTCGCGGAAGAACTTGAGCGCGTTCCACTCGATCGGGTTGTGGCTGGCGCTGATGACGATGCCGCCGTCGGCCTGCCGCTCGCGCACCATGATCGCGGCCGTCGGCGTGCCGCAGACGCCGATATCGATGATGCGGCAGCCCGCGGACAAGAGCCCCGCGAAGACCGCGTGCTTGACCATGTCCCCCGAGACGCGGGTGTCGCGCCCGACCACCACCACCCCCGACTCGACGTAGGTGCCGAAGGCCATCCCCAGCCGCACCAGGAGTTCCGGCGTCAGGTTGTCCCCGACCACGCCCCGCACGCCCGAGATCCCGATCATCAGTTTGCTCATGCCTGCTCCTGTCGTGGAAATGTCTTGCGCCTATTATGCGCGGGCGGCGCGGAATTTCAAACCCTTCGACCGGAAACGACAAACGGGGCGGACTCGCGCCCGCCCCGAGATGCCCCGTTTGTCCCGCTCGCGCCTATTCGATAACGATGTCGCCGTCGGCGTTCTTGGTAAAGCCCAGGTCTTCCTTTGGCTGCGCCGCTGGCGCGGCAGCCTGCCCTTCCTCTCCTTCGATGCCGCCGGTGGCGCGGAGGCTCAGGCCGATCTTGCGGTCCTCGGTGTCGATGTTGATGATCATCACCGTCACCTTCTGCCCGACCTTGACCACCTCCTCGGGCTTCTCCACCTTCTCGTCGGAGAGCTCGCTGATGTGCAGCAGCCCCTCCAGGTCGTCCTCGATCTCGACGAAGGCGCCGAAGTTGGTCAGCTTGGTGACCACGCCCTCGACGACGTCGGAGGGATGGTACTTCTGCGGGATCGTGCTGGTCCACGGATCGCTCTCGAGCTGCTTCAGCCCTAACGCCACGCGCTTACGCTCGCGGTCGACCGAGAGCACCACCGCGCGGACGTTGTCGCCCTTCTTCAGCAGCGCCGAGGGGTGGCTGATCTTCTTGGTCCAGCTCATGTCGTTGACGTGCAGCAGGCCGTCGATGCCCTCCTCCAGCTCGACGAAGGCGCCGTAGTTAGTCATGTTGCGCACCGTGCCCTCGACGATGGTGCCGGTGGGGTATTTCTCCTCGACCTGCAGCCAGGGGTTCTCCTCGCACTGCTTCATCCCCAGCGAGAGCTCCTGTTTCTCCTTGTTGATATCCAGGACCACGACCTCGACCTCGTCGCCCGCGGAGACGATCTCCGAGGGGTGGTTGACCTGCCGGGTCCAGCTCATTTCGCTGATGTGGACCAGGCCCTCGATGCCGTCCTCGAGCTTGACGAAGGCGCCGTAGGGCATGATGTTGACCACCGGCCCCTTGACGCGGCTGCCGATGGGATAGCGCTGGTCGATGTCCTGCCAGGGGTTGTCCTTGATCTGCTTCAGCCCCAGCGAGATGCGCTCGCGCTGGAGGTCGAAGTCGAGCACCTTGACGTCGATCTCCTCGTCGATGGAGACGACCTCGCTCGGGTGCGAGATGCGGCCCCAGCTCATGTCGGTGATGTGCAGCAGCCCGTCGATGCCGCCCAGGTCGACGAAGGCGCCGAAGTCGGTGATGTTCTTGACCACGCCGTGGCGGACCTCGCCCTTGACCAGACTCGAGAGCACCGAGGCCTTCTTGCGCTCGCGCTCCTCCTCCAGAAGCTTGCGGCGCGAGAGCACGATGTTGCGGCGGTCGCGGTCGATCTTGATGATCTTGCACTCGAGCTCGCGGCCGATGTACTCGCCCACGTCGCCGATGCGGCGAATGTCGACCTGGCTCGCCGGCAGGAAGACCGGCACGCCGATGTCGACCAGCAGCCCGCCCTTGATCTTGCGGATGGCGCGGCCGGTGACGACGTCGCCGACGTCGTGCTCGGACATCACCCGCTGCCAGCCGCGGATGCGGTCGGCCTTGCGCTTGCTCAGCAGGATGACGCCGTCGTCCTCGTCGTACTCCTCGATGAAGACGTCCACCTCGTCGCCGGGCTTGGGAAGATTGTCGGCGTCGAACTCGATGATCGGGACGTAGCCCTCGGCCTTGTAGTTGATGTCCACGACCACGTCGTTGCCCTGGATGCGGCGGACGTATCCGCTGACGATCTGGCCGACCGAGAATTCGCCGATGGCGTTCTCGACCATGCCGCCGATCTCCGCGGGGAGCGTCTCGCCCATGGCCGCGGCGAGTTCCTTCTCCATGTCTTCTTCAGATATCGCGCTGTTAACCAGCGCGTACCGTCCTGGCCTGACCATTCCTTCTCCTTATTCTCCTTGTCCGCGTCGTCCACACGAAGACGCGCCGCCTCCGGGGCGGGCGAACCAGGTTTTTCGCCCCCCGCCGGCAGCGCGCGCCGCCCCGGGATCCAGAAGCCCGCGGCCGCGAACGGCCCAAATAGAAATCGCCGCCTCCCGCGAGGCGGCCTGCGATACCCCGCTATCTTAACCGCTTCGGCGCGGTTTGCAATAGGGAATCTCGACCGCAAATTCTATTGCGCCAGCGTCTCGAGCACCATCGTGCGCGCCTGGAGCGAGAGCGCCTGGGCGCGGTTGATCAGCTCCCTGGCCTCGTCGGCGACGGCATTGCAGAGCGCTTCGTCCTTGATGAACTTGAGGTTGATCGCCACGTTGAGATGCGCCGCCTCCACCGCGGCCGCGAGCACGATGGCCGCGACGCCGGTATCGGTGATCAGGTTGGTGTTGCCGATCCGCGCCAGGCGCGGCAGCATCTCCAACGCATCGACAGCCGCGCGCATGACCCCGAGCGGCACATCCATCCCGCCCTTGAGCGCCGCCTGCATCGCCTCGGTGCGCGCGGCCTTCTCCTCCTCGGTCCCCTTGGGCATGGCGTAGACCGCGCCGATCTTCTCGAACGCTTCGGCGTCGGCGTCGACGGCCGCGAGCATCCGCTCCCTGAGCGGCGCCAGCGCCTCGAGGATCTCCCGGATTTCGCCCTCGACCTCGGCGTACTTCTTCTTGCCGAGAGTGAAGTTGGCGGCCATCGAGGCCATGCAACTTCCCAGCACCCCGCAGTAGGCGCTGACGCTGCCGCCGCCGGGCGTCTCGCTGCCCGAGGCGGCCGCCTCGGCGTAGTCCTTCAACGTCTTCTCGCTCAGCATGGTCGTCCTCCCCCGGTCATTCGCTCCGCGCTCGTCGTCGCCGGCCGCGGCGATCCGCCACTGCGCCCCGGCAGGTCTACTCTTGGGAAGACGAGCGGAAAACGCCAGGATTTCGTCACGAAGCCGCTGCGCCGCGCAGGCAGGCGGGCCGCCTTGGTAGCTCAGAACCGTATTCAGGCCCTATGCGGTTCGTTTCGCATGATTTAGGATCAACTCTCCTGTTCCTACATGGAAGTTGGCTCGGATACGCGCAGGCTCCCGAAACGGAACCTCCGTAAGGTACAGACGACCGGCTTCCTCTTCGCAGGTCGGAAAAAAAGGTCCTCCTGGCTCGGAGTGCAGGAAGAAGTCGCCAGACAGCATTCCACAGCCGGGACAAGTGTTCGCATAGTATTTGCCTTGAACGGTCTTCGAGCACCTCAACTGAAATGTTGGCACTCGCTTTTGCATGTAGCCAAGGATATCCTTTGGGATAGCAACAACATCTGTCAGGATACAAACCTCGCTATCCGCGCCCTCGACTGCTTGCGCCATAAGTGCCACTGCGGGCATTTTTGCCCCGCAACTCCAGCACCCGATTTTCTTTCCTATCAGGTATATCGGGGCAAAGATTGTCAGGACATTGTCGTGCATAGCTTTCCACCCTGCGTCCATCAAAGGCGGTCATTGAACGAAGCGGCTTTGCCGTGCATGGTTCCGGCGTCTTCGTCGTAGCAATCCCCATTTCCCTTGCCAAGGTGTTCATCGTACCAGCCGCCGCAGCCTAAGCTGTCTGCAGTAAGTTTTTAGACATTCAGAGCCGCCTTTCGCGCGAGCG
>CAYWFP010000009.1:0-69218 GCA_964457365.1 uncultured Planctomycetaceae bacterium
CGCCCTTCTTGCTGACCTCGTCCAGCAGCGGCACCAGGTCCTTGGCGTTGCTGATCTTCTTCTCGTGGATGAGGAGGTAGCACTTCTCCAGCACCGCGGTCATCGCCTCCTGGTCGGTGACGAAGTGCGGCGAGAGGTAGCCCCGGTCGAACTGCATGCCCTCGACGACGTCGACGTCGGTCTCCATCGACTTGCCTTCCTCGACGGTGATGACGCCGTCCTTGCCGACCTTCTCCATGGCGCTGGCGATGACCTTGCCGATCTCCATGTCGTTGTTGGCCGAGATGGCCGCGACGTCGGCGATGTTGTTCTTCACCGGAATCGACATCTTGTCGACGGCCTCGCAGATCGCCTTGACCGCCGCGTCGATGCCGATCTTCAGCGACATCGGGTTGGCCCCGGCGACGACGTTCTTGAGCCCTTCGAGATACATCGCCTCGGCGAGCACGGTCGCGGTGGTAGTGCCGTCGCCGGCGTTGTCGCTGGTCTTGCTCGCGGCTTCCTTGACCAGTTGCGCCCCCATGTTCTCGTACTTGTCGGTGAACTCGATCTCCTCGGCCACGGTGACGCCGTCCTTGGTGACGGTGGGGCTACCCCAGGACTTGTCCAGCACCGCGTTCCGACCACGGGGGCCCAGCGTCGACTTGACCGCGCGCGCGAGCTTCATCACGCCGTCCTTGATACGCGTGCGCGCATCCCCCGCGAACACCAGTTGCTTGGCTGCCATTCGCTCTTCCTCCCAATCGCTTCCCAATCCCGGGACACGACACACCCCGGGAAACAGATTCCCATCGTAACTCACCAGCCGATGCAAGCGATATGCCATCTGAAAGACGATGCCCGATTCGACAAAAAATCGTCCCGGCACGAGCCCGATATATCTTGCTAACGTCTTCACATAAATGGGTTATGAAGATGATGCGCCTTCGGTATAGTGCTCGGGCATCACCGCGAAAGGCTGTCATTCCGTCGCTGCGACAGACGGCGGAATGTCATTCTGACGTGGCGGACCTGCGCGACCGCGTCGACCGGGTCAGAGCGGCAAGACGAAGGAGATGTGGCAGCGGGTGCAAAAAGATCCCGTGCTGCTGGCGCGATAGCGCTCGTTCCGATGCCCTCCGGTTCGCTCGCGTCTAATACGCCCTGCCTGGCGGAAAGTTGCAGAACCTGTTCCGTCGAAGCACGAAGCAACCGTGGTAAGCGTTACCCGGCGGGACGCAACTCCAGGGAATCGTGTTGGCGGCGGGCGGGATGAATACGAAAAAATCCGCAACCAATGCGGTTGCGCGGATCCATCGGCCGAAGCGGCAGACGGCACGGCATGTCGAATGGCTTACATCACTTCGGCGAGATAGACGAAGGCGACATAGGCGGCGAAGGCGAGAAATCCGAGTACGTACTTGACCATGGTGCTTCCCCCGTGCGCTTATCAGTTATCGTCAAGGTCGCGAGCAGGCGCCTCCCTCATTTGCGCCTTCTCCGCCCTTTCTTTTCGGAAAAATCCGGGATTATCGGGCGCTGTGGAAAAAGCCGCAATCTCTTCTGCATCGGCGAGTTGTACCCGCATGACCACCCCGGTACCGCCTTCCCGGCACTACTGCGGCCCGCCCTGCGATCATTTGCGCGCTTATCGGACATTCTTTCAAAAAAACCGATTCGGCGAGCGGAGGAAAAGCGGGTATGCCCGGTTCTCGAACGAACCGGGGCTGCCTGTCTTACCTGGTTTCCGGGGAATCGCGGGCCGATCGGTGCGCTCTATCCGTCGACGGTATAGCCGCGCTTGTGGGCCTGCTCACGCAAGATCGCGGCCTTGGCCGGGTCCGGATCGACACCGTGGCCGTTCTCGTACATCAGCGCCAGTCGCGCATAGGCGCGGCCGAATCCGCTGTCCGCGGCGCTCCGATACCAGTTTAGCGCCTTTTCGTAGTCTTTCTTGACGCCGCGGCCGAATTCGTAAATCAGCCCGAGATTGAGCTGCGCGAAGGGATTGCCGCCTTCGGCGGCTTGTTCGTACCAGTCGATAGCCTGTTTCATGTCGCGCTTGACGCCGCGCCCGCGTTCGTAGCAGACGCCGAGGCTGTTCATCGCCGCGGTGTTGCCGCTCTCGGCCGCGCGGGCGTAGAGCTTCAGCGCACCGGCGTGGTCCTTCTCCACGTGGGCGAGGATGTTGGCCAGGTTATTGCACGCCAGCGCCGTGGTTTCCGCGTCGCCCTCGAGTTCGATCGCGGCGGCGTAATCGGCCTTGGCCTTGGCGAACCGGCCCAGCCGCGCGTGAGCCATGCCCCGCCGGTTCAACAGTTCCGCGTCTTCGGGCGCATTCTGGATGCGCAGCGTCAAATCGCGCAAAATCCCTTCCTGGGCCGCCCGCCGCCCCTCGAGCGCCTCCTTGTCGCGCGCGTAGCCCTCCACGGCGAGAGCGCGGGTGAACGCCGCGGCGGCCTGCTCCCAGCTTCCGGCCTCGAGCAGCGTCATTCCCGCCGCCACCGCCGCGTCGAACTTGGCCTTGCGTCCCTTGCGCATCTCGACGAGGATGCGCGCGTGCTCCTCGGCCGTGGCCCGTCCTTTCAGCGCCTCGGCGTTCTCCTCGTACCCGGGGATACTCAGCGCGCGGTCGAAGGCCCTGCCGGCTTCGATCCAGCGTTGCGCCGCCAGCAACTGCTTGCCTTCCCCCAGCGCGATCTGAAAGTCGCGCCGGCGCTCCTGCGCACGCATCTCCTCCTCGGCACGCTTCTCCTCTTCCGTACGTCGTTGGCCCTCCAGCCTCTTCCGCTCCGCTTCGGCGGCCAGGCGCTCGGCTTCGGCTTTCGCCATCTCGGCCGCCTGCAAGCCGTTCAACGCCGCCTCGTCCCGGGCGAAACCTTCCACCGCCAGCGCCCGGCGATACGCCGCGACCGCCGCCGCCCAGTCCGTGGCGTCGGCAGCCTTGCCGGCCTCGTCCATGGCCGCGGCATAGTGCGCACGGGCGTCTTCGACTTTGTCCTTCCCGGCTTCGGACGCGGGCGGCGACTTCTTCACCGTTTCGGCAGTGCCGGTATCGCCGGTTTTCTCGTCGGTCGCTTTCCCGTTCTCGTCCTCGGCTTCCTTGCCGGATTTGAGCACCTCCTCGACGCTCAGGTCGTCGTTCCAGACAAATACCTCGGCGTCGGTCTTCTTCTCCGTCGCAGCATCTTCCGCATTCGCGGGCGTCGTTTCGCCCGTCCGTTCCCGCGGCTGTTCATCGCCCTGCGCCAGCGCCAGATACGGCGTATCCGGCATGAAGAGCGCCAGCGGCAAGGCGTATTCGTCGTCCTTGCCGTTCCAACCGGCGGCCTTGGCCGTCAGCGCCTCGGCCAGTTCCTTATCCGCGCGCACGCCCCGGCCGTGGCCGTATATCTTCGCCAGGCGCAGGTACGCGCCGGGATAGCCATTCTTGGCGGCCTGCTCGTACCACGGTTTCGCCCCTTTATAATCACGCCGGAATCCGCCCGGATTCTCACGCATCAGGCCGAGGTTGAACTGCGCCGGCGCGAACCCCTTCTTCGCCGCGTCGCGCCACCATGCTTCGGCCGCATTGGTATCGCGCTTGACCCCCCGGCCCAAAGCGAAGCATACGCCCACGGCGTTCATCGCCCCCGGATGCCCCGCCTGCGCGGCCTTCTCGTAGTGGGCGAACGCCTTCTCCTCGTCGTAGACGTCCGCGTCCGCCGTATCCCCGGGTTCGTAGAGGTACATGTCTCCGAGCATGGCATGCGCCGCAACGGCCCCCTCCGGTTTCTCGGCCGCATTCGCCGCGTTCGTCCAGTCGGCGGCGGCCTTGGCCAATTCACCCGTCCGCGCATACGCCAACCCGCGCCGCGTCAGCGCCCGGACGTCGCCGGGCTTGCTCGCCAGCGCCTCGCCATATGCCGCGATCGCCTCTTCGTAGATCCCGTTGGCCAGCAACTCCTCGCCGTTGCCCATCGAGGCGCGATACTGCGCGTCGCTCTCGACATGCTGCCACGCCTGTTTCACGGCTTCGCGACCTGCGAGCGCGTCTGGATTCTCCTCGTAACCGGACACCGAGAGCGCGATCACGAACGCCTGGTCGGCCCGGTTGAGTTCCTTGGCCGCCAGGTGCTTTCTCCCCTCTGCCAGAGCCTGCCCGAAATGTTTCGCGCGCGCGCGTTTCAGCCCCGCCAGCGCGGTTTCGTCCCGGGTATAGCCTTCGATATTGAGCGCCATCTGGTAGGCGGCCGCGGCCTCCTCCCAGGCGCCGGCGTCCATCTGCTTCTGCGCTTCGGCCAACGCCATGTTGTAGGTCGTTTCGCGACTGGCGGCCTCGCGCCCCCGCTCGGCCCGGGCGCGCCCGTTCCGCGCCTCCGCATCGTCGGCATAGCCTTCGACATTCAGCGCGCGCAGAAACGCCTGATCGGCCTGCTGCCACTTCTTCTCCTGCAGCAACCGCCGCCCCTCGGCCATCGCCGCGGCGTAGGCGGCCTCTCGTTCGGCCTCGTTGGCCCGTCCCGCCTGGGCGAAGGTCCGTCCCTCCAGGGCGCCGGCGTCGCGCGCGTACCCCCTGATCTTCAGCGCTCGGTTGAACGCCGCCTCGGCCTCGTCCCATCGCCCGGCCTGCAGATGGTCGCGCCCCCGGGCCATCGCCTTGTCGAATGCCTTGCGACGCGACTGCGCGTCGGCGACGCGAGCGAAGAACTCCGCGTCCCGGCGCTGCGCCGCCTTGAGGCCGCTGCGCGCATCCGGGTCGTCCGCGTAACCGGTCACCGCCAGCGCCCGGGCGAAAGCCCGGCCGGCCTGTTCCCAGCGCCCTTCTTTCAACGCCTCGCGGCCGGCGGCCATGGCTTTGTCATAGTTCTGCTTCCGCTCGACTTTCTCGCGCTGCGCGCGCGCCTCGTTCAGCTTCTCGCGCAAGCCGGGATGATCCTCGTGGCCGGGAATCTTCAACAGCGCCGCGTACCGCTGCTCCGCTTCGGCCCAGCGTTCGGCATGCCGCAGCGCCTCGGCCTCGTTCAGGCCGGCCGCGAGCGCGCCCTTGCGCGCTTCGTCCAGAAGCGTTTTGGCGGCGTAATCGTCCGCGTGTCCGGGAATGGCCAACGCCCGGGCGAAGACCGTCACCGCCTCGTCGTATTTCTTTCGCGCCAGCAGGTCCCGGCCCTGCCCTACCTGCTGGCGGAACCGTCCCTGCCGCGCCTCGACCAGCCCCGCGGCGACGGCCTCGTCCTCGGCGCCGCCCTCGAGCCGTCGTGCAGCCTCGAAGGCGCGCTCGGCCTCTTCCCAGCGTTTCTCCCGCCCCAGTTCCTGCGCCCCGGCCACCGCCGCGCGCAAACGCGAGCGAGCCACCGCGCGCAAGCCTTCGGCCGCTTCGACGCTTTCGCCGTCGGTCATCTCCAGCGCTTCGGCGAATGCCTCCCGGGCACCATCGAAGTCCTGCTTCCGCAACAACGCATGCCCTCGGGCGATCACCGTCGCGGCAGAATCCTTCTGTCGCATCCTCTCCTCGATCCCGGCCAGCAGTTTGCGCACCTCCTCGTCGTCGCGCAAATCCCGCGCACGCTCGAACGCCGACTTGGCCAGTTCGTATTCCTCGCGCCGGAGCGCCGCCATCCCGTCACGCATGGCGTCGGCGCGCAGCAACGTCTGCATCTGGTTCTGCATCTTTCCGTAGCCGCTCATGCTGAAGAACGCCACCACTCCCAACACCAGCGCCATGACGATCAGCGCTACGTTGAGCCAGAGCGGCAACCCGCTCGCGAGCGCCACCGGCGTCGGCGCGGGACTCGGCGCCTGGGCCGGAGCCGGCGTCGCCGGTGCAGACTCGGCCGGAGCCGGGACAATGGCCGGAGCCGGCGGCGCGCAGTTGTAGTCGGCGTCCGCGGCGGCGCTCGCACTGCCGTTCAGATCGTTCATCGCCACCGTCGCCAGCAGATCCGCGTTCTCGTGTTTGAGATACGTCTCCAGATCCTGCGCCGCCTCGGCAGCTGCAACATAACGCTGCTCCGCCGGCGCCAGCCCCGCGCGGACGATATCGGCCAAGGCCGCGGGAAGCCGGGGCAGACGATCGCGGATGTCGACCGGGCCTTCGTGAACGCGCACGGCCTCGAAGAGCTCGAAGAGCGTCTTCTTTTCGCTGTAAGGCGACGTGCCGCAGAGCAAGCGGTAGAGCACCACCCCGAGGCCGTAGATATCGGCGCGCGCCTCGTCGCCGACTTCCCCGCGCAGCAGTTCGGGCGCGAGATAGCACAACCGCCGCAGTACGTCGCCGCCGAGTTGAGCGTTGACATCGCGCGTGGCGGCCAGCCCCAGCAGCTTGGTGCAGTAACGCCCGTCGGCGTACTCGCAGACGGCGATGGTGCCGGGCAGAACGTTGCGGTGAACCAGGCCGTGGCCGTGCAGGGCTTCCAGTCCGCGCGCGAGTTGCAGCCCCACCTCCACGCGCTGGCGCAGCGTGAACGTCTCGGCCGCCTGCGAAAGTCCGACCAGGCTCCGCATCGGCTCGAGCACCGCGTAGCCGCGTCCGCGATGCCGGCCGCAGGCAAAGACCTTCGCCAGATGCGGATGGCTCAAGCCAGTCAGCGGCCGCCACTGCGCCACGAAAGCGTCCATGTCGACACCGCTGCGGCTGAGCGCCAGCGTGATCTCGGTCTCGGGAAACGGCACCTCGACCCTGGTCAAGTGCGGCGCGGCCTCTTCGTACGAGACCGTCTCGCCGCTCTCGGCCACGCGCTCGGCGTACCCCAGTCGCTCGCGGTGGGTGCCCTTGGCCTTGGCGTAGGCCAGCAGGAGCGCGTAATCGAACTGCTCCGGATCCAATCGCGCGCGGTAGAGATCGCCCATCTCGCTCTCGGCCAATTTTTCGCGCAACTCGTACAGGCCGTCGATGGTGATCGTATCGGTCATGACATCCTCCGCCTGAGCGCCCTCCGTCCGGGCGGCGCCGGCCGCGGCACCCACGCCAGCGCCATCAAGCCCGCCCGCCAGCATATCGGCAGCAAGATCCAGAAAACGAGGCGGCTCGTGCGCGACTCCACGGTCCCGATATGCGAGGCGTCCGCGGTTTTCATCCGTGACGAGAGCTATCCCCGCTTGAACGCCATAAACTCGCGCGCCATCCTCCCGAAGCTGCTCGATTCGGGAACGACCTCGATGATCTCCTCGAGCAGTTCCACCTTGTCGGGACTGAGCTTGCCCTGCCCGTCCCAGAAGGTGCGGAAGTTTTCGGCGAATTCCTCGAAGAGGTCGTTGGCCTTCTTGTATTCCTTCTCGCGGCTGACGTCCCGGAAGCGTTTCTTCAATTCCCTGCCCTGGTCGAGGCGCTTGATCTGATCGATGAAGATCGGCACGTACCACTCCGCCAGTACCGGGTCGTTGTCCATCAATTCGTTCGCCATCTTCACCAGCGCGGCGACGCGCGCGTCGATCTGTGCCTTGAGCTTCTGGGCCTTCTCCTTGATCGGCGCCTCCAGGTCGTCCTTCCCGAGCAGGCGCTCGAGATATTTCTGCGCGTCGTCGAGTTCCAGTTCGTTCGCCTTCTCGACGATCTTGCGAAAGTCACGCTCCTCGAAGTCCGGCGCGTAGACGAACGGCGCATACGCGAGGTTCGAACGCGGATACATGCGCGCGGACTCCGCGCAGTCGTCGTTGCTGATGGAGTGGCCCTTGCCGGGGGTGTAGTTGAAGAAGAAGTCGGGCGTGCCGTCGTTCAGGAAGACCGCGATGCGGTCGTTGACGCGGCCGGTCTGGCTGTCGCCGAGGCCGGCCATGTTCCATTCCTTCTCCCCGAGGCCGACGCAGAAGGTCATCGGCAGGTTGCCGACCGCGCTTTTACGCCAGTTCGAACCGTAGAGCCCGGCGTGAGTAAAGGGGAACTCCTCGTCCTGCCGCTCTTTCTTGGCGTGTTCGTTGTAGAATTCCTCGCACGGCAGCCCCCCGCCGGAGAAGCAGCCGATATGCCCGCGGCCGGGGACGACCTTGTAGTCGGCGATGACCTGCGCGATGGCCTCGCGCGCGACCTGCGCCTTGCCCGCGGTATTCTTCATGTTGTCGCCGTCGGGATATTTCGGATGGATGCCGATCAGGTTGTACGGCTCGCAGAAATGCTTGGCGAACTGGCCGAAATTGCTGTTGTCCGCACAGCCGCCCTGTCCGCTGAAGAAGAGGTGCAACCCGGCCGGGTTGTCCTCGGAGTAGCTCTTGGGTACGTAGACATGGTAGAAGTAGCCTTCCACCGTCTTGCTCGCGACGGTATACTGCCCCCGCCGGCCGGCGTTCTCCGAGGGCTTCACCTCTTCTTTCTTGCTCCTCCTGCCGGCATACCCCGGCGCGGCCGACGCCAGCAGCGCGACAAAGATGCCGATACTCCACCCCAGCCAATACTTGCTCATGATATACCTCCCGTGCCTCGCCCTCGCCGGTCCTGCGGATGACGTGAAACCGCGTCTCTCCACCTCCATACAGGCTCTTTCCTCGGGCGTAACAATCGTTATCGCTTGCCGTAGGGGTAGAATCCCTGCCCGCTCTTTCGTCCCAGTTCGCTTCGTTCCACCCGCTCGGTCAGCGCCGCGCTCGGCCGGATACCGGTAACGGGGACAAGTTCGGCCACCTCGCGCGCGACCGTATCGAGCCCGATGAAATCGGCCAGCGCCAACGGTCCCATCGGATGGCCCAGCGCGAGTTTGACCGCCTTGTCGATATCGCGCGGACTGGCCACCCCCGCCTCGACCAGCCGCGCCGCTTCGTTCAGAAACGGCATGAGCAGGCGGTTGACGATAAAGCCCGGACCGTCGTGCACCTCGACGAACTGCCGCTTCAGACCGGCAAGAAAATCGCGCATCGCGGCGAGTACGGGCTCCTCGGTCCATTCGGTGCGCACCAACTCGACCAGATTCACCGTCGGCGCGGGGTTCATGAAATGCAGGCCTACGGAACGCGCCCGGCACTGCGGCGGCAGCGTGCGGACGATTTCGGCAATCGGCAGCGCCGAGGTATTGCTCGCCAGGATCGCCTCCCGGTTCGCCGCCTCGGCAAGGCGTTCGAAGACATTCTGTTTGACGCCCAGATCCTCGACCACAGCCTCGATAAGCAGCGGCAACGAGGACAATGCCGAGAAATCCGTGCTCGTGACGAGCAGGTTTTCGGCCGCGGTTGCTTCTTCCGGAGAGATCCGTTTGCGTTTGAGCGCGTTCTGGAGCGCCGCGAGGACCGCTTCGCGTGCGGCGTCGCAAGACGATACCGAACGACCGATCAAGACAATCGCAACCCCTTTGCCGACAAGGAATTCGGCAATGCCGCGCGCCATGATGCCGGTGCCCATGATGCCGACGCTGCGGATTTCGCCCATGGTTGGTCCTCGAAAATGCGTGCAGGTTACGTATATCCTAACCGCTAACACCAGATAAGACAAAGCTTTTCATTCATTTTACCGATACTTGCATAATAACGTCCGCGCATTTATCGTAAAACCCGATCGCGCGGTTGTCGATGACTTTCTGGCGATGGAGAACGGGAACATGCTCAGGCATTGGCGTACCGGTCTCGGACTTCTGCTCGTATTCTTCAGCCTTGCCGGTCCGGCCGCCGGCGGCGAGCAACGCAAACCGGCCGAACCCGTACACGTGCAACTCGACGGCAGCGGCTCGAGCGACGCAGACGGCGACAACCTGCAATACTTCTGGCGCCAGATCGACGGGCCGGAGGTGACGCTCTCGAATCCGCGCGCCGCATTCCCGACCTTTTTGGCCAAGAAGTCCGGCTGTTACCGCTTCGAACTCACCGTCAGCGACGGCCGCAGCGTCAGCGACCCGGCGGTGGTCGAGGTGATTGTCGAGCGGCAGAATATCGCCCCGGTGGCGCTCATCGTGCCGACGGAGATCAAGGTCAAGCCAGGCCGGGAAGTCGTTATCGACGGCGCCACAAGTTACGACGACGACAACGACCCGCTACGCTATCGGTGGCGGCAGGTCGCCGGCCCGGCCCTGAACCTGGACGAGGAAGCCGCCGCCCGCCCGCGGCTGGCGTTCACGCCGGTCGAGGAGGGGGGATACGAACTCGAACTCGTCGTCAACGACGGCCAGGCCGCCAGCATACCCTGCCGGTGCCACGTCACCGTCGAGCGGCCCAACGTCAAACCCATCGCCCGCGTGGTCCAGCCGCAGAAAGTGGTGATCAGCGTCAAGTCGAAGAAGGAATCGACCCGGCCCGTGGCCATAGCCGAGGCGCGGACGAAGACGCAGGCCCAAACACCGAAGGCAGCGCCCGCGCCGACTGCCGACACCTTGCCGGCGAAACCGAAGCGCAACGGCCGCCCCATCGCCAAGGCGCCGTCGAACCTCTCGCTCTCGCCCGGGGAATCCGCGACCTTGAGCGGCCTCGGCTTCGACCCCGAAGGCACCGCGTTGACGTTCTGCTGGCGCCAGAGCGCGGGGCCGCTGCTGCTGAAGAAGCCGGCCGCGCGACAGGACCTGACCCTGACGCCGAAGGAGGAAGGCCTCTACATCTTCGAGCTGGTCGTCTCCGACGGCGAGCTGGAGAGCGAACCGGCCACCGTCACCCTCACCGTCAGCGGCGACGATATCTTCTCGCCGGAGGCTCCAGCCGAACCGGAGGAGCCGGTCACCGCCGCCGCCCCCGAGGACGCCGCGCGGACCACCGGCGTCATCGTCACCGATCTCGACGAGAACGCTCCCCCGCCGGACGACCGCGACGAAGCCAAGCGGCGCGGCTTCCTCAACGGCGTGAAGCGCATCTTCGACCGCTGACCCTGGACAGGCTCTCCCCGGCCGTGATAGACTGGACTGCGGTTCGCCACGAGAAGGACTCCGGATGGATACGCTCGTCGCGGTATTGCTGATCCTCTTCGTCGTCGGTGCGCTCTTCTACTTTTTCGTCGTCCACCTCGGCGCCGAGAAGAAGCCCACGGGCGTATCCGACAAGAAGTCCGACACCGCGACGCACAAGGGTCCCGAGCACGAGGCGGCGCTGGAAAACTTCCGCCAGACCCACGCGCGGGTGCGCGACGCCAAGAAACAGGTCGAGTCGCTCGTCGAGAAGGATACCGACAACGCCACCAAGGCGCTGCAGCGGATGATGAAGCGCTAGCCCTCCGCCGGGGGGAGAACAATCCGCTATTGCCTTCGCCAATCGCACCACAGCCGCCGGATGCCGCATGACCGACGCGCGCCTGAAAAACCATGTCGATGCCATGCGCGCGGCCGGCCGCGGCGCGTCCTACATCCGCAAGCAGATGCGGATCGACGGGTACGAGGAGAGCGAGATCGACGACGCCATCGCCGAGGTCGACCGCGAGTACGAGCAGACGCAGGCGACGAAGCGTTTCCGCCTCCGCCTGCTCTTTCACGCGCTGACGGCGACCGGCCTGACCGGCACGTTCGTCTGCTATTTCTTCAGCCAATACACCTTTCTCGTCGTCGCCGCGCCCTGGCTGTCCTGTCTCCTGGTCGGCCTCTTCGGGCTTTTGCTCTACAGCCCGAAACGGGCATGAATCCGACATCCGCCTTTTTACGGAAGAACCTTCCCCATGAATCTCGACGCCGTATTTCCCCGTTACGAAATGTACGATCCGCGCGTTCCGGTCTGGTGCCTCACCCCGCGAAAAGGCGGGTGCATCCACCGCTTCTTCGACACCTCCCCGATCAGCCCCTCGGGGCGGCACCTCGCGCTCTTCCGCTTTCCGTTCGAGAATCGTCAACCCGAACCCGGCGAGGCGGGCGGGATCGTCCTGATCGACCTGCGGACCGGCGAGGAGCGCGACGTCGCCTCGACCCGCGGGTGGGAGCCGCAGATGGGAGCGAACCTCAACTGGGGAGGCAGCGACGAGGCGCTCTTCTTCAACGACGTCGACCCGGAGACCTGGCAGCCCTTCGCCTGGAAGCTGAATCCGCTTACCGGCGCGAAAGAACGCCTGGGCGGCACCGTCTATCACGCCTCCCCCGACGGCCGCCGGCTGATCTCGGCGAACATGACCGCGATGCGCCGAACCCAGCCGGGCTACGGCGTGCGCGTGCCCGACGAGACGGCGCGGCGGAATATCGGCCCCGTTGACGACGACGGTTTCTATCTCACCGACACCGATACCGGCGAATGCCGGCTCTTCGCCTCGATCCGCGCGCTGCTGGAGCAGGCGGATCCGCCGGTGCGTATCGAGAACCCCGAGCGGCAGGAGATCTACGGCTTCCACGGCAAGTTCAATCCGCAAGGCGACAGGTTGATGCTCAGCCTCCGCTGGTTCCCCGCAACCGATGCGCCCGTCTTCGATATGTTTTCGCGCGACTTTCCGGCCGTGCGTTACGCCTGGGTGACGGTATCGCTGGACGGCGGATCGGTGCATTGCGCGGTGGGCCCCGAGCAGTGGGAGAAAGGCGGCCATCACGCCACCTGGTTCCCCGACGGCAGGCGCATCTCGATGAACCTCGATCTCGACCGCGAAGGCTGCGTGCGCTTCGTCCAGGTCGACGCCGACGGCGCGCATCTGCAGAAGATGCTCGGCCATGTCGTCGGCTCGGGGCATCCGACCGTTCATCCTGACGGCAAACATCTGCTGACCGACGCCTACGATACCGAGGGCTGCGCCTTCGGCGACGGCACCGTTCCGCTGCGCCGAATCGACCTGCAGAGCGGCGAGGAGACGACGCTGGCGCGCATCAACACCGCCCAACCGCAGGCCGATCGCGTGCTGCGGGTCGATCCGCACCCGGCATGGGACCGGAACTGGCGCTACGTGACCTTCAACGCTTTCGTGGACGGCACCCGCCGCGTCTACATCGCCGACATGGAGAGCGTCATCGGCTGACCCCACATGAAAAAGCCCGGGCACACCTGCCCGGGCTTCTCGATTTTCCGTGGATTTCCGTTCAGAAGTCGGCCTCGGCCAGTTTGTCGATGATCGCATCGGCGTTGAAACCGAAGTGCTTCTCCAGATCCTTGCAGGGGCCCGACGCGCCGAAGTCGTCCATGCCGATGAAGATGCCCTTGTCGCCCAGGATGCCTTCCCAGCCCTGGCTGACGCCGGCCTCAATGACGACGCGGTTCTTGAAGCGCTTGGGCAGCACCTTCTTGCGGTAGCCGTCGCTCTGCTTCTTGAAGACATCGAGGCTGGGCATGCTGACCACGCGCACGGTGCGGCCGGCCTCGCGCAGGATGGTAGCGATCTCGTGCGCCAAGTGCACTTCGCTTCCCGAGGCGATGAGGCAGATCTCGGCCTGCCCTTCCGGGTCGAGTTCGAGGATATAGCCTCCCTTGAGCGTATCCTTGGCCGCGGCGTACTGCGTGCGGTCGAAGGCCGGCAGCTTCTGGCGCGAGAGGCAGATCGCCGTCGGCCCCTCGGTGCGGGCCAGGGCGTACTGCCATGCCCACGCCGTCTCGTTGGCGTCGCACGGGCGGAACACGTCGAGATTCGGGATGCAGCGCAGCGCGGCGATTTGCTCCACCGGCTGGTGCGTCGGGCCGTCCTCGCCGACGAAGATGCTGTCATGGGTATAGACGAAGATGCTGCGCAGCTTCATCAGCGCAGCCATCCTGAGCGCCGGGCGCTGGTAGTCGTGAAAGACCAGGAAAGTGGAGCAGTAGGGGATGAAACCGCCGTAGGCGGCGATGCCGTTGGTCATCTGCCCCATGGCGTGTTCGCGCACGCCGAAGTGGATGTTGCGCCCGAGAAACATCCCCGGCGCGACGTCCTCGGTGTACTTGCCGCTGGTGATGACGGTCTTGGTGCTCTCGGCCAGATCTGCCGCGCCACCGAGAAGTTCGGGCAGGATCTCGGCGAAGGCGTCGAGCACTTTGCCGCCACTGCTGCGCGTGGCGTCGGTGACGTCGGGGCCGAATTCGGGCATGGCGTGTTTCCACTGCTTGGGGAGTTCCCCGCTCATCGTGCGGTGATACTCGCGCGCGAGTGTTTTGGTGTGCGCTTCCTCGAACTGCTTGAACAACTTGTCCCATTCCGCCCGTCTCTTGCGCCACTCGTCGCGGCGTTGCTCGAAGTGGGCATTCACCTCCGGGGGCACGTGGAAGGGCTCTTCCGGCCAGCCGATCGCCTTCTTGCCGGCGAGGATCTCCTCCTCCCCCAGCGGCGCGCCGTGCACCTTGTGCGTGCCGGCCTTTTCGGGCGCTCCTTTGCCGATGGTGGTACGGGCCATGATCAGGCTCGGGCGGGTGCGCTCCTGCTGCGCGGCCTCGATGGCCTGGGCGATGGCGTCGTGGTCATGACCGTCGATGCGCTGGACATGCCAGTTCATCGCCTCATAGCGCGCACCGACGTCTTCGCTGAAGGCCAGGCTGGTGGGGCCGTCGATCTGGATGCCGTTGTCGTCGTAAATGGCGATCAGGCGGCCGAGCTTGAGATGGCCGGCGAGGCTGGCGGCTTCCTGGGTTATGCCTTCCTGTTGGCAGCCGTCGCCCATGAGCACGTAAGTGAAATGGTCGACGATTTCGTAATGCGGGGTGTTGTACATCTCCGCGGCCACCTCGCGCGCCAGGGCCATGCCGACCGAGGCGGCAAATCCCGCGCCCAGCGGCCCGCCGGTGAAATCGACGCCGGGGGTGTAGCCGTATTCCGGGTGCCCGGGCGTCTTGCTGCCGAGTTGCCGGAATCGCTTCAACTCCTCGAGCGGCATAAATCCCGCCAGGTGAAGCATCGAGTACAACAGCATCGAACCGTGTCCGGCGCTGAGGACGAAGCGGTCGCGGTTGTTCCACTTCGGATCGTCCGGATCGAGCCGGAGAAAACGCGTCAGCAACACCGTGGCGATGTCGGCACAGCCCATGGGCAGCCCCGGATGCCCACTCTTCGCCGCCTCCACACCGTCGGCGGAGAGAAAACGAATAGTGTTGGCGATTTTGTCGGCCAGTGCGGCATCGACGGCTGGCGCGGCCTGGCTTGTCATGCTAGCCTCCTGTTTCACATAGGGTTGCGTGCAATTTGTCGCAGGGAAACGGCAAAATTGTAAACATTTTATAGTAAAGGCAGCCGCGCAGGAGTCAAGCAAAATAGATCGCGTGAAACGAAGAGCGGAAAAATGACGGAGTTATGCTTTTGAAGAATATCCGCCGAAGCTGTTACTCATTTGACAGTGCGCGCTTGTAGGGCATAATAACTGGCGTGAATCGAGGCGACGGGTAGAATCGGCAATAACACGTCGGGCTTCGGCGTTCTAGGATCCACGCTATCGGCGTGCTCATTTTTTATTTGGGATTATACGGAGGCGGAATGCCATGGCCATTACCAAACGCGAGATCGCACGCCGGATCGCGATGAAGATCGGCGTTAAGCAGGAAGTCGCCCGGGAGATCATCCAGGCGTTTCTCGACGACATCGTCGGCGAACTGGTCAAGGGCAACCGCCTGGAATTCCGCGACTTCGGCGTCTTCGACGTGATTACCAAGAAGCCGCGCACCGCCCGCAACCCCCGCACCGGCGAGGCGGTCCAGATTCCACAGAAGCGCGTCGTGCACTTCAAGGCCGGCCGGCTCATGAAGGAACGCGTGCTGCAAGGTCCGGAATCGTCGCCATCCTCCGCCCCGCCCGAGCCGAACGAACCGCCCTCATCGGATGCCTGACCATGACACTGTCGACTTGATCGACGTATTTGGGGGAGACGGCCATGCCTTACGTGCATTCCTGTTCGTGCGGAAAGAAGACCAAAGTACCGGACAAATATGCCGGCAAACGGGTCAAATGCTCCCAATGCGGCGCGCCGATCCAGGTGCCGGCGCCGGAAGAGAGCGAGTTGAGCCTGAAGCCGCTGGACGAAGAAGCGCCCGCGGCGGTCGCCGCGCCGGCAGCCGCCAGAACGGCGAAGACGAAAGCGAAGAAACAGGCGCGCCCCGGCACCGATCCGCTGATTCTGCAGGACGAACCGGAAACGGCGCCGCCGCCGCCGCCGGGGATGAGACAGATGCACAAGAAATCGAAAGCGCAGGAGGAATTCGAAGCCCGACAGGAGGCCGAGGAAGCGATGGTGATGAGCCCGTTCGGCGCTATCGCCAAGTCGTTCGTCTATCCGCTTACCCCGGGCGGCATCGTCTTCATCATCTTCGCCGCCGCCGCCGCCTTCGCCTCGCAATTTCTCTGGATATTCGGCTACTTCGTCTGGGTGGCCGCCTACTTCGGCGGCTGGATGTATACCCTGCGCACCGCCGCCATGGGGCCGACCCAGCGGTTGGAATTTCCGCCCAACGTCTTCGGCGAGATGCTCGGCTCGGGCTTCCGCTACTTCCTGGTCACGCTGATCGTCACCCTGCCGCTGACGATCACCTCCTGCGCGACGGCGATCATCGCGGCCGGAGCCATCGGCGCGAGTCAGATGGAAGTGGAGGTGCTCGACAACGACATGGCCGGCCGAGAAGCCTTGATCCAGCAGAAACGGATGAAGGAAGAACAGATCGCCGCCGTCTCCCGCAGGGGACTCACCCCCAAGCAGCGCGAGCAGTATATCACGCCGCTGCGCGAGGATATCGCGCGGCTGAACGAAGAAATCGCCGCGCTGGAAGCCAGGATCGTCGCCGATGGCGGCACGCTCGAGGAAGTGGTCGAACCCGAGACCGAAGAGGGCGAAAGCGCCGAGGAGGAGGCCGCCAGCGCCACGCCCGAAGCGATACGGGCGCTCGACATGCTCGCGGGGGTGGGCGTTCTGCTGCTGGTCGTCTTCCTGGTCGAACTGGCCGTGGCGCTGGCGTATTTCCCCATGGCCGTGGCTTGCGTGGGCGCGTGGGACAGCATCTGGCTGGCCAACCCGGTCGCGGTCTTCATGAACATCCTGCGCATCCCCGGCGACTACGCCGTCTGCGCGATCTTCTTCTCCTTCGCCTTCTTCGGTTCGTGGATTCTACTCTTCATTCTGAACGGAATGGCAGCGCTGATCGATCCCTTTTTCGGTCCCACGATCGCCGCGCCGGTCATCTACGGGATCATCTATTACATCATGACCGTGGCCTGCACCAACCTCGGCTTCATGGCGTTCCGCAACCGCGACGCGCTGGGGCTGTAAACGCTTATCGGCAAGCGACAGGGCGGCAGCTTAGGACTTGTTAAGCAATAATTTCAGAAATCCCGATCTTATTGCTTAACGGGTCCTTAGTCCTTCTCTTCGTCCTTGCCGGACTCGGACTCCTCGCCCAGCAAGCGCCGGAGCCACCCCAGCAGGCCGCTCTTCTTCTTGCGCTTGAGCACGCGCGTGCGCGAGGAGCGGGTGCGCTCGGTGGCGGGCTTGGCGCTGTGGTTCGATGGCTTGGAGTCGACCGCGGCCATCTCTTTCGTCTTCGCTTCGGACTCGACCAGGTCGCCCTTGCCCCCGGGCATCGGGGCCTTCTGGCCCCCGCCGTCGGCGACCTTGGACAGGCGCAGATCGAGCGTAGCTTCGTCGATGGAGTTGTATACGCGGACGAACGAGGTCACGCCGAGTTGCTGCATGATACGAAAGCAGCTCAGGTACTCCACCCAGACGCTCATGGCCGAGCCTGACTCGCGGATGCACTGGTGGAACTTGCCCAGGACGCCGACGAACATCGAACTGACCCAGTCGGTACGCACCATCAGGCAGATGCGCCGCGGCGCGTCGAGCGGATACTTCTCGGCCCAGCGCTTGAACAACTCGGTCAGCGCCAGGTCGCCCTTGCCCTTGATCTGAACGAAGTGGATACCGTCGGTCTCCTGCTCGAAGATGCCGCTGCCGCCGCTCTTGCGGTAGAGCACGGTCTTGACCGCGTTGCCCTTGGCCGAATACTCCAGCAGATCGACGATGTGCAGAAGCTGGATGATGCCGCGCTGACGTTCGCGGTCGACCGGTTCGTTCTTGATCCGCTGCAACTTCTCCTTGGCCGGAAAGCCCGGTCCCGGATCCTCGACCTCGAGGCGGAAAAAGGCGTCGTTGAGCTCCATGCGGATCTTGATCAGCCCTTCCTCGACGCCCTTACAACCATGGTCGAAGGCATTGGAGACGAGTTCCGCGAACGCCGTCTGCACGTAGCCTTGGAACTCCGGGTCAACCTCCGCCATTTCGAGGTGTTCGTCGAGCTTGCGCGCCACGAGGTGCATGTATTCGCGCCACGCGGGCTTGAGCAGGATCTCCACCGGAGCGTCAGGCTCCCAGCTCTTGATCTGGCTCGCCACCGGCGAGACGATAATGGCTTCCAACGGGAGCGTCTCGCGAATGGTCTCGACGTCCGAAGCGAAGGCGTCGATCACCTCCTGCGGCGTCTGGAATCGGTCCTGCGGATCGCGCGCGGTCATCTTCTGGATAATGCGGGCGGTCAGTTCGGTGACGCGCGGCGCCGTCTCCCGCACCGAGGGCACGCGGTTGTTGATATGGAGCGAGAGGGTTTCGAGCATTGTCTCGCCCGTCAGCGGCGCCTCGCCGCAGAGCATCTCGTAGAAGACGCAGCCGAGGCTGAAAATATCGCTGCGAATATCGACATCCTCGCGCCCCAGCGCCTGCTCGGGCGACATGTAGGCGGGCGTGCCGACGGTGACTCCGCTGGTGCTCTCGATCGAACTCTCGGCACCGACAGTGCGCGCCAAACCCATATCGATCAGCTTCGGCACGCCGTCCTTGCGGAGGATGACGTTCTTGCTGGAGATGTCTCGGTGGATCAGGCTGTGCTGCCACGCATGCTGCAGCGCCCGGCAGATCGACTTGATAACGCGGATGCTCTCGCCCTCGGTGAATGGGCCCGCATCGGCCAGCCGCGCCGAGAGCGTCTGCCCCTCGACGTACTCCATGGCCAGATAGTGGTTGCCGGCGAAGGAGCCGACCTCGTAGGCCGTGGCGATGTTCTCGTGGTTGAGCCGCGCGGCCATGCGCGCTTCGCGCTCGAAACGGCGGACGTAATTACTGTCGCGACTCCACTTGGGCAGCAGCACCTTCAGCGCGACGACGCGATCCATGCTGATCTGCCGGGCCTTGTACGTCGTGCCCATGCCGCCGCTGCCGAGAGTCTCGAGAATCTCGAAACCGGGGATGGCGTCGGCGGTGGAACGGCTGCGGATCGCGCTCTGCAGGGTATGATACTGCGTCTGCGTGATCCAGCCGCGGGCATAGAGGTGCCGCGGCAGGTCCTCGTTTTCGTTGGGATTCTCCAGGATTTCCTGCAGCGCCCGCTGACACTGGCCCTCGGTGATCAACTCCTGATCCTTGGCCAGGCGCAACGCCAGGTACTGTCGCGGCGAGGGAAGACGCGAGAGCTCGACTTCCGCGGCCAGCGTGCGGCTGGCCTCGGAACTCGTATCGCCGTAATCGATCAGCGCCGTATCGTCCAGCGAGGGATTGTCGGACATGACCCCGAATAGACGCGCGGGAATCCAGCCATCGTGCTCGAGACTCCAGGCCGGCGTCAGCCCCTCGAGCTCGTTCTGCTGCAGTCGATCCTTGAGTTCTTCCTGGGTAATGGGGCCCTGCAACCAGTTGTCGCGCAAGTAGTAAATGTCCATGCGGCAGGTTCCGTCGCGGGTTGGTATTCGATACTCCATACCATAGGCTCTGAACGCCGGTTATGCAAGTCTTTTCCCTCGTCCCGGGCGGCGCCTGGGCATGGGGCGCCGGCGGAAAATGATTGCCAAAGCCGGCGACAGCGGCTAGCATGCGTGCATTCCGTTCAGCCAGATGCGCTGTCAACCTGTTGCCGACCGTCATGCTAGGAGGAGCATCTCATGCAAAGCCACGAAGTGGACTATGAAATCCACGGCGACGACATGCAGATCGTGGAAATCGAACTCGATCCGGGCGAAACCGTGGTCGCCGAGGCCGGGGCAATGAACTACATGGACGACGGCATCGCTTTCGAGGCCAAGATGGGCGACGGCTCCCAGCCCGACGACGGATTCTTCGGCAAGCTTCTCAACGCCGGCAAGCGCGCGCTCACGGGCGAGAGCGTCTTCATGACCCATTTCACCAACCGAGGACAAGGCAAGAAGCGCGTCGCCTTCGCCGCGCCGTATCCGGGGAAGGTTATCCCGCTGGATCTGAGCAAGGTCGGGGGCGAGTTGATCTGCCAGAAGGACGCCTTCCTCTGCGCGGCGCTCGGAACCGAGATCGGCATCGCCTTCAACAGGCGCCTCGGCGCGGGCTTCTTCGGCGGGGAGGGCTTCATCCTCCAACGCCTCCGGGGTGACGGCATGGCCTTCGTCCACGCCGGCGGCACGGTGATCAAGAAGAAGCTCGAAGGGCAGACGCTGAAGGTCGACACCGGTTGCCTAGTCGCCTTCACCAAGGGCGTCGAATACGATATCCAGCGCGCGGGCAACCTGAAGTCGATGTTCCTCGGCGGCGAGGGGCTCTTCCTGGCCACTCTCGGCGGCACGGGGACGGTCCTGCTCCAGAGCCTGCCGTTCTCGCGCCTGGCCGACCGGATCATCGCCAGCGCGCCCCGCGCCGGCGGCAGTCGCAAGGGCGAGGGTTCGGTCCTGGGCATGTTCGGCGACATGATCGACGGCGATTGAGAAAAGGGGATCGCGTGGGCCAAAAAGTGAACATCGAGGATCTTCTCGCGACGATGACGCTGAGCGAGAAGCTCGGGCAGATGCGGCAGATCGCCGGCACCGGCGAGGGCAACGAGGCGATTATCCGCCGCGGCGGCGTGGGCTCCTTCCTCAACGTCGTCGGCGTCGAAGCCGTCAACCGCTACCAACGCCTGGCGGTGGAAGAGACGCGCCTGGGCATTCCGCTGATCTTCGGCCGCGACGTGATCCACGGGTTCCGCACCGTTATGCCCATTCCGCTCGGCCAGGCCGCCAGCTTCGACCCGAACGTGGCCCGGGAAGGCGCCCGCGTGGCCGCGCGCGAAGCCCGTGCCGCGGGCGTCCACTGGACCTTCGCCCCGATGGTCGACATCGCCCGCGATCCGCGCTGGGGCCGCATCGCCGAGAGTTGCGGCGAAGACCCGGTGCTCAGCGCGGAGATGGGCGCGGCCATGGTCCAGGGCTTCCAGGGCGAGTCCATGGCCGACCCCGAACGCGTGGCCGCGTGCGCCAAGCACTACGTCGGTTACGGCGCGGCCGAAGGCGGGCGCGACTACAACACCGCCTATATTCCCGAGAACCTGTTGCGTGAAGTCTACCTGGCGCCGTTCCGCGCCTGCGTCGAGGCGGGGGTGGCGACGCTGATGAGCGCCTTCAACGAGATCAACGGCATTCCCGCATCGGGCAACGAGTTCGCCGTTCGGCACGTACTCAAAACGGAGTGGGATTTCGAGGGCTTCGTCGTCAGCGACTGGGGTTCGGTTACCGAGATGATCGTTCACGGCTACTGTGCCGACAACCGCGAAGCGGCGCTCGCGGCCATTGCCGCCGGCGTGGACATGGAAATGGCCACCAACGCCTACGGCGAATGCGGGGAGGAGCTGGTCGAATCGGAGGCGCTTTCGCCGATATGGATCGACGACGCGGTGCGCCGCATCCTCGAAATCAAGCATGCGCTGGGCCTCTTCGAGAACCCCTATACCGAGGAGGGACGCACCTCGATCCTGCTCGACAAATCCCACCTGGAAGCGGCCGAGCAGGCCGCGCGCGAAAGCTGCGTCCTGCTGGAGAACGACGGCATGCTGCCGTTGAAGAACGAAGGCGTTCTGGCGGTCATCGGCCCGTTGGCGGACAACCCGCACGACCAACTCGGTTGCTGGATCATGGATCACGACGCCGCCGACACGGTGACGCCGTTGACGGCGCTGCGCGCGCGTTTCGCCGGCGAGATCCGCTATGCGCCGGGTCTGGATTCTCCCCGCGCTGCCGACGAGAACTGCTTCGCGGACGCGGTCAAGGCTGCCGAAGGCGCCGACGCAATCGTACTCTTCCTGGGCGAGGACGCGGTGCTCTCGGGTGAGGCGCATTGTCGCGCCTTTCTGAGCCTGCCCGGCGCGCAGCAAGAGTTGCTCGAGCGTATCGCCGCGACCGGCAAGCCCGTGGCGGTGGTGATCATGGCCGGCCGGCCGCTGTTACTGGGCAACGTGCGGGAGAAGGCGAGCGCCATCCTTTATGCCTGGCATCCCGGGACCATGGGCGGGCCGGCGCTGGCGGATCTGCTGTTGGGAAAGACCTCCCCTTCGGGGAAGTTGCCGGTCTGTTTCCCCCATACCGAGGGACAAATCCCGGTCTATTACGCACACAAGAACACCGGTCGCCCGGCCGCGGAGAACGCACGCGGTATCCCGCCGGGCACGCCGCTGGACCCGGAAGGCTTCAGTTCGACCTACCTCGACTGCGACCCGACGCCGCTGTATCCTTTCGGCTACGGCCTGAGCTACGCGACGTTCGTCTACAATGAATTGAAGCTGAACGAGACGCGCCTGCTCCCCAACGGCAGCCTCGGCATCTCGGTAAAGGTGACCAACACCGGCGCATACGCCGGGACCGAGGTGGTGCAGCTTTACGTGCGCGACCTGGTCGGCTCGGTTACGCGACCGGTACGGGAACTGAAGCAATTCCGCCGGGCGGACCTGCGGCCCGGGGAGAGCCGTGAAGTCATGTTCACCCTCGCCGCCGCGGAGCTGGCGTTCTATAACCCGCGCATGACGCGCGTGGTCGAACCCGGCCACTTCCGCCTCTGGATCGGCGGCGACTCGCAGGCGAGCCTCGGCGCGGACTTCGAGGTGGTGAGCTCGTGATCACTGCCCCGCCGATTGGGCGAAATCCCTTGACCGTGGCCGTGGCCGGATTATAATCGGATTTTTCCATCGGACCGGTTATGCCCTCCGGCAGGACCGTCCCGGCCCTGCATCTGCAAGGATCGAGCTATGGCACCGGCGGCGAAGACCACGGAAGCGGCGGCCAACGAGACGGTCGAACGCGTCATGAAATGGGCCAACGACTACAAGCGCGAACTGCTCGCCGCGCTGGCGGTGGTGCTGCTGGCGGCGTTGCTCTTCGGCTATACGCGCCACGCCGAACGCCGGGCGCAGGAGAATGCCTGGCGGGAATTGTTCCTGACCATCTACAAAGCCCAGACCGGTCCGCAGGCCGACCTGGTCAAGGAGCTGGATAACGCCAAGGTTATGGACGCCAGCGCGCGCGCGGTGTTTTATGGCTACATGAAGCAGATGCTCGCGCTGAGCGACAGAGACGATACCGCCAGCCTGCAGAAGATGACCGCCGTCGCCGGCGCGTTTCTCGATCGCTACCCGCAACACTACTTCGCGCCCCAGGTCCGCGCCGACCGCGGCAAGGCACGCATGCGTCTGGGTGAATTCGAGAAGGCCCGGGCCGACCTGGAGGCGGCGGTGAAGAGCGAGCGGAGCTACCTAGAGGGCGAGGTGCGCCTGGCGCTGGCGCAGTGCTACGAGGCACAGGATGATCTGCAGCGGGCGGAGGACGCCTACCTCGAAATCGAGCGCGAGGGCGATACCCGGGGATTCTCCTACCTCGTGCGGCAGACCGCCGCTTTCGCGCTGGTGCCGCTAAAGGAACGCCGCGCGCGCGAGGAAGGCAATCTGCCGGAGGTGCCGGCGGAACTGCTCGAAACGCCGGCTGAAGACGAAGCAAAGAGCGACACCGGCGAAGACGAAGGCAACGCTCCGCCGCCCGAAGGCGAAGAACCCGCTGCCGAGGAGACCACGCCGGCGCAGACGCCCGAGTAGACTCCCCCGCCGCAACGGATCCTCTCTTTTCCATCCCACGCTTGCACCGCCCCGCTTTTCTGTCGATAATGACAGTAACGAATGATCGGCAGAAAGGAACCGCATGAACGCGCGCACCGCCCGCGTCGCCCGCGAAACCACCGAGACGATGATCGAGCTCTCCCTCGATATCGACGGAACCGGCCGCATCGAGATCGTCACCGGCGTCGGCTTCTTCGATCACATGCTGACGCTGCTCTGCCGCCACGCGCTCTTCGACGTGACCCTGCAGGCGCGCGGCGACACCGATGTCGACGGCCACCATACCGTCGAGGACGTCGGCATCTGCCTGGGGCGGGCACTGCGCGAAGCTGTGGGCGACAAGAAAGGCATTACCCGCTACGGCACGATGTACGTGCCCATGGAAGAGGCGTTGGCGCGGGTAGTGCTGGACCTCTCGGGACGACCGCACCTGGAGTACCGCGTCGCGCCGCCCACCGAGACGGTCGGCCGGTTCGACACCTGCCTGGCGCGCGAATTCCTCCGGGCGCTCTGCGTCAACGCGGGAATCAACCTGCACGCGGATCTGCTCGCCGGGAGCGATCCGCACCACTGTCTCGAAGCCGTCTTCAAGGCCACCGGGCGGGCGTTGCGGCAGGCTCTGGCGCCGGATGCGCGCGAGAGCGGCGTCCCGTCGAGCAAGGGCGTGCTGTAAAACCGGAGGCGCCATGGAACCGACCGGTCTCTACGTCCACGTCCCCTTCTGCACGAGACGCTGCGCGTATTGCGACTTCGCCAGCCACACCTACAACTCCGAGCGCGTGGACCTCTACCTCGACGCGCTTTCGCTGGAGATCGAGAAACGCGCCCAGGCGTTGCGCCCGGTGACGCTCTTCGTCGGCGGCGGCACGCCGACGAGTCTCGCGCTCCATCAATTCGAATACTTCCTCGACCTGCTGACCAACCTCGACCTTTCCCGCCTGGAGGAATTCACCGTCGAGGCCAATCCCGGTACGCTCTCGATGCAGAAGCTATTTCTTCTGCGCCAGGCGGGGGTGACGCGTCTCTCGCTGGGCGTGCAGACATTCCAGGATCGCGGGTTGGAGGTGCTCGGCCGCAGTCACGACGCCAGAACCGCACGCCTGGCCGTCGCGCAGGTGCAGGAAGTCGGTTTCGACGACTTCTCGCTGGACTTCATCTTCGCCTGGCCCGGGCAGTCGGAGCTCGAATGGGCGGCGGACCTGGGCAAGGCGCTGGGGCTCGCGGCACCGCATCTTTCCTGTTACTGCCTCAGCCACGAGGAAGGCACGCCCCTGCAGCAGCGCATCGACCGGGGCGAGTTGGCAGCGGCGGGGGAGAACCTGGAGCGACGCCTTTTCGACCTTACCGGCACGATGCTCGCCGCCGGCGGCATGCCGCGCTACGAGATCAGCAATTTCGCTCTTCCCGGCCACGAATGCCGCCATAATCTCAACTATTGGCTTGGCGGCGGCTACATCGGCCTGGGGCCGGGTGCGCATTCCTACGTCGGCGGCGTCCGTTTCGGCAACTGCACGCAGGTGGAGGAGTACAAGCGGCGCTTGGAGACCGTCGGCACGGCCGAGGCGATGCGGGACGAATTACCGCCCGCGGCGCGCGCACGCGAATGCGCGGTGGTCTGGCTGCGGCTCGCCGCCGGCATCGACAAGCGGCGATTCCATGATCGCACCGGCTTCGACCTGGAAATGTTGCTGGCGCGGGAGTTGCCCCCGCTGCTGGCGGGCGGCTGGCTGCGCTGGTCCGAAGACGACACGCGACTGCACCTGAGCGAGCAGGCCCTGCCGGTGGCCGACAGCGTCCTGGCCGAACTGGTCGCCTGAAAGATTGTGGAGGTATGCCGTGAGGCGCGCGATGCGCATGTGCCTGCTGTTCGCGCTGCTTCTGGTGGCGAAGCCGGTTCATGGCCGGGACAAGCCGCCGAAGCAGACCGGCGACACGGAGGTGCCGGGCATTCCCTTCGATCCGCAGGATGTGGTACGCGTCGAGCCCATGCAGCCGCGCCGGATCGACTTCGACGCCGCGGCGATGCGCGAGATGCTGAAGAAGCAGGGGCTGCCCGAAGGCGTCGAGCCGACGGTAATCCGGGAAAAACCCGACGAAGAGAAGGAGCCCGGCCGGCTGCGGCTGGAAATCTTCAGCCAGGGCGAACCCGCCGGCGCGCGCGTATCGATCGTCGACATGAAAGGCCGTCCTGTCGGTTCGCTCGAAGGAGCGAACTGGTTCTGGGCCGAGAAATCGGCGGAGTTCTCCGTGCTCGAGGGCGCCTTCGATATCGCCGTCGACGGCGGCCTTCGGGCCGAACCGTTCCAGACCGTCGCCATCGTCAAACCCCACGAGACCACCGTCGTCAAGGCGGAGATGAAAGGGTACGGCGCGGTCGACAACGCCGGCTGGAGCATGATGGATCCTTTCGTCTATACCTACCTTCCCCGGGCGCTTCCGGGGGTCTTCTCGTTCGCGACATTGCGCGAGGTCCAGTTCGCCGGCAGCGCCCGCGGGCTGGCGTCCGTCGGCGTGGCCGGGGCGTGGAACCTGCGCAGCGAGGAGGGGCCGCCATACACCCGGCTCGAAGACGGCGAGGCGATGCTGCGCCAGGCGCTCGATGCCACCGTCGGCAGCCAGTGCCGGCTCTTCTGCGCCTGGACGGCCGAGGTTTCCGGGCACGGGCGTTTCTTCGCCCTGGAGCCGCAGACGCCGCCGCCGACAGCGCGACTGCTGGACGACCGCCCGCTGCACGAAACCTTTGCGGCAGTGCGCGACCGCGGCGGCCTGACAGCCTGGAGCTATCCGACCGGCCTGATCCGGGACGTGCGCACCGCCGCGACCGACCAGGTGGCGCAGGACTTCGTCTTCCAGACCGTTGCCGGGCCGTTGTACGACGCACTCGATATCAGCCGCGGCAAGGAGGACGTGGAGCTCTGGCACCTGCTCCTGAATCACGGCTACCGCATCCCGGCGGTCTCCGGCGGCCCGCCACAGACGGTGCCGCGCCAAGCGGACCTGCCCGAATTGGGTTTGTATGTCGAGACGCCGCGCCGGGGCGTCGATACGGCGGTCCTGCTCGAGGCGGTACGCACGGGACGGACCATCGTCTCCAACGGTCCGTTTCTGCACCTCTTTCTCGACGGCGTCGGCGCGGGTTTCGAAATCGCGCCTTCGGAAAAACCGCGACAGGTCCTCCTCGAAGCGTTCAGTTGCTCGGATCCCGAAGACAGCATCGGCATGCTGGAATTGATCTACAACGGCAAGTCGGTACGTCGCTGGACATCGGGAGACGAACACGCGCCGATCAGCCCCAAGCAGAAAGAGATCCGCATCCGCTACCAAGCCGTCTTCCGCGACGTCGGCTGGATCCAGGCGCGCTATCGTTCGACCAAGGACGGTTTGTGGGCGATCACGAATCCGCTCTATATCGGCTTCGGCCGTGCGCTCCAGCCTCCGCCGGCAAGGGCGCACGCACACGTCACTTTGGTAGACAAGAAGAGCGGCAAACCGCTTCCCGGCCGGGTGCGCGCGATCTTGCGCGGCACGACCATCGTCGAGGAGATCGCGAAAGGCCCGACGGTGGAACTGACGGTCCCGGCGACGGCCATGCTCGAATGCTCCGCCGACGGCTACCGCTCGCGCCGGGTGTCCCTCTACGCCGACAGCGCGGCGGCAGTGATGATCGATTCCCTGCACCGGCGCCATGCCCTGCGGGCGGCCATGATGGAATGGTCGACATACGAAGAGATGCTGTCGGTATTCGAGAATCTGAAGATGACGGTCCGCCTGGAACGCGAGTAGCTGTCACGCCCCGCCGTCCAGGATGCAGAGCAGGTCCGCGAACTGATCGCGCACGGCTGCATGTTTCTCGCCCTCGTACGCCTTCTGCAGGTAGTCTTCGTAGGGGCGCGCCTCCTCGGGCATATGCGAAAGCAGGGCGATGGCCGTGGCGCGTATCGAGGGCTCGGACGCGCGGGTGGCCAGCAGCAATCCCTTGACCTGGAACCCGGCCGGCACCTTCCGCAGCGATTCGAGCGCGGTCTTCTGGCGGGCCGGATCGGGGCAGAGATCCTGGTACGTCTTGATGATCTTGAGTACGAAGGCAGTCGCGGCGGTATCGCTGTCGCGCTTCGGCTGCGCCGACGAGGAGGGGCGAATGAAACGACGCGTGCTCGTGGAGACGAGCAGCTGCAGCACCGCGTCGAGTTCCCGGTGCATCTCGTCGTCCTTCGCGGGAGTCACCTCCTTCATCGATTGCAGTCGCTTGACCACGCTGTGACCGCCGCCGGCCTTGCCCAAACTGCGCAGCAAACGCAAGGCCGCCAAGCGTACCCCGCGCTCGCCGTGCCGGGTGCAGCCGAGAATACTAGGCAAAGCTTCCCAGGCCTGCGGCCCCAGCGCCAGCAGAATCGCCGTGATACGCTCGCGGATCTCTTCGTCCTGATCGTTGAGAAAGGCCGCCATGGCATTGGCCGCCCCGCCGAGATCGATCCCGCCCTGCAGAAACATCTCGATCATGTCCAGAATCTCGTGGCGGAGCACACTCTCGAGGCGGCCGAAATGGCCGAAGAGATCGGGAATGGCCTCGACACCCGCAGTACCGGAGATGCCGATGCGCAGAACGATCTCCTGGCGCGCGCCGATGGCGAGTTGTGGATCGCCGATGCGCCTGGCATCGGCACGAGCTTGACGCGCGTCTGCATAGGGGATATATGTCCGGCCGTCAGCGGCAGGCAATGAAAGGTCCTCGAAGTTGTCTGACTGCGTATTCAAGGAACCCCCTCCTCAGCGAATAAGAGGGAGAAATCGAACCGAAGCGCTCAAGTCGGCACAACTACTTTCATGCGATTCGGTTATGAAAGAAAACAAGGCACATCCAACTATACGGTACAAATGAAATCGTGACAAGCGGTTATTTCTATTTTATTCACATTTTTCACGATCGGACAAGCGTGATATTCGCAACCTCTTGCCAAATAAAGCATGTAACAGAAAGACGCGAAATGGGTCATGCGCATCAGCAGGAAGCAACTATAAGGCAATAATCTCAATTTGGCCAGCGGAGACATCGACCAATCCCAGCTTCTCGACCGCGTTGCCTTGGTTGACCGCGATCTCCAAACGGCCGGCAGAACCGATATACGCACAGGGTTGTCCGGCCTTCACCTCGTCGAAGGTCGAACAGAAACACGTGATCGATTGCCCGGCAATCCGGACCCGCATCGCGGTCGGATCGATCTCGACCGCTTCGAGATGGCGCCTTCGGATCGGGGTGACGAGATTACCGAAATGGTCGGCATAAAGGACGCGCCCGGTGATTCTTCCCGCCTCGATGACGGGATCGATTTCCGGTAGAGTCACCCAATCGGTCACCAGCGGTCCGAGCGTGACAAAATCCACCTTCCCCGTGGCCAGTGCCGCGCCGACGGGGGCGAAGATATCGCGACCGTGGAATGTCGAGGAAACCACCGGCAGATAGAGATCCGGACGCTCGACCGAGACGACCTCGGCCTCGGAGTCGTGGCGCAGCAATGTGGCGAGCAAGCCGTTGTCCGGTGCCAGAAAAATCTGCTCCCGGATGCGCGCGGCAAGGATGCGGCGCGCGGTACCGACGCCGGGGTCGATGACGGCAACGTGGACCGTTCCGGCGGGAAAACAGAAAGCGGAATCTTCCAGGAAGAGCGCGGCGCGCAGGACATTCTGCGGGGGGATTTCGTGGCTCAACTCGATGAGACGCACCTGCGGGGCGCGGGCGAGGATCACCCCTTTCATGGCCGCGACGTACGGATCGGCATTGCCGAAATCGGTCAACAGCGCGAGAATCGCCTTCGTGCTCACGGCCTGTCCGCTGAGGGCGTATCCTCGAACCGAAGCGGCGGCGGCATCTCCGGATCACCGGTGATCCTTTCGATGGTGACGGCCGGATTCTCCTCGCTCTGTTCTTCATCCGGAGGCAACGCCTCCTCTTCGGGCGTCTCGCGTGCGGGCAGGCGCACGTCGGTGGCGGGCGGTTCCGTATTCCAGTCCTCGCCGCCGTTCATTGTCGAAACCTCGCCGTTCTCCGCCGGTGCGGGCATGGCCGGTGGCTGCCGACCGCGCAGGATCTCGTCGCGATGTTCAGCCCACCAGACCCGCCAGCGCTCGATGTCCCGACCGAAGTCGCGGCTGGTCAATCGCCGCAACCCGGTCAACGCCGCGTGGGATTCGTCGGGCGTCAGTTTCTGCCCCAACGCCACGATGAGGAACTCCACCGAAGCGTGCGCGGGATACTTGCCGATAGCCAGCAGCACCTCGCGACGGATCGCGGGGAAGTTCTTGCATGCCTTGATCAGCACCTCGACGCTATCCGGCTGGCCGATCTTTCCCAGAGCGACGGCGCATTCGCGCTGCACGACCGTTTCCCGGTCCTCCAGCAACGCTTCCGAGAGCGCCTGGCAGGCACGCGCACTGCCGATCTCCCCGAGCGACCAGGCCGCCTGGGCGCGTGTCTGCTCGTTCATGTCCTTCAGCAGACGAACTACGAGAAACCCCACGCTCTGATCGTCCCGGCGATGCCCCAGCAGACGGAGATACCCATCAAGCGGATTGACTCCGCTGGCCGCCGATTTCTGCGCCAGTAACAGCGCCTGTTCGTCCTCCAGCGCGGCCAGACTCTCGGCCGCGGCAAAACGGACCTCCTGCTTCTGGTCGGTCATCAATTCGCGCAGAAACGGAGCGCTCCGATGATCGTGCAGTCTGCCCACCGCCACGGCCACCGCCGCGCGCACGGCCGCGCGCTCGTTGGTCAACGCCTCGCGCATCGCCGGCAAGGCCATGGTCTCGAGCTGTTTGAGATAGAGATAAGCGTTATCGCGCGTCTCCTGATTCTCGCTGGCAAGTTGCTGAATCGCCAACAGAATCCGGCTGCGCAGCCTTTTCTTCTGCTCCATCTGCTGCTGCAGCATCAACTCGATGATCTCGTCGGAGACACCGTTGTTCTTCAGTTCGATCATCGCGTTGGGTGCCAGATCGAACGCGCACTTGGACTTTTTGATCTTGGCCGTGACCAGCGCCTCGCCGATGCCGGCCTTGAGCATGTTGATCACGTCCTTGTTGTTCAGCGAATTCTCGCTGCTGGCCGCATCGGCCACCGAAGCCCACAACGAAACCACCAGAACCGCACTCAGAATCCGCATAGAAATCCCCCGTCCGCGCATGTCGTGCGAAGTGAAAATACAAGCCTATCTCACAGAATGATATGAATTTACATTACGCAGTCAACTTTTTTCGAAGGATTGCGTTACAGATTCCGTGCTACTCGTCCTGATACGGTATCCTCTCCGGGGGCGTTCCTTCGGCACCATCCGGTTCCGCAACGGAAGCGGAGTTGACGCCGGCGGTTTTCGGCGCTACAGTGCAACCGATGAACATCGACTGCGACCTGCACATCCACACGATCTACAGCGGCCACAGCAGCACGGACATGAGCGTGGGCGCCATCGTCCACGACGCGGTCGAGAAAGGGCTGCGACGGATCGTCATTCTCGAACACGTCCCGAACATCCCCGCCGACTGCCCCAAGGTTATCGCCGGCGAGATGCACGCGGCCACTCGAACCCAGATCGACGCCATTGCCGCGGAGGTCGACTATTGGCGCGGACGCGTGCCGCTGGAGATCCTCCTCGGCGCAGAGGTCGATGCCGATCCGCACTTGCAGGACGGAACGCTGCTACTGAAAGACCTCGACGGTATCGATATCATCCTCGCGGCGACGCATTTTCTCCCCGACGTCTCGGCCGTCTGGTTCCAGTCGCCGCCGGTGAACGACCGCGAGAAACGCATTCGCCTCTTCGAGGACTGGCTGTCCTGGATCAAGAAGGTGGCGCGCAATCCGCACGTCGACGTATTGGCCCATCCGGGGGTGGAACTTGCGACCATGAGCGTCATCCCCGCTTTCGTCGATGACGCGCTTTCCGGGATGGAGGAGTTGCTCCGGGCGTGTCTGCAGGGGGATACCGCCTTCGAACTCAACGAGTCGATCGCCTTCAAACTCGGCAGCGCGCAGGCCGAGACCTATGTCGACGTGATCGCCCTGGCGCGCGACCTGGGCGTGAAGATCAGCCCCGCCAGCGACGCGCACCAACTCTCGCGCGTGGGGGCGTTTCCGTGGAGCAACAGCGTGGGCACCCGACTGAACCTGACGGAGGGGCATTTCTTCCGTCCGGCGATGGCGATTTGACGGCATTGCGCTGCCGCGCTAGGATACACCGCTTCGGAGCCACCCGACAGGCCGGGCGACACGCGTCCCGGCGTTTACCGGATTTTACCCGAAGGAGAGACGATGAGACTGATTCTTCTGGGCCCGCCCGGCGCGGGCAAAGGCACGCAGGCCAAGTTCATCTGCGAGCGCTTCGACATCCCGCAGATCTCCACCGGCGACATGTTGCGCGCGGCCATCGCCGCCGGCACCGAGCTCGGCAAGGCGGCAAAGAAGGTGATGGACGCGGGCGAACTCGTCAGCGACGACATCATTATCGGCCTGGTCAAGGAACGCATCGCGCAACCCGACTGCGCCAACGGCTTCCTCTTCGACGGCTTCCCGCGCACCCAGGCGCAGGCGGAGGCCACTACCGCCGCGGGCGTGGTCATCGACGCGGTTGTCGAGATCGACGTCCCCGACAACGAGATCGTCAAGCGCCTTTCGGGGCGGCGCATCCACCAGCCCTCGGGGCGGACCTACCACGTCGAGTACAACCCGCCGAAGATCGAGGGCAAGGACGACGAGACCGGCGAGTCGCTGATCCAGCGCGACGACGACCGCGAGGAGACTATCCGCAACCGCCTGGAACAGTACCACAAGCAGACGCAGGTGCTGACGGAGTATTACGGCAACATGGCCGGCCAGGGCGAGGCGCCGCCGCCGCAGTATATCCGCGTCGACGGCACGCAGTCTATCGACGCGATCAAAAGCGAGATCATCGCCGCGCTGGAAAAGCTCGGGTAAGTCTCGACCGCTGCCGTCATGGGAAGAGCGCGTGATTCTCGATTGCCTTACGCAGATAGAGCGCTACCGTAGCTTGCATCCGGGCATCGCCATGGCAGGGGACTGGCTGGCGCGATCGAATCTGAGCGACCTCGCCGTCGGGCGGCACGAAATCGACGGCGAGCGGCTGTACGCCACCTTGATCGATGCGCCGGGCAAGGAGAGTGCGCGACTCGAAGCGCATCGGCGTTACATCGATATCTAGCTCGCTCTCGCAGGCGTCGACGTCATCGGATGGAAACCGCTGGCCGATTGCCATGACACCGAGGACGAATACGACGAGGAGAAGGACCTGATCTTCTTCGGCGACGAGCCCGGCGCCTGGCTTGCCGTCGCGCCGGGTCAATTCGCACTCCTCTTCCCCGAAGACGCGCACGCGCCGATGGCCACGCCGGAGCATCTGCGCAAGCTCGTGCTCAAAATCCGGCTGGACTGGGATTAGTTTTCGGCAAGGTAATCGATCACGCCCGCGGCGATGGCTTCGGCGATGCGTTGGCGGTACGCCGGCGAGCCGAGTTTGCGCGCGGTGGCACGGTCGGTAAGAAAGCCGATCTCGGTGAGAATGGCCGGACCGAAGTAGGTCTCGCGCAGCACCGCGTAGTTGGCCTCCTTGACGCGGCGGTCCTTCTCCCCGAGGCGATGCACTAGTTCCGTCTGCACGCTCCGGGCGAGCCGGCGGCTGTCGCTGCGGGCGGCACCGCTCATCCGGCGGATCCGCTGCCGCGCCTGGGTAGCGGGGAGGGTCGCGCTGCCGGCGGCGGTCTTCTCCTCGATGACGTAATCGGCCAGCGCGGTCTTGACGCGGTAATCCTCGCTGACATTCCCCTCGAGCACGAAGGTCTCCACGCCCTGCGCGCCGCTGTGGCCGCGAACGCCGTCGGAGTTGGCGTGGATCGAGATCATCAACGCGCCCGGTTGCCGGTTGGCGATACGGCTGCGCTCCTCGAGCGTCAGAAACGTGTCGTCCGAACGCGTCAGCTTCACCGTCAATCCGCGTCCGCGCAGCAGCTTGGCCGCCCGCTTGGCCACGTCCAGGACCACCGTCTTCTCTTGCAGTCCGTGCGCCACCGCCCCGCTGTCGCGGCCGCCGTGCCCCGGGTCGAGAATAACAACCCCTCCGTCCGCGCGTCGACGTTTCAGGCTTTCGGGCACGACCTTGAGCGCCGCCTTCGAGAGCCACAACTGCCCGCCGCGCATCGCCGGCGCGAACGGCAGTACTATCCGACGACCGTTGCAATAAGCCGTGGTCAGGCCCGGAATCAACGTCAGCTCGACTCCCTCGCCTGTAAGCACATAGCGTCCGCTCGCCGGATCCGAGGTCAGTTCGAGCCGGTACGTATCTGTCAGTTCTTGTAACGAGATCCCGTCCTCCTGTCCCGGCGAGGCAGGACTGACCACCGGCGGGGCGCCGCGTCGGCAACCGCAGAAGGGGAGGACGGACAGGAGAATCAGCAGCGGCAAGGCAGAGCGGTAGTTCACGCCGGTTTCCTCGGGGAAACGGAAAGAGCCGGGAGCAAGCTTCCGACTCTCTACTTATCGGTTTTTCCGGGTGTCTTTCGCTCCGATTCGCCGCAATCCCGATCGGAAAACGGTGCGCTATCCCGGCACCCGCATCATGTGGACCAATTCCAGCACCCGTTCGGTCAACTCCGCGTCCTCGAGCTGCCGCAACCGATCGAGCGATACCCCTTCGCAGGCGAAGCTGGCGATGGCCGCGCCATGAACGACCGCCTGGCGCAGGTTGTCGGTGTTGGTCTTGCCGTTGGCGGCGAGATAGCCCATAAAGCCGGCGGCGAAACTGTCGCCCGCGCCGGTCGGGTCGAGCACGGTTTTCAACGGATACGCCGGGAACGGCCAGATGCCGTCCTGGGTGAAGAGCAACCCGCCGTGCTCGCCCTTCTTGACCACCGCGAAGCGCGGGCCCATCCCCAGCAACCGTTCGCCGCCGTGGACCAAGTTGCGCTCGCCGGTGAGCAGTTTCACCTCGCTGTCGTTGACGATCACGCCGTCGCACCGCTTGAACACCTCCAACAGAGCTTCGCGTTCGGTCTCGATGTAGAACTCGATGGTATCGAAGACCACAAAAGGTTTCTTCGCCATCTGGTCGAGTACTTTCATCTGCAGTTGCGGCTGCGCGCAGGCCAGAAAGACGTACTCGGTCTCGCGGTAGCTTTCCGGCAATTTCGGATCGAACTCGCCGAGGACGCCGAATTGCAGGTCGTCGGTGGTGCGATCGTTCATGTCCTCGGCATAGGTACCGGCCCAGCGGAAGGTCTGGCCGCCGTGAACGACCTCCAGCCCCTTGGTGTCGATGCGGCGGCCTTCGAGCAGGGTGATGTATTTCTGCGGAAAGTCCGAACCGACCACCCCGACCAGGCGGACGTCGGTGAGATAGCTCGCGGCATACGAAAAATACGAGCAACTCCCTCCGAGCACGTCCTTGTACTCCTTGTCTTCGGGGGTGCGGATGGTATCCAGAGCGATGGAGCCGACTACGAGCAGTGACATGGATCTCCTTTCATGATTATCTGTTTACGATCACGCCTGCGGATCGACGGTCGCCAGCGCCTCCTCGATACGCCGCAGCGTCCGGGCCTTTCCCAGCAGGCAGAGCGTCTCCCAGATCCCAGCCGAAACGGTACCGCCGGTGCAGGCCACCCGAAGCGGTTGGGCGACGTCGCCCATCTTCAACGCGCCGCTCTCGGCAAAGGCGGTGATCACGCGTTCGAGAATATCCTCCGTCCAAGGTTCGATTTCCCGCAGCACCGGCAGGATCTCGTGCAGCACCTTCAGCCCCGCGCCGTCCTTCTTGAGCAGCACCTTCTTGATCGCCTTCTCCTGCAGTTGGATCGACTCGCCGAAGAAGTAACGCGTGTTCTCGACGAACTGCGGGACAGTCGGCATCTTCTCGCGCTGGCGCTCCAGGTCGGCCAGTCGTTGCAGCCACGCGTCGTCGAGTTCGGCCTCGGCCACGCCGTCGCGCCGCAACGCCTCGCGCACCAGCGGCAGCAACTCAGCGCCGGCCATGCGCATGAGGTACTGCCCGTTCATCCATTCGAGCTTCTCGGGATTCATCTGCGCAGGTGAGGCGTTGACGCGCGCGAGGTCGAAGGCCTCGACCAGCTCCTCGCGAGTCATGATCTCCCGGTCGTCCCCGGGCGACCACCCGCAGAGAGCGAGGAAATTGAAGAGGCAGGCCGGCAGGATGCCTTTTTCGCGGAAGTCGCCGACATACGCGTCGCCGTCGCGCTTGGAATAGGGTTTTCCCTTCTGGTTGACGATCATGGGAAAATGTCCGTACCGCGGTGGCGTCTCGCCGAACGCCTTGTAGAGGAAGAGATGCCGGCAGGTGTTGTCGACGTGGTCGTTGCCACGAAGAATGTGCGTGATCTTCATGGTGATGTCGTCGCAGACATTGGCCAAATGAAAGACCGGCGAACCGTCGGAGCGGACGATGACCAGGTCGCGCAGGCTGTCGAGCGGCTTCTCCAGCCGTCCGAGCACCATGTCGTCGAAGTAGACGTAGCGCCGCTTGAACTCGATACGGCCGACCCGGCGCTCGAAAACCTCGTGCACGTCGATGCCCTCGGCGGCGGTCTCGCCGGCATCGTCCTTGGCCTTGCGCATCAGCGCGGCGCCGTCGTGCACCTCCACGTCCTCGAGGTGAAATTTCAGTCCCGCCAGCGCGTTCCAGTTCATCGGCTCGGCGAAGCTCTGCCCCGATTTCCTGGAATAGGTGGTGTGAACCAGCGCCGTCTTCGTCGCGACCAAATCCCCCTGGCTGACGTCGAGGCTTACCGTCTCGCGCGGTTCGGTGACAAAGGACGGATCGAAGAGCGCCTCGGCCAGATGCAGTACCACCGGCCCGTCCGCTCCCAGTCGCCGGGCGAACCCCTTATCCTGCAGATAGGCGACCGATTTGCGGTGCCGCTCGATCTCCCGGCTCTGATAAAGCGGCTCCTCGTCGCAGTCGATCCCGAGCCACTCCAGAGCCTGCAGCAGCGTCTCGATCGCCTGCGGTGTCGAGCGTTCGAGATCGGTATCCTCGATCCGGAGCAGAAAGGCACCGCTTTCGTGACGCGCGAAGATCCAGTTGAAAATGGCAACGCGGATATTGCCGATGTGAACCTGCCCCGTGGGGCTGGGCGCGAAACGAACGCGCACGCTCATATGCATCTCCCGGAAACAAGGGCAATTTCGCAAATGCCGCAGAACTCGATCATATGGATCTGACGTTTCCTGTCCACCCCAAAGCCGTTTGCAGCACAAGCCCGAGGGCGACAAGGAGTTGCGTATGCGCCCGGTGTTGACCGCACTACATATGGTATTCGGCGGAAAAAGCGGCGGCATATCCCGTATTTTCTTCAAGGGTTCGTCCGGGCGCGACGATAGACAAAAAGGCCGTTCGTTAGGCGGGCGGCAAGCGAAGACACCTGGCCACCGGAAGGAGCGAAGATGCCGCAGGTGATTCTCTGGACTCAAAACGATTGTCCCTTGTGCGAGCGCGTGAAAGCCTACTACGGCGCGGGCAACTACACCGAGAAGAACGTGCTTGAGCTCGTCAGCGGGGACGAGCCCAACGACGAAGCGATGGCGCAGCTGGCCATGCAGGACATGCAGTTGCCGTTGATCCAGATCGGCGAGACGTTCGCCGATGTCAACGAAATCCTGGCCAAGGCCGAAAGCGACGCCGCCTGACTGCGGTCTAACCTGAAAATCGCTTGACCGCCGCGTCGACGGCTCTAGGCTAGTGGAACGGACAATCCGTGCAGGAGCCCTTCATGGCCAAGCGTCCCTTGCGCGCCCTTTTCCTCGACGTGGACGACACCGTCTACAGCATCACCGAGTTCGCCCAGGCCGCCCGCCGCAACGCCATCCGCGCCATGATCGACGCAGGCGTCAATATGGAAGAAGGCGCTCTGATGAACGAACTCGAGGAGGTGATCTCCGAGTTCAGTTCCAACCACGAGCACCACTTCGACAAGTTGATCTGCCGCCTGCCGCCGGAAGTCTACGCGGGCCAATCGCCGTTGATCCTCGTTGCCGCGGGAGTGGTGGCCTATCACCAGACCAAGTTCCGCGAGTTCGCTCCGTACGAGGACGCGATCGAGGTTCTACGCATCCTCAAGGATCGCGGTCTGCTGCTGGGGATCATCACCGCCGGCGTGGCGATCAAGCAGGCCGAGAAGATCTACCGCCTGGGATTGCACAAACTCGTCTGTCCCACATACATTTACATCACCGACCTGCTGGGCATCAACAAGACCAATCCGAAGATCTTCCTGCGCGCCTGCCGCGAAGCCGGGGCCGAACCGCGCGAATGCATGTACGCAGGCGACAACCCCAGCGTCGACGTGGACGTTCCGGGCGAATGCGGCTTATATACCGTGCTCAGCCGCCGCAGCGGCAAATACATGGGCATCGAACCGGACCGGACTCCCGATCACGTAGTGCATAACTTCTACGATCTTCTCGAAATCATCGACCAGGATTATCAGATCGCTCCCCGCCGGTAGCCGGCTTTCCCCTTGCTCCCGCGACCGCCTCTCTGCTAGGATGAATCGGTCAGTCGCGGAAGAAGGAAACGGCGATGAGCGCTCCACTGCCCCGGATACGGCCCGAGATCGACGCCTTGCCCACGCAGCACGAAGGCGAAGCCATCTTCGTGCTCTACGACACCTCCGGGCTCTCGCAGGCGCAGATCGGGGTCTCGCCGCCGCTGATGTTCGTGACCATGCTTCTCGACGGCACCAATTCGGCGCTCGATATCCAGGACCGGTTCCGGCGCGAGAGTGGCGACCACCTCCCGGGCGAACAGATCCAATGCCTGCTCAAAGCGCTTGACAACGCCTTCTTTCTCGAAGGCGAACACTACGCCGGCTTTTACCGGCGCGTGCGCGAGGAATTCGAGAACAATCCGGTGCGCCCGAGTAACTCCGCGGGATCGGCCTACAGCGCGGATCCCGCCGAACTCGCCGCGGCGCTCGAAGCGATGCTCGAGGACGCGCCTCCCGACGAGGAGGTCGGCGACGCCAACGGGCGCCCGCGCGGCGCCATCATCCCGCACCTCGATTACGCTCGCGGCGCTGCCGGATACGGCCAGGCATACCGGACGCTGGCGCAATATCCCCGGCCCGAGATAGTGCTGGTGCTGGGCACCGCGCACGCGCCAATGACACGGCGCTATGCAGTCTGCAACAAGGATTTCGACCTACCCGGCGGCGCGGTCCGCTGCGCCCGCGAAGCGGCCGATACACTGCTTCGACATTGCGCCGGAACCGCCGATTTCGCCGCCGACGTCTTCGTCCATCGCGGCGAGCATTCGGTGGAACTGCAGGCGGTCTGGCTGCGGCACATCTGGGGCGAAGACATCGTCATCATCCCGGTGCTCGCCGAGGGCATGACCGAACTGATTCAGGAAGGCGAGGTGGTCGCCGAGCCCGAGGCCGAGGCACAGTTTGCCGTCTTCGCCGAAGCGGTGAACGAACTGGCGACGCGGCACGACATCTTCGTCCTCGCCAGCGCGGATCTCGCGCACGTGGGCCCGCGCTTCAACGATCCGGAGGCGATCAGCGAAGCGTTGCTGGCGCAGACCGAAGAAACCGACCGGCATTATCTCGCCGCGGTGGCCGCGGGCGACCCGGCCGCGGGGTTGGCCAGCCTCGCTCGACACGGCAACCGCTACCGGGTCTGCGGCTTCGGCAGCATCTACGCGCTTGGACGCATCCTGCCGGGCGTACGCGGACGCCTCCTGGGCTATCACCAAGCGGCCAGCCCCGAGATGCAGCAAGCGGTGACGTTCGCCTCGATGCTGTTCGGATAAGCTGTTCCCGCTACGCCTCGGCAGTGCGATTCCGGAATATTGACAACCGCGCAAGCCCCAACTATACTTCCTTTTACCACCCGACGCCGAGGTGGCGGAATGGCAGACGCAGTGGATTCAAAATCCACCGGGGTAACACCCATGAGGGTTCAAATCCCTCCCTCGGCACCACCTTTTCCACTTCCTCCTTGAATCGTCGCGATTTGATCGCTGTTTTTGAATTCGCAACGACAAGTGGCAAGCGCAACGCCCTGCGTCGGGCAAGGAATGTCTTTCATGCGATCAGTTGAAAACACGACTCAGGCGAATTCGATTCCGTCGGTATAGTCGCCGATGGTCAGGCCCGGATACTCCGCGTCCAGCGGCTGGCCGAAGAGGGTGCAGTTCTCGAAGCGGACGCCTGCGACGGTGTGCTCGGGATCCTTGCCCCAGAGACGAATCGTCGGCTGGCAAGCCTGCCCGACGAAGGCGACGTTCCGGAAGCGAATATCGCGCAGGCTGCCGAATGTCTGACGCTTCATGAATTGATTGACCGTCGGCTCCAGCAGGATCACGTCCTTGCCGTCGCGCTCGGCCTGGACATGAACCGTGATCTTCTCGAGCAGAACCTTCTCCATCCGGCAGTCCTCTCCGGCTTCGAAGCAGAAGGCCGGCGCGCAGCCGTCCCAGTCGCCGAAGCCGGTCTTGCTGACGGCATAGCCCAGATCGGACAACGGTTCGGATGGCGCGAACGTCTGCTCGGTCTCCGGCATAGAAGAATCTCCTGTTCTGGGGAATGCGCGCCGGATCGGGTTGCAGCCGCTCCTTGAAGGCCGGCCAGTCCTCGGCCGTCTTCAGCGTGTAATCAAGGTGGTGCGGGATGGAGCTTCTGTTCTTCCAGTCCTTGTGGACCACCCCGGCGCCGTCGCGGAAGATCCGGTATTCGTCGATCTCCTCGAGAGTCGTCTCCTCGAAAGCAGGGAACAGGCCGGCATTGTAGCCGATGGTGTCCCAGTGCGACTGGGTGCCGAAGAAGGCATGTTCCTCTTTCCGGTCTGCCGGGAAGCCCTCGTTCCGCCAACGCTCGTACGTCTCCGGCCAGGCCGTCCAGTGAATGGACGGCATGCGGTCGAACGTACCGTAGTGCATGATTTCGTGATAGAGTTCGCGGTTGGTCATGCCGGCTCCGATGGCAAGAAAAGAAGGTTGACCGCGTTATCGTATTCGTCTCACAGCGTCACGACGATTCGCATGAGCGTGGCCACTCTATATCGGAAGTTGCCCGTCCGTGCAAGGCTTGGCGCGAAAAGCCACCCGCCGAGCCGGAAAGGCAACCTTCAGACGATCACGCGATTTGGCGGGAGCCGTAATCGCCGCAATAGCCTTGCGAATTCGCTTTTGGCTTGACATATTCTCGGAAACGACTGGTATACTTGATGTTTGTATTCTTCTGGTGTCGCGGGTGGACTCCGTGCGGAGCCGGCGGCGCGAAGCGCAGGCAAAATACGAGGATCGGATCATGGCCCGGCTATACCAAGTAAAACCGTCGAAAACCTTTTACGTCTCGCCCGCAGGCAACGACAACTGGTCCGGCACCAAGGCCAAACCGACAGCCAAAGGCGACGACGGCCCATGGCGGACCGTCCAGCACGCGCAGATCATGATGCGCCGACTCAAGCAGCAGGGCCAGCTCAATGCCCCTGTCACCGTCTACATTCGCGAAGGCACCTACGAACTCCAGGCGCCGCTGACCTTCACCCCGGCCGACTCCGCGCCGGTCACCTACGCGGCATACAAGAACGAGGAACCGGTCTTTTCCGGCGGCAGGCGTATTACCGACTGGAAGACGACCACGGTCAACGGCAAGCGCGCCTGGGTGGCCGAGCTTCCCGAAGTGGCCCGCGGCGAATGGTTCTTCAACAGCCTCTACGTCAACGGTCGCCGCCGCCAGCGTCCGTGCCTGCCGAAGAAAGGCCTGTTCCGCGTCGCCGAGGTGCCGGGCCAGCCGGAGTACTGCGGGTGGGGCAAGGGCGGGTACGATCGCTTCGCCCTCGAGAAGGGGCAGATGAAAAAGTATCGCAACCTGACCGACATCGAGATCGTCCTCTTTCACTTCTGGATCGACGAGCGTTTCCCCGTCGCCGCCTTCGACAGCAAGAGCGGCATGATCACGACGGCACGGAAGAGCAAAGCCCCGCTGACCGAAGCGCACGGGAACAAACTGGCCCCGTGCTACCTCGAGAACGTCCTCGAGGGATTGACCGAATCCGGGGAGTGGTATCTGGATCGCAGTGAGGGCAAGCTGTATTACATCCCCCTGAAGGGCGAGACCATGAAGAACACCGAGGTGGTCGCGCCCAAGGCGTTGCAGCTTCTGCGCCTTCAGGGCAATCCCGGCCAGGACAAGCACGTGGAATGGCTCCGCTTCGAGGGATTGAACTTCGCCCATACCGACTGGGTCCAGCCCGGCAAGGAGGTGGAGCACCTGATGATGCCCTCGCTGGCCGATCCCGGGCGGGGCAATCACCGGTTCTACCGCAGGGGCCAGGCCTCGACCGGACAGGGCGCCTCGGACGTCCCGGGCGCGCTCTACCTCGAAGGCGCGCACAACTGCGAGATCGCCGACTGCCGCATCGCCGGCATCGGCTGGTACGGCGTCTCCCTCGCCGACGGTTGTCGCGGCAACCGCATCGTCGGCAACGAAATCGTCGACTGCGGCGCCGGCGGAATCATCCTCGACGGGGCGACCCATGACGAGCCGGCGGCGCTGCGCACCGGCGAGAACCGCATCACCGACAATCATATCCACAGCCTCGGCCATGTCTTTCACAGCGGCATCGGCGTTATCGGCATGCACACCTTCGGCAACGTCATCGCCCACAATCATATTCACGATCTTTACTACTCCGGCGTCTCCCTCGGCTGGGTATGGGGCTACCGCGGCAGCATCGCCCGCGACAACCTGGTCGAGAAGAACCACATCCACGACCTCGGCAAGGGCAAGCTCTCGGACATGGGCGGCATCTACACCCTGGGCGTGCAGCCGGGCACCGTGCTGCGCCATAACCTGATCCATGACGTGGAGAAGCTCAACTACGGCGCCTGGTGCATCTACCCCGACGAGGGCAGCAGCCACATCCTGATCGAGCAGAACATCTGCTACGACACCAACGGCGAGATCTTCCACCAGCATTACGGTCGCGAGAACGTGGTGCGCAACAACATCTTCGCCTTCGGCGGCGACTCGGTCCTCGCCCACGGCCGCGTCGACGCGGGGCACAAGGGGATGACCTTCGAGCGCAATATCTTTCTCACCGACGGCAAACCCATCTTCAAGGGCGGCTACCACTGCCAGTTGCGCTGGAAAAACCAGCGGAGCGACCTGAACCTGATCTGGGACGTGAGCGGGAGCGAGCCGACCTACGTGGACAACAACGGCGAGATCGGCTTTGCCGCCTGGCAAAAACTCGGCCACGACCATCACAGCCTGATCGCGGATCCGAAGTTCAGGAATTGGAAGAAGCGCGACTTCGCGCTCGGCAAGGATTCGCCGGCCGGCGAAATCGGCTTCGAACCGATCGATCTCGCCGACGTGGGGCCGCGGCCGAAGAATAAACGCGACTGACCGGCGTATTCCGTCTCGAAGATCCCGGAAAGCGCATCAACCCTGCTGCGCGGCTTCCTGCGCGTCGGTCCAGGCCGGCGCGGCCAATCCCGCGTGATACTGATACCCCACCGGATGGCTGCGCCAGCGCGGATCAACCTTGACCTCGAGCGAAAAGAACGGATCGTCGGTCGCTTCGACATGGCGCCGTAATCGCGTCCGGTGCTCCTCGAGCGCCTTGCCGGAGGCGGGATCGTCCACGAGCGTGCGGGTCTCGCCCGGATCGTTCTCCAGGTCGTACAACTCCTCGCCGTCTCCCTCCAGGTACCGCGTATACTTGTATCTCGGCGTCCGGATCATGCGTCCGGGACTGATCGTATAGCCCCATTCGGAATACCACTCGCTGACGAGAAACTCGCGCGCTCCGGGATTCTTGCCCTCGAGCCAGGGACGCAGACTCATGCCCCATCGCTCCCCGGGCGCTGCGATCCCCGCGCAGTCGCAGAGCGTCGGCAGAAGATCCATCAGGGAGACCAGCGGTTGCTCGACCAGGCGACCGCCACCACTGACGCCGGGGCCGGCGAAGATCAGCGGGATCCGCAGCGTCTCCTCGTAAAAGCTGACCTGCTTGGTGGCCATGCGGTGGCTGGCCATGCCGTCGCCGTGATCGGCATAGAAAACGATCAGCGTATTGTCGCGCCGCCCCGCCTTCTCGAGCGCGGCGAGAATGCGGCCGATCTGCTCGTCCACCATCTCGAGATAGTAGTAATACGCCGCGAGGTAGTGACGGTAATTCTCCTTGCTCCAGTTCGCCGCTTGGGCGAGACGGTTGTGGCTGCAGCAGATATACTGCACCGGCAACGGCCTCTTCTCCAGGTCGTCGATCTCGAAGTTCGCCGGCAACTCCGGCAGCGGCCCGGGAATCGGCCGCTCGGCGTGCGGCCCGGCGTTGGCACCGACATAACCGCAGATGTTGTGCGGGTTGTTCAGGTCCGCGACCATCAGGAACGGCTTGTCAGGTGCGTTTTCGAGATACTCGATACACTGGCGCGTGGTGGCACGGTCGCGGAAAGTATCGTAATTCGGGCCGAGATGGTCGGGGATATCCCCGCCGCGTTCCTCGTCGTGCGGCACGACCCGAAATCCCCGGAGCGCACCGGCATCATGGGTCTTGCCGAAGTGGACGCAGTCGTAACCCGCTTCGGCGAAAAGCGACCCCAGCGTCGGCCAGTCCGGGGGAACGTTCGGCACCGCGAGCTGGCGCCCGTTCGAAGTGACGCCGGTCTGGTGCGGCAGACGCCCGGTCCAATACGCCGCGCGGGCCGGGAGGCACAGAGGACACGGCGTATAGCTGTTGGCGAAGCGCGCACCCGCGCGCGCCAACGCGTCGATATTCGGCGTTCTCGCATAGGGATCGCCATAGGCGCCCACCGCCCTCTGGGCAAGCTGATCCGCGCAGATCATCAGGATATCGGGATGATCGGACATGAGGATTCTCCTTCAAACAGGGGGGGGAACGCCACGATGCCAATACGCTTCGCGAGCCGGTTCAACGAGCGCGCTCTCGCATAACGGCAACGCCCAAACGGTATAGGCTAAGCTGCCAGGGTTGATTTTGGCGGTTCAGCCGGAAGCCCGGAGTTTTCAGTCAGAACCTAATAGCGCCTGTCGGCGAATTCCACCCAGCCGCCGGCCTCGATGAGCGCGGCGTCGAACACGGTGAGGGTGAAGGCTGTTTCCACCTTCGCGTCGCCGGCGGTAAAGGCCAGTTTGCGACCGGGAAGATCCACCGCGCAGTTGACCGCCGCGTCGCCGTCGCCGAGAGCCATGATGCGATCAATCTCCTCCTTCGGGAGCTCGATGGCGAGCTGGCCGCAGTTGAACATGTTGGTGCGGAAGATCCGCGCGAAGCTCTCGGCCACGACCACATCGATGTCGTTTACCTCCAGCACCCAGACGGCGTGCTCGCGCGAGGAGCCGCAGCCGAAGTTGCCGCGGGTGACGATGACGCTGGCGCGCGCGAGGGCGTCGCCCTTGGGGTCGAACCCGGGAAGCGCCAGGTCCTCCAGCAGAAAAGGCTTGAGCGCTTCCTTCTCCACCTCGGTGAGGTACTTCGCCGGGATGATCTCGTCGGTGTTGATGTCGCTGCGGTCCAGCAGGACCACGGGGCCGCCGAAGGATTTCATGGCTTTGTCCTTTCGTTTACAGAAGCTCGCGCGGGTCGGTCAGGCGGCCGGTGATGCCGGCAGCCGCCGCCGAGGCCGGGCTCATCAGGTGCACCATGCCGCCCTTGCCCATGCGGCCGGGGAAGTTGCGGTTGGTGGTGCTCGCGCAGACCTCGCCCGGAGCCAGCACGCCGCTGCTCATCCCAAGGCAGGCGCCGCAGGTGGGATTGGTGACGCAGAAGCCGGCATCGCGGAAGATCTTCATAGTTCCGTCGGCCATCGCCGCGTCGAAGACCGCCGGCGTCGCCGGACTGACCACCCCGCGCACGCCCCGGGCGAGCCTCCGGCCTTCCAATACCTTTGCCGCCGCGTGCAGATCGCTCAACCGGCCGTTGGTGCAACTGCCGATATAGACCTGGTCCACCTCGACATCGCCGAGTTCGCGCAACGGGCGCACCTGGTCTGGCTTGTACTCCACCGTGGCCACCGGCTCGATATTGGTCACGTCGACGGCGAGCGCCTTTTCGTATTCGGCGTCGGCGTCGCTGTGCCAGCGGGTGAAGTCGGCCAGCGCGGCGTCGCGATCATTGCCGTACTCGTCGGCGATGTAGGGCCAGAGGTAGTCGCGCGTCTGCGCGTCCGGCCAGCAGATACCGCAGGTGGCGCCGGCTTCGATAGTCATGTTGCACAACGTCAGACGCTCCTCCATCTTGAAGCGCTCGATGACCGGGCCGCGGAATTCGATCACCATGTCGATGGCGCCGTTTACGGTGAGATGACGGATCGCCTCAAGGATGACGTCCTTGGCATAGACGCCCTTGTGCAGGATGCCGTCGAGTTCGCAGCGCAGGCTGCGCGGCGGTCGGAAGGCGCAGACGCCCTTGAGGATGCCGACCTCCAGGTCGGTCGTGCCCACGCCCGCGGCGAAGGCGCCGAAGGCGCCGTGGGTACAGGTGTGCGAGTCGCCCATGATGACGGTGTAGCCGGGACGGATAAAGCCCTTCTCCGGAAAGAGCGCGTGGCAGACGCCGTTGGCGCCGATGTCGAAGAAGTCGCGGATGCGGTGGCGCGCGGCCCAGTCGCGCAACATCTTGCCCTGCACCGCGCTCTTGGTATCCTTCGCCGGCGTGACATGATCAATCACCGCCTTGATCTTCGTCGGATCGAAGACGCGGTCTTTCTCGCGCCAGCTCAAATCGGCAATGGCAGTCGGCGTGGTGATCTCGTGGCACATCACCACATCCAGGTCGATTACCTGAATCCCTGGAAACGGTTCGTCGCGCAAATGCGCGGCAAATATTTTTTCAGCAATGGTTTGTCCCATTTTCAGCTCCTGTACGCCGCCGCCTCATCGCATCACGTGAAACGCTATTATTCCATTTATACGGGATTGGAAAAGATCTGGCAAGAGCGCGCCAAAGCCCTAACCTTCGGCGCTTTATACAGATAATGATGCGTCGATCCGGCATAAGCTTTTTTTTGTCAGGGAAGCCTCTGATTTTCTTTAATCTTACTTTGCATATCCGATAACATCGGTAAAATACAGTTGGAGGCCATGCACAATTCGTGGCACCCTGGCGGCAGGATACAATAAAGCTGTTTACAAGAAAAAGGCGTAGCGATAAATTATGCGTTGGCTGAGGCAGGAACCAGACGCTGTCAAAAATGACAAGGAGCTTTTAACATGATGACCAAAACGATCAAAGAAGAATTCGGCAAGCGTTTGCGGTATGCTCGCGACGCCAAGCGCCTCTCGCGGGCCGCGCTGGGCGTGCGCCTGGGCGTGAGCCCGAAGACGATACAGAGCTGGGAGATGGGGCGGACGTTTATCGAGGACTTGTCGCTGATTCCGGCGATCGAGTCGGAACTGGGCGTCGCCGTCTCGGCATTGATCGCCAAGTCGGTCGACCCCTCGACCACGCCCCTGTTGGCGGCCGAACCTGGCGAGCAGTACGGACGCAAGCGCACCCCGCCGCGCGCGGGGCCGATCCCCCTGCAGTTCGAACTGCACGCGGTCAAGACCGCCGCGCAACTCGACGAAGAGAAGCTGGCCAAGCAATTCGTCGCTATCCCGATGGTCAAGCCCAACACGCTGATCAAGCCGGTGGCGGAACTGGGTCCGCGCGACGTGCAGCGCTACGTGGTGATCCCCGGCGAATGGGTGCCGCGCGGCGGCGTGCTCGTGGCCACCCGCATGGGGGACTCGGCCATGGCGCCGATGATCCCGCTCGGCGCGACCGTAGTGATCGATCGGCGCCCCTGTCCGGTGGAGAAGGGGATGAACCGCGTGGTGGCGCTCAACCTGGCGAGTAAGGGCGTGCGCATTCGTCGCCTCATCACCGATCCGATGAGCCAGAAGATCGTCGGCGTGCCCACGATCGAAGGCCGCCGCGGCAAGATCGATTACCGCGAGGATCTCGGGGATACCATTCTCGGCCGACTCGTGGGCATCCAAGCGCAGCCGGAGTAGCATTATCCATATTGCATCAAACGAAACGGGCGGCATCTGCCGATCGTTTCGTTATACTTTATTCTGATAAATTCCGAAAAGCGTCAACGGGGTAGCCTTTTCAATCTTGAGGCGCACCAATCTGCCGATATAGGCGGATGCACTATCTTCCTGCTCAAAGACGCAGATCAGGTTAGTCGGCGTTCGCCCGATCAGCCGATGCGGATCCCGCGGCGATACCCCTTCGACGAGGACAATCTGGTCGCTGCCGATCATGGCGTTCGCGCGGTTTCCGTTGACCTCCTCCTGCGCCTGAAGCAGATCGCGGTTGCGGCGTTTCTTTTCCTGTAAAGGGACATCATCTTCCAACTCGCGCGCCGCGAGCGTTCCCGGACGGGGCGAATACTTGAAGATAAAGCTGTTCTGGAAATGCGCGCTGCGGACCAGTTCCACCGTCTGCTGGAAGTCCGCCTCGGTTTCGCCGGGAAAGCCGACGATGAAATCGCTGGCGACCAGCGTTCCCGACGCGCGATCGCGGATCAACGCCAATTTCGCGTCGTATTCATCGCGCGTATAGCCGCGTTTCATCCGCTGCAGCACCGGCGTGGCACCCGACTGTGCCGGCATATGGATATGCTCGCAGACGCGCGAACACTCCGCCACCACCGCGACCAGGTCCGGCGTGATATCGCGCGGATGGCTCGTGGCGAAGCGCAGTCGCGGCACCGACGGGACGGCTTCGTGCACCGCGTGCAGGAGTTCGGCGAAGGTGCGGCCGATGTCCTTGCCGTAGGCGTCGATATTCTGTCCCAGCAGCCTGATCTCCTTGACGCCGCGGTCCTGGAGAATGCGCGCTTCCTCCACCACCGCTCCCAGCGGCCGGCTCTCCTCGCGGCCGCGAACATAGGGAACGACGCAATAGCTGCAGAAGTTATTGCAGCCGCGCATGACCGAAACATAGGCCTGCACGCCACGCTGCAACGACCGGCCGTGTGCGTCGAGTACGCCCGGCGCGATCAGCGAGGTCTCGTCCGTGGCGATAACCGGCCCCGCGCGGGCGGCTTCGATCCACTCGGCGATACGGGGAAACTGGCGCGTGCCGCAGACAAGGTCGACCACCGGCGCCCGTTCGCGCAGGCATGGACCCATGCGCTGGGCAAAGCATCCGAGCACGCCGACGATCAGGCCTGGGCGTTCTTCTTTCATCGGCCGCAACTGTGCCAAGCGCGAGAGAACGCGTTGTTCGGCATGATCGCGCACCGAACAGGTATTGAAGAGAACGGCATCGGCTTCCGTCTCGTCGGCGGTGATACTGTGACCGGCCGCGGCCAAGGCTTCGGTCACCAGTTCGCTGTCGAGCTTGTTCATTTGGCAGCCGAATGTATGGATGCAGATTTTCATGCGTCCTCCCGCACCTCACCGGAACCGAGTGCGAATCGCGCACTGCGAAAAAAGCAGTACGCGCCGAACGCGATGCCGGCCAGCAGCACCAACCCGGCGAAGAGAACGCCCGGAACCGGCAATCGCAGCGTCAGAGCGCAGACCGCCGTCGAGACGCCTATGTAGACGACCGTGAATCGCAGCCAGTCCCGCACGCCCGAATACGCTTCGGGCGCCGGCGTCGTTGATCCGCGTGCTGGCGCTTCGCGGCGCCGCAACGCCCGGACGAAGAGAAGCAAGAGCGCGGCATACATCAACAGAACGACGACATGCCCCTGCCAGCCGGGCCAGTTCTCGGGATGAAAGGCAACCCCGGCGAAGACATAATACCCCAGCAGCAATGCGGACAAGCCTATCCATTCGCGCCGGTCCGGCATCAGGTCTTCCCAGTTCCACGGCCGGGACACGGCGTTGCGCCACAGCAGCACCGTCAGCAGCACTACCGTTGCACACCCCACCGTCGAGGCCAAACACCCCGTCAGCCCCAGCGCGCCCATGTTGGCGCCGAAGGTGGCGCCCTGGAACGCGCCGCACGCCGCGCCGAGAAGCATAATCGCTATACGGCTCCGGCGCCAGGCGACTACCCGTGGCGGAAACTGGCGCCAGACCGCGTCGGAATCCAAGAGCAGCCGCTCGGTCATCAGAAGCGGGATCAGAAACGCCATCACCGCATGGTAGAACAGCACCAGCACGGCGGTCTGAAAGACGGCGATCTCCCCGATCTTGAACGGCACCTCGTTCGCGTTCCAGCCCGCCCAGATCACCTTGGTCATATACGCCTCGTACATACCGAAGAGCATTCCGCCCAGATAGAGCGCGGCGCGGCCGGGCCGGCCGAACCGCCAGATCGCCCCGGCGATCACCACCGCGTGCAGCCCGTAAATCGGCACCATCAACAGCCATAAGTCCACGGAAAAGAAAGCATAGGGCTGGTTCGCGCAGGTCACTTCGGCGAAAAAAGTCGAGAAAATCGCCAGCGCCAGCCAAAAACCGACCCGTGACAGACGTCCGGGCCTCTCGGCCGAACGATCCGTTTCTTCATCCGTAGAACCGGTCATTCCCGTCCTTCCGCGCTTGCGCCGTAGCTCGCCGCCGCTATCATAATGCTTACGGCTCTCCGGGGAAAGGCGCGAAGTCATGAAGAGACTCTTCATCACCGGCACCGACACCGGCGTGGGCAAGACCGTGGTCACCGCGGGACTGGCCCGGGCGCTCCGGCGCAGAGGCATCAACGTCGGCGTGATGAAACCGGTGGCCAGCGGTACGCGCGCGCTCGGCGTCGACGCCAACGACGACGCGGTACTTATCAAAACGGCCGCCGGCGTCGACAATCCCTACGACATCATCTCGCCGCTGCATTACCAGAATCCGCTCTCACCGCACATCGCCGCCCGCCTGGAGAACAAGACGGTCAGCCCCGAACAGGCGCTGACGGCCATCCGCACGGCCTTCGACACCTTGTGCGCCACGCACGAGGTGGTCCTCGTCGAAGGGATCGGCGGACTGCTGGTGCCGGTGACCGATCGCTTCACCATCGGCGACGTGGCCAAGGCGCTGGACCTGCCGGCCTTGGTGGTCTCGGCCGACCGCCTGGGCATGATCAGCCATACGCTGTTGACACTGGAGGCGATCCGGCAGCGCGAACTCGAATGCGTCGGCGTAGTGCTTAAACGCGTCGGCGTCGAGGACAAGTCGGTGGCAACCAACCTCGAGGCCCTGCGCCTGGCCACGGACGTGCGCATCTTCGGGCAGGTGCCGTTTATCGGCGATCTCGAACACCTGCGACTGATCGACCTGGACGCCACGGCCGATGCGCTCGAAGCGGTGGGACTGCTCGAGCCGTTTTCATGATCACCAGCCGAAACAATCCCCGCATCAAACAATTCGCCGCCCTCAAGCTGGCCAAGGAACGCCGCACGACCGGAACGACTTTGGCCGAGGGCACGCGCCTGGTGCGCGAAGCGTTCACCAGTGGCGTCGCCGTCACGACGTTGATTCTCGCGAAATCCTTTTCCGACAGCGCATCCGACGAGACTCTGGAGCAAGTGGCCGTGGAGAGGAAGGTGGAGATATTGCACGTCACCGATTCGGTGTTTGCCAAAATCTCCCAGCTCAACGCACCCGAAGGCGTGGCGGCCCTGGTCCCGCTGCCGACCGCTGACCAGGAGAAGCTTTATACTGCCGATGCGCGTCTGCTCGTGGCCGCGGGGGTGCAGGATCCGGGGAATGCCGGCGCGCTGCTGCGCGTGGCCGAGGCCGCGGGCGCTTCGGGCTGCGTCTTCGTCGGCGGGGTGGACCCGGGGCATCCGCGCCTGCTCCGCGCCAGCGCCGGCAGCGCCTTTCGCCTGCCCTGCGCGGTGGAGAACGGCAAACGCTTTATCGAACACGCAACCGCAGCCAAGATCCGCCTGCTGCTGGCCGACGTCGCCGGCAATGCCGTTGCCTACACCGGCGCCGATTACACGCCGCCTCTGGCTATCTGCCTCGGTGCCGAAGGCGTCGGGATTCCGTCGGAATTTTTCATCCCCGAGGTAGAAATCGTCACCATCCCCATGCATGGCCGGGTGGAGAGCCTGAACGTGTCCGTGGCGGCCGGCATTCTTCTCTATCAGGCGTCCCACACCTGGCATTCGGGTCACACGGGAATGTAACACTTCTTGTTCCGGCATTGGTGGATTCGGTTAACCATTTGGAATGAAGCGGGTTGCCTAAATAACAAAAAGAGGATAATGTCCTATTGAACCAATATGACAAACAGCGGGGCTATCTTCTATCCTTCGTCACTGCCAAAGGAGCACAGACACCTCGAGAACTTTTACGGTTTCACCCTTTACCGAATTCCGGCACCTCCCTATAAAAAAATATTTGCGCCAATCATAAACAACGGCTATATACGAAGTTGGTTGGGCTTCGGCTGGTTCGGCGCTCTTATCGGACACACCGGGGTCGGCATAGTTTGGGGAAACGCTTGGATTGTCTGTTCGCTTCCGTGGGGTTGCGGGCGGAGTCTGGGATGAGAAAGGGGGAACACATGCGTCGAATTCTGATGATTACTGCGGCGATGCTGCTGGCCTTGTCGGCCACCTACGTGAGCGGGTGCAAGTGCTGTGGGCCTGGCCTGAACAACACCTGCAAGTGCTGGGGCTTCGGCTGCGAATGTTGTGAAGGCACGTGCTGCTGCGGCTTCGGTACCTGCTGCATCAAATGCGACGACTGCGAAGTCTACTGCATCGAGGAAGACGGCGAGGATGTCACCGTCGTCGATCTGACGAAATAGCGGTCGCGTTGCCGGATTCATGAACGAGACCGGGCGATGCGGGATCCCGCAGCGCCCGGTCTTTATATGCTGAAAAAAAGGATCTCCACCGCAATGCCGTCGGGACGGAAGGTGTTCTGAACCCAAAGGTTCAGGTGGGAGCCGCACGAAAGCTTGTGCCGTCCTCCCCTAGAGGCATGACACAACACCCGCGGATTGGGGCTCCCGGCTGTAGTCGAGTGGTTCAGGAACCGTAAGCGCCCCTAACGTACATGGCAGAGATCCGTAGTTTATTGTACCGCCCCTTTCGTCGCCGGGCAAGGATAAGCCGACGATGGCCGCGGGGCAAACTCTTATTTGCGCTTGACGACACCGCCGTCTTTCATTATAGTTCTGCTCTTTGTCGAAGGTGGCGGAGCGAGTTCCGCGACCGCTTTTTGTTTGTCCCTTTTTGTGCCGAACGGTTCTCGTAAGGGGTGCCTCAACCCCTTCGCCGGAAGAGCCGAGCGGCGGGAGCGTGCATCATGGCCATTGCCAAGCTGAAGGAACTGATCGAGGCTGGTGCCCACTTCGGCAACCGCGCCGCGCGGTGGAACCCGAAGATGGCGCCGTACATCCACTCCAAGAAAAACGGCATCCACATCGTCGATCTGCGCGAAACCCTCAAGGGAATGATTCGCGCGCATTACTTTCTCAAGCAACTGGCCACGCAGGGCAAGCATGTCCTCTTCGTCGGCACCAAGCGCCAGGCCGCCGACGTGATCCGCCAGGAAGCGACGCGCTGCAACGAGTACTTCGTCGCCCATCGCTGGCTCGGCGGCACCCTGACGAACATGCAGACGATGCGCAAGCGCATCGAGCGGCTCGAGCAACTCGAAGCCATCCAGAACGAGACGGACAACCACAGCTTCAGCAAGAAGATGCTGGCCACCCTCGCCCGCGAGCGCAAGAAGATCCAGCGCAACTTCGAGGGCATCCGCGAGATGAACAAGCTCCCCGCGGCCATGGTCGTGGTCGATCCGAACCAGGAACACATCGCCGTGCACGAGGCGACGCGACTCGACCTGCCGCTCATCGGCATCGTCGATACCGACTGTGACCCGGAGATGTGCGACTTCGTCATCCCCGCCAACGACGACTCGCTCCGGAGCCTGCAGTACATTCTCGGCAAACTCGCCGACGCGGTGCTGGAGGGAAAGAGCCGGGCGGGCGACCATGCCGCGCGCGCGGCGCTGGAGGCCCAGCAAGCCGAGAAGGCCGGGGAGACCGGCGAAGAACCCGAGGAAGAAGAGATCGTCCCCGAGGATCTTTCCAGCGTCGGCTCCTTCAGCATGGGCGGTGACGAAGAAGAAGACTGACCACGACCGCATGCGATCTCCCGAAATCCTCTCCCGACCGCAATGCCGCCGGAACGGGTGTGCTTGAGCGAAAGGAACATCATGGCTGTTGACGCGAAGATGATCAAAGAGCTGCGCGAGAAGACCGGTATGGGCATCAGCGACTGCAAGAAAGCCCTGCAGGAGACCGACGGCAACATGGAAGAGGCCGAGAAGTACCTGCGCAAACGGAGCAAGGAGAAGGCCATCAAGAAGTCCGACCGCGCCACCGGCGAAGGCACCATTGTCGCCGATGTGCGCGATGGCTCGGCGGTGATCCTGCAGGCGCAGTGCGAGCAGGAGCCCACCGTCGGCAACGAACGATTCCAGGCGTTCGTCCAGAAAGCGCTCGAAGCGGCGTTCGCCTCGGGCGCCGAGTCGGCCGAGGACCTGTTGAAAACGGCCAGCGGCGACGGCACTCTCGAGGACGAGCTGAAGGAACTGATCGGCGTCGTGGGCGAGAACGTGCAGGTGCCGAAGATGGCGCGACTGGTGACGCCCGAGGGGGGGCTGGTCGGCCGCTATATCCACTTCAACAAGAAGGCCGGCGCACTCTGCCTGCTGAAGCTCGAGGGCATCGCCCCGACCGACGAAACCATGCGGACCGCCGCCAACGACGTCTGCATGCACGCGGTGGCCGCTCGCCCGATGGCGCTGAATCGTGACGATCTGCCCCAGGACTTCATCGAAAAGGAGAAGGAAATCGCGCTCGCGCAGATCGGCGACAAGCCCGACAACATCAAGGAGAAGATCATCTCCGGAAAGATGAACAAACTCTACAGCGAAAAATGCCTCTTGGAGCAGATCTTCGTCAAGGACCCCGACGGCAAGCTCAAGGTGGGGCAGTTCGTCGAGCAGGAAGCGAAGAAGGCCGGCGGAAAAGCCGAGATCGTCGGCTTTGTCCGCCTGGAGTTGGGCGCCTGAATCCGCCGGCGACATCGACGACGCGCACCACGCAGGCCCCGCTTGCCGGCGGGGCCTGTTGCACGAACGGGCAAGCGCGCGCTTGACGCGGACGGGGCATTCTCCATAATGACGTGAAATCGAGGGAGGTGCGCCATGCCCATCTACACCCGCGTCATGCTCAAGCTTTCCGGCCAGGCCCTCGGCGGCGAGAGCGGTAACGGTTTCGACCGCGAGGCGATGCAGAAAATCGCCGACGAGGTGCGTGAACTGGCCGCCGCCGGATTAGAAGTGGCTATCGTGGTCGGCGCGGGCAACTTCCTGCGCGGCGCGTCGATGACGGCGATGGGCATCGAGCGCAGCACCGCCGACTACATGGGCATGCTGGCCACCATCATTAACTCGTTGGCGCTGCAGAGCGTCATCGAGGGCATGGGCTATACCACGCGCGTGCTGACGGCGATCAAGACGCAGGCCGTGGCCGAGCCCTATATCCGCCGCCGCGCCATCCGCCACATGGAGAAGGGGCGGATCATCATTCTCGCCGGCGGCACCGGCAACCCGTACTTCACCACCGACACCGCCGCGGCGCTCAGGGCAATCGAACTCGGTTGCCACGTCGTGCTCAAGGCAACGCAGGTCGACGGCGTCTACTCGGCCGATCCGCTCCAGAATCCGGGCGCCACGCGCTACGAGCGTCTGACCTACGACGAGGCGATCGATCAGCGTCTGCGCGTCATGGACGCCACGGCCTTTACCATGTGCCGGGAGAACGAATTGCCGATCATCGTCTACTCGATCAAGGAACCGGGCAACACGCTCAAGGCGATCAAGGGTGCGTCGGTGGGCACGCTTGTGACCGGCGCCTAGGACCAGTCCGCTTCGTTGCCGCTTCGCACCAACCACGCGGGTTGCCTTGGCGCTGCGCCTCGCGGCCAGGGTCGTCGCGCGCCGAACGCGGCCCGCATCTGGGATTTTTAGGAGCTCTTAACCATTGGATCCTGAAGGAGAAAACGACCATGTCCGCTGACGATACGATGTTGCAGATGGAAGAAGCGATGGAGAAGGCGCTCTCGCACATGAAGAAGGAGTTCCGTCTGGTGCGGACCGGCCGGGCCACGCCGGCGCTGGTCGAGAACGTGCAAGTCAGCGCCTACGGCGCGCAGATGCCGCTCAAGCAATGCGGCACCATCTCGGTGCCCGAAGCGCGGCAGCTCATGGTTAAGCCGTTCGACCCGTCGATCCTCAAAGAGATCGAGAAGGCGCTCTTGAGTTCCGACCTGGGCGTCACGCCGCAGAACGACGGCAAGCTGATCCGCCTTGCCTTTCCGCCGCTGACCGAGGAGCGCCGTAAGAAGCTCGCGCAGGAAGTGAAGAGCAAGGGCGAGGACGCCAAGGTCGCCATGCGCAATGCCCGGCGCGACGCGATCAAGGAACTCGAGGGGCTGCAGAAACAGAAAGCCCTGACCGAAGACGACCTCAAATCCCTGAAGGACGATGTCCAGGAGTCTTTGAAGGATTACGAAAAGAAAGTCGACGAGGAGGCCGAGCGCAAGACCGCCGAGATCATGGAAATCTAGCCCGGTGCCCGGGCGCGCGGTTCCGCGACGCGATGGCGAGACGCCCGCGGTCTGCGCGCTCCCGCCGGTCGCGGATGGCGGGTCGCCGCCGACAAGAACGCGGCCGCGGCTGCGGCAAGTTCATGCTTTCTGCGCGTCGTCTTGCGGACCTTACCCCGTCCACTTCGCCAGCTTCTTCAGAATCGCCTCGGCGTGCTCGGGGTTCTCCACCCCGCCGATCCGCAGCCACAATCCTTCGGGCTTCAACTCGCGCATAATCACGTCCAGCTCGTCCGCGTCGAGCGGGAGATAATTGCCTTTCCCCGCCCCCTGGATCTTCTTGTAGACGTCGAGCCAGTCCGTGGCGCGCCCCTGCCCTGCGCCGAAGACCCATTGCACGGCGTCGAGCTCGTCGATAGCGAGCAGACTGTCCAGATGCCGCAGAGCCCCGGGGCCGTCGAGGTGGTAGATGCTGTGGTCGAGGTGCTTGCACTCGGCGACGATTCCGCGCAGGAAGATCTCGTCGAACATCTCCTTGGAGACCATGCAGGAGAAGTCGTTGGAGGGAACGTACCACTTGCCCGGGCTGGTGATGCCGATCCAGGTGGTCAGCGCCTGGCCGGCGGCGTGAAGTTTGTCGTAATAGACGTCCATGACCCGGCAGAAGACCTCGGTCACGCGGTCGATAAGCGCCTTGACCTTCTCGGGTTCCTCGACCATATCGATGTTGAGATTCAGCGGATCCCGGAACGCCGCGATGGCATCGCCACCCGGGTGCAGGTCGGTGACGCCGGTGTAGAACATGCCGCGCCCCATCTCGAGCAGGAGATCGGTCATCTTCATGATCTGCCGCCAGTAGAAGTTGTCTTCGGAGAACCGGAGATTGTCGACCTTGTCCCAGTCCTCGAGGTTCGGGATCGACCAGCTCGTGCTGGGTCCGTACTCCAGTTCGGCGCCGAAGAAGGCGCTGAATACTTCCGGCCCCAGGTTCGGCCACGCGCCGGGAAGCGCGTCGCCGAGAAAATGGGTGTGCATCACGTTGGCCAGCGCCGCCTCGGCGTGGAACTCCGCATCGAACCAGCGTTCGCGATGCGAAGCCCATTCCTTCTTCGCCGGCCAGGGATGATCGGCCTTCTCGTTCCGACACTGCATGATCGCCACGGGGCGGTCGAGAATCGCGCGCGACCAGAACGCCTCCTGCCGCCTGAGTCGCATCTGCCAGTCGTCGATATGTTCGATCGGCATCAAATCGGTATAGCTCTTGGGATTCGCCAGCGCGGCCGTCATCGCTCCCTCCTTTAAATTTGTTGCATCAAATTCGAATCGAGAGCATAATATCCAAAATATTGACAGTATCGAGAGTGTTTTTCGTTGCGCCTAGGAGACTTTTGTTGCGCAAGGCCGCTGCATCCACCTATCGCCAACGCATCACGCCACTGCGACGGGACTGGGTATCGGACGATCCGGCTCCCGAAGCGGCGGTCGGGCAGTTCGGCTCATTCCAGAGTCTGGGCGATTTTTTCCATGAATCCGTGCAGCCGACGTTCTGTCCGCACCTGGTGCTGCAGGGGGCCGGGGAGATGAACAGCTCCACGCTGAAGACGGTAGTGGCGGCGAACCAACTCTACGTCTTCTTCCCGGGCGTGCATATGCGGTATTTCGATTATCCGGGAAAACCGTGGCGTTACGTCTGGTTTCCGATGCACGGCACGCGCATTGAGGCGTTGTTCACGCGCATCGGCATTACGCCGCAGACACCCCGCGCGATACTGCCGCCGGATTCAACACTGGTCGATACGGCGATGCGGTGGGAGCGCAAACTCTTCGCCGGTCCGCATACACCCGCCTCGGCGATCCTGGCCGCATGGGAGATCTTCGACAGCCTGTGGAAGGATTTGCACGTTTCCGAGCGCCAGGAGCGGCGTCCGCTGGCGCAGAGTTGCCGGGCGCAGCTCGAGGCGCGGTTCATGAACCCGTTGACCATCGACCAACTCGCGTGGGAGCTCGACGTCGACCGCACCACGCTGTTTCGGCAGTTTCGGCAGGCGTACGGCGAGAGCCCCAAAGCCTTCCTCGACCGACTGCGGCTGACGCGCGCGCGGGAACTCCTGCGCGAAAGCGAGGTCCCGGTCAAATCGATCGCCTTCTCCTGCGGGTACACCGATCCGCACTACTTCGCCCGGGCCTTTCGCAAGCGTTTCGGCCTGGCGCCGAGCGCATGGCGGGAACGACAGGGATAAGCGGATCGCGCTCGAGGGGAGCCTCAGCAGCCTCCCGTGCCCGCCGCCTCTTCGCACGCTTCGCGCGCGATGCGCACGAATTCACCCAGGCGATGCGGCTCCTTCTCCACCGTCTGGATATCTTTCAGGCAGATGTCGAACGGGCAGTCGTTGGCATAGAACGCCTCGGCGCCGCGGCGGATCAGATCGCGGATCTTCTCCGGCTTGAAACCGCAGCAGACCGTCTCGGCCGGATTCGGCCGCCAGGAAGCGACGTAGTCGGGGCCGATCTGTTCGGCACAACGCTTGACGTCGGCGACGGGCGTGACGGCGATGCGGCGCAGGTTGGGAAGCTGTTTTACCATGTCCATCTTGAGTGTCAGATCCTCGCAACAACCGTAGGCGGCGAGGCCGAATTTCTCCATGATCGGCATCTGGTATCGGTACATGAATTCGTCGTGCTGCGCGGGCGAGACCAGGGTCAACTCCTGCGCGGCGAGGAAGATCCAGAGGTCCTTGCGCTCGACCGGTTCGCTGTTGGCTTTCGGATCGGCGAGTTCCTCGGCATAGGGCATCGACTGGTTCTCGCTCTGGGCGAGGCGCCAGTCGCCGGCTTCCTCGGCTTCCTCGTGTGCGGCCAGCACCCCGTCGCGCATAAAGGCCAACACCTCGTGCAGCCACTCCGGCTCGTCCATCATGTCCAGCATCAGGTTGTCCAGGCCCCGCAGGCGTCCGAGGACCGTTGCCAAGTCGGCATTCCAGACGCGCCACAGGGGCGCGCGGTCGATATCGACTTCGATGATGTCGCCGATGGCGTCACGAATGCGCTCGGCGTTCCGCGCGGTCGCTTCCTCGTCGATCATGTGTTGCGGCTTGACCAGCTTCTCGGCGTCTTCCAACTCGACGATGACCGGATCGATGTGAAACGCGCCGCCAGTCTGTTCGCTGCGGGTCTGCTGCGGCTCCAGCCCCCACGCCCCCTTTCCGGGAAGAATCTTCGACGCGCTCAGCGTCACCCACGGCTCGACGATGAAGTCGTCGTCGAGCGTATCATGAAAGATCTTCGTGCGCAATTGATGTTCGAACCCGGCATAGAGCGGGTCCTCGCAGCGCATCGCCGGACCGATGATCTCGTGGCCGCAGGCGAACCAGCGCATGAGAATCGGTGGGCGGGACATGTTGAGGCTGTTGTGTTGTCGCCACAGTCGACGCCGTTCGTCCTGGATCGGCTTGGCGGCAATCTCGGCCACCTGTTTGGCCAACTCGCGCAGCACCTGGATATCGCCGTTGCCCTTCGGTTCGCTCATTTCGCCTCCCTTCATACCGCGCCATTCTGCCCGATGAAGGATGAGCCTTCAAGCGATAACCGACCATCCGGCAACAAAAACGCCCCGGCCTGAACCGGAGCGTCCGAAGGAGCTGTCTGCGCGGCCTACGTATAAACGAATTCGGCGGTGGCGGTACAATCGCTGTCGGGCACCAATCGCACCCAGTGTGCCGAGAAGCCGTCGGGGAAGACGTGGTTGACGTACTCGCCGCCACCGAGCGTGGCGCAGGTGTGCCAGCGCCCGTCGCCGGTGATGTCGACCTGGAGCGAGAATTTCGCGTTCGCGCCGCCGTCGTGCGCCAGATGCAGGCACTTGTGCTCGAAGCCGGTCATCAAGTACGGATCCGACGCCTCGCCCGCCTTGACCTTGCTGTCGCGCCATGGTCCGCCCCAGCCCCGAGGCTTGCCGAAGCCCCACAGATCGTCGCTCTTGCCGAACCAGAGATTGGCCTGCGGTTGGCCGACATAGGCGTTGCTGTCCCAGATCGGCGTGGTCTGGTCGCCTGCGAGAACCAGAAGGCCACGCCACGAACAGTAATCGCCGATGATGCGCAGGTGCGTGCTCACCGGACGCACGCCCCAGACATGCCCGGCGTACTGCATCGCCGGAAGCTCGTAGAACATGCCGCTGGCGTTCATCAGCCAACGTTCGCTCTCGATCTCGCGGATACGCGGCCACTCGGTGGTCACCGCATGGTCTTGCGTATGCGTCGCCTTCGGCAGCCTGTATGTATGCCATCCCTGACGCTCGCCCTGCGGAATGTAGACCTTGAGAATGGCCGAAGCGTTGTCCGCGCCGGTGGCGAAGATCGCCTCGCCGATGGTCCGCCTCCCCATTACCTCGTTCCACTGGCACTCGGCGAGCACCGTCCACTTCCTGCCGTCCCACTCGGCAAGCCGGCCGAAGACGCCTTCACCGCGGTAATCGATATCGTCATAGCTGTTGTTGGCCACCACGACGCGGCCGTGCTGGGCGAACATGCCCTTGAAGTGAGGCTGGCCCTTGCCCTTGGGAATCCGGATATCCAGTTCCTCGACCAAATCGCCCAAATGGGTGCAGGCGAGGGTATGGACGTCCATCTCGTAGAACTCGCCCTCCATGCCGAGCATGTAGACCTTGTTGGCCGGGTCATCCAGGTGGCGCGCGGTGGCGGTGATGCGGATATTTACCAGATCCTCGACAGTGCGCACGTTGCCCTCGGTGTCGATCAGGTGCGGACCGATGATGCACTGGTCGGTCTCGGCGTGGATCATGCGGTTGGCGTAGGTGCCGATCACGCTCGCCGGATGCTTGGTCACCTTCAGGTTCTCGTCGACGCTGAACAACCCGGTACCCGCGCCGGTGCCGCACTTGTGCGCGACGTAGGTGACGAACCAGAGTCGGTCGGTCCACGGCATCAACGCGCCGATGCCGGTCTCGCTGCGCTCGGGATAATGCCCGGCCACCACGGCCGTCTGCGGAAAGGTGCCGTTGATATTGATCATGCGTCTTCCTCCTGCGAGAGTCTTGAGTCCATGCCCGAAAGTCTACTCCCTCGGGAAAGCGCACGCCTTCGTTCGCGGGAGAATTCGTCTTCGTTTTGCAGAGATTTCAATCGGCCGGGATCACCGTACTCGGCGGGACGCCGTGATGCTTGCGGAAGGCGGTGCTGAAGTAATTGCTGTCGCCGAAGCCGACGGCATAGGCGACTTCGGTCACGCCATGCATGCCCGTGGCCAGCATCACCCGCGCGCGCTCGAGTCGATAGGCCTGCAGCAACGCGCGAAAAGGCTTTCCGGCCAGCCGTTTGATCAATTTTCCCAGGTAATTCGGATGAACATGGAGCAAGACCGCCAAATCCTCGATACCTACGTCTTCGGTATAATGGCTGGCGATGAAATCGCGCGCGCCGTCGAAATAAAAGCGCTCGGGCTTCTGCTTGCCGACACAGCCGCCGGCACGGCGCCACGCATGAACGATCAGGCTCATCTGATCCGCGAGGAAGCGGCCGTAATGCATAAGTTCTTTCCGCTTGGCCGCGGTGATGCGCGCGGGCATCGGTCCGTCATAGACCCGGTCGCCGGCGGGCGAGAGCGCCGTCCGGTCGCGAAAGCCGCCGAGGTAGAAGATGCCCGACAACTCGTCTTGATCGAGAAAAGGCACGGCCAGATCCCAGAGGCCGCGCGGACAGGTGCCCCAGAACGGTGCACGTTTCTTCCGGGCCGTTTCGACGGAGCGGATCTTGTTGCGACCGCAGAGAACCTGCCCTCCGGCGAGTTTGGCAAAGGAGCAATACGGGCCGTGATGAAAGCGCTGCTCCGCGGTCAACCGCAGTCGCGGCACGCTATAGCTCAAGCCACGGACGTCGTGATAGTTGACCACCGCCCCGGTCACCTCGGCCACCCACAGCATCACCTCGGAGAACGTATAACTGGCCGGATCGCCTGACACCCCCTATGCCTCCCCTGCCCAGATCACGCGCACGTAATCGGCGGCGCGACTCCGCGGAAACGGGAATTCAGTGTAGAGGAAGACGCGACCGTTGTCCACGCTCGTGAGGCATAGCGCAACAGGCGAAGGGAGAAAAGACCGGATCAGTCCGAGGCGTTTATATAAGCTTCGGTTTTGCTGATGCAATCGCGCAACACCACCTCGCGCGCGGTACCGAGCGCGACGATGACCTTGCCCTGCGGGCCGATGGCGAGGATGCACAAGTGGTTGTCGTGAACGGTCTGCTCAAGGAACAACCACTCGGGCAGCTCCTCGACAGCACCGATCACAAGCGGAAATTCGTTGCTCATCGTCTCTTTCCCGGCCCTACAGGGCGGGCTCCTTCCCCTCGGGATAGATCCAGCAGGACTCCGGCGGCAGCGAACTGCGACGGCGAAACTCTTCCGGAGCGAGATGGGTCAGGATCGCCGCTTCATAGACCGGCTGCTTTGTGTCGAGCCGCGCGCCGGAGGGATGCACCAGTTGCCCGCAGGCCAAGTCGCCGAGCGTGGATAACTGCCGAATCACCTGGATCACGTTGATGCCTTGGCGCGCACAGGCATCCATGTCCAGGTGCAATACAAGAAGATGCGGAGCCCCAAAGGGATGATTTCCAAGGATGGCCTCATCAATTCCTTGGGGCTCCGAATAGCGTTCGAATTCGTCCGACGAATCATGCATTTGCTGGATAAGAGCGATCACATAATTCTCCTTGGCAATCGTTCCCCATTCCTCGACTATAGAATGCACGATTTGCACGAATAATCAAGTGTAAATGTGAAGAAGGACATATTGCACGAATTCGCAATTCCTTGTCTTTTATGCGGTTTGTGGCTGGAATTTTTTTTCTATAGGCGGTTTTTTGGGTATGAGGAGATGGCGCCCTACAGCTATTGTCTCGAATTTCTCGTTTTCAAGCCATGAAAAACCCCGCAAACGCGGCGTTCGCGGGGTGGAATCGTGGTGGTCGCTAGAGGACTTGAACCTCTGACCCCTACAATGTGAGTGTAGTGCTCTACCAACTGAGCTAAGCGACCGGCAAAACGGTAATCATGCCACGAAACCGCGTGTTGTCAAGTCCTGTTTGCCCGCTCCTGAAGTAGCGAGACCGCGTCGAGACCGGGGAAGAGATTGATGCGCGCGCGGCGCTTCTCGAGATAAGCCGGATCGGGCTTTCCCGACTCGACGCTTTCGAGCAGCGCCCGGCAGGCCGCCAGATGCGTATTCACCCGCATGGTCGCGTAGTCGCCGACGGTGCCGGTGGTGAGAATGAATGCCCAGTCGCTGCTTTGCGCCAGCAGCAGTTCCCGCGCCGCCTGGTCCAGCGCTTGCCGAACCGGGCCGCTGGCGCTTGCGTGCTCGCGGGCCAGTTCGATCAGGTGCAACTCGTTACGATGTAACGGTGCGTAAATCCAGTCGTTGCTGCCGTTGATCCAGGCCTGGAAATAGCCTTCGTATCCCCAGCTCGAACAGGACGGCTGGATCGTCTCGAGTTCGTCCTGCTCCGCGAGACAATCCCAGAGCGTGCGGCTGCGAATCCGGCTCTTGGATTCAGCGCAGCGGCGCAACAGCGCGTCCAGGAAGACCGGCCCCTCGTACCACCAGTGGCCGAAGAGCTCGGCATCGTAGGGCGCGGGCAGAATCGCCCGGGCGCGCATGCCGGCACCGTATCGCTGTCCCTGCGCACACAGCTTGGAATAAAAATCCGCGGCATGCTCGGTCGCGCGCCGATGCGCACGTTGCGGATGATACGACTCCTTCTCGCCCAATGACACGTCGCCGGTAACGCGGTGGTATTTGAAGCCCAGGTCGTGACGCAGGCCGTCGGGATGGAGATAGTCCCGAACATAGTCCAGCGGCGCGTCGAAGCCCAGGTCGCGATAGAACTCGCGGTAATCAGGATCTCCGGGATACCCCGTGTCGGAGCTCCAGACCTGCCGCCCGCTCTCCAGATCGCGCCCGAAAGCCGCCACGCCGTTGAAACAGGCCGCGGGCGCGTACGTGGCGCAACGGGGACGCGGTGTACCGAAGAGAAGGCCGTGCGCGTCGAGCAGAAAATACGCGATCCCCGCCTCGGCGAGCAATGTTTCAAGCCCGGGCGCGTAGGCGCATTCGGGGAGCCAGAAGCCACGCGGCGGGCGACCGAAAAAGCGCGTATAATCCTGCACTCCGGCCAGGATCTGCAGCCGGCGGCCTGCATCGGTCTTGAGCAACGGCAGAATCGGATGGGTCGCGGCGCTGGCAAGGATCTCCAGCCGTCCCTCGTCCTGGTGCCTGGCATACGCGCCGACAATGTCGCGAAGGCAACGTTCTTCGTACAGCGTCTGCATCCGCTGCAGACGCTCGTGATAATGCAGCGCAGCCGGATAGAACTCCGGGTCGTTCCGGCGGGCGCCAAGCTCCTTCTCAGCCAATTCGACCAAACCGGCCAGACGCGCGGCATAGCGCTCCTGCAAGAGCGTATCGTTCAGCATCGCACAGAGCGTCGGCGTCACCGTCATCGAGAAGCGCGCGGCCACGTCCTCGGCGGCGAAACGGTCGAGCATGTCCAGAAGCGGCAGATAACATTCCGTTAACGCTTCGAAGAGCCAGTTCTCCTCGAGCATCACGGCGTGCTCGGGATGGCGCACGAACGGCAGGTGCGCGTGCAACATCAAGGCCAGATCGCCGACGATAGGGGGTTCTGCTGACATGAAAGCTCTGTCGTCTTCGCAACGCGCTCAGGCGATATCGATCCACTCGACTTCCGGCGCAGAGGCAGGCGGACCCCGCAGGTCCGAGCCGCCGAGGAATTCGCCGGAGCCGAAGCCCATGCCGATAAGGCGCAGAAGTTCCCGATCGTCCGGGCCGCCGCCGACGTTCCACGACTTCGGCGGCGTGCTGACCGGGGAGGCCTTGAGCATGGTGTGAAACACCCCGAACGTGTCGCGCACGCCCAGGCGCACGTCATAAGTCTCCTCCGGCAGTACCGCTAGGTAGTAGCGCCCGCCCCGGACGTCGATCTCCACATCCTTGATCCGATTGCTGCCGTGGGCATGGACACGCAAGGCCCACTGGGCGTTGGTGAAAATACCCGTCTGCCCCGCCTGCTGTTGTCTTTCCCGGGCGGCATCTTCCAAATCCCAATGAATAAATAGGGTTACAGGATCGCGAACCAAGACGGTCAGATAGGTGTCGCCTGGATGTGCCATACCTCGATCCTTACCGCTCCGCGCGGAAAATGGTCTTGTTCCATGGTAAATCTACCTCATGAACTGTCAAATGCAAAAAGGCGTGACTTGATCGAGAGAAATCGGTAAGCTCTTGCGCCCATGGATGTTGAAGATCAACCTCTGACGAAGTTCTCATGGACCGAAACACCCGTGAACCGCGCCGGCTCATGGTTGAGCGCCTTGCCGACCACCCGTTTTCTACTCGCCCTGTTCCTGCTGAATCTCCTGCTGAGAACGCTGATTACGCTGCCGGCACAGCCCGACGCGGCACCGCACGACGGGTATCACTATATGCTGCTCGCGCGCAGCCTCGCCCGCGGTGAAGGCTACCGGAACCGTGTCCTGTACGCGCCGCGCTTCAATCGAATCCGCCCCCACCGCGACCGGTTTCCCTTTCCCGACTTCCAGCGCCCGCCGCTGTATCCGGCCCTGATGGCCGGGGCGCATCATCTCTTCGGCGAAAGCTACTTCGTCGCCCGCATGGTCAACGTGGTGCTGGCCAGCCTTCTGCCGCTGCTGGCGTATTTCCTGGCGCTCAGAGTCTGCAATCGGCGCGAGGTAGCGATTTTGGCGGCGGTGCTGATGACGCTCCACGGTCCGCTGCTGGAATATACCTCCGAGACCATGCTGGAGGTGCCGTTCACCGTCTGCGTCTGCCTGTTCCTGCTGGCGTTTCTTAAGGGGACGCGCGAGACGAGCCTGCCATGGCTGCTGGCGAGCGGAGTGCTTTGGGGCGTCTGCTGGTACGCGCGGCACGAGGCGATCTACGTGCTGGCGGTGCCGGTGGCAATCGAATGCCTCGCGCAACTGGGATGGCGGCGGGGAGTGCCGGCATTCGCCATGATGGCGGCGTTGGCGATACTGACGGTGGCGCCGTGGCATTACCGGGCGTACGCGCTGACGGGCGCCTGGTTCCACAGCGAACTGAAGCTGCATCTCTTCGCCGCCTACGCTGATTACCACCGCTTCTTCTCGGAACTGACGCCGGTGCCGCAGGAGAGCATCTACACGCACCTGGTCGCACCGGATCCGCCGGCGTTTCTCGAGCGTTACGTGGTGATGCTCTTCCGCCTCACCTGCAAACTGCCGGTGGAGGTGGCCGGCGGGGCGCTGCAGTTCTTCCTGGCGCTCTACGCCTGGTGGATCCACCGGGGGGAGTGGCGGAAACATGCCTTTTTCATTATCTGGATCGGCGCCAACGTCGGCTTCTTCGCCCTGACCTTCACGCTGGCGCGATTTCTCTACGTGCTGATCCCGGCATTGACGGTCTATGCCGCGCTCGGGATCCACGAAGCGCTCGCACGCGTGCGCCCCGACGGCAGGCTTTTTACCTTCGGCGCACTCCGGGCGCTGGTGATGATGATGCTGTTGACCGCCGCGCCGCAACTTGCCGAGAGCGAATCGATGCGCGACCGCAGCTTCGAATGGCTGGGGCAGGACATCCACGATTACGACCCGGTCCTCGGACATATTCCGTGGGCTGTGCTGCTGCTGGCGTGCCTGGGCTTGCTGGCGTGGTGGCTCAGGCGCGGCGGCTTCGACACGCTCACACGCCGGGCGCTGATCGGGTTGCTGGCCCTCTCCATCGGCGGACACGCCATCCGCGGGGCGTATATGGGCGTGCACGAACACATGGAGAGGAGTTCGCCCGAATTGATCGAATGGATGGATGCGGGCACCGCGCCCGACGCCACCCTCATGGTGTACCGCAAGCCCTACCGCTTCGCATGGCTGCTGGACCGCAACGTGATTCAACTGCCGCTGCCGCCTGCGCGGCAGAGAAAGGGCAAGGCCGACAGCGTGCGCCAACTGGCGGAATACCGCCGCGAACTGGCGCGCCTGGTGGACGTCTTCGGCGTCAACTGGATCGTGATCAAGGGCAAGCAGAAAGGCGACCGGCGACCGTATTTCGGACACTACTGGCCGCCTTCGCAGAATCCCCTCCCGCAGGCGGAACACGTGCAGCGACTGACCACGATCAACGGCCGCAAGCGCACGCTGTACGACCTGTATCGCATCGAACCGTAATATCGGCCGCTTGATTTCGCAACACAGTCACAGAATCACCGACTCCTCGCATTGCCGTAACACTCCCGTCCGCAAACGAGTGCCAGAAAGCTATTCGAGACATCATCAAGGCGCAGGATCCGATTCCCACTTCGCGTCGCCGCGGAGGGCGCGTTCGAATTCATCCAGCGTAAAGGGTTTGTGGATCATGCCCTGCAAGCCGTAACGGGACTTCAATTCCTCGACATGCTCCGGGGTATAACCACTCATGAGATAAATGCGCAGATCCGGACCACTGGGAAGCCCGATCATGCTGTGCAGCAGCAATTCTCCACTGCGTCCGGGTATCAATCAATCCAGCAAGACAACGTCGAAATGCCCTTCCTGCAGGAATGCCAGCGCTTCGTCGCCATCGCACGCAATGCGGTAGCTACAACCGAGTTTGTCCAGAATGGTGCAAACCAATTCAAGGACATCCCGGTCATCGTCGACGACCAGCACACGCGACTTGTCGACAGGAAAAGGCCCCCTTGCCGAGCGGACCGACGCCGGGATTGCCACGGTTGTCACCACCGGCAGAAAGACGGTAAACGTGGTTCCCACGCCCACTTCGGACTCGACGACGATACGGCCGCCATGCTTCTCGATAATCATCTCGGGCGAAGCGTGCGCGAAGTGGCGAAGACAATACCGTCCGCATTGACCAGAACCGTATCCAACGGGAATCGCGCCAGCACTTTGTCCAAGGCGTCTGTATCGGCCTTGATAACCACGGCGCCGACGGGCGTGCCCGAGGTCCGGGGCGCGGGATAGACCGGCGCGGCGTAATACAAGCCGCGTTCACCAGTGGTGACGCCAACGGCTGGGTAGACGTTGCTCCGCCCCTCGATGGCGCGCCGGAAGTAAGGGCGAAAGGCATAATTGCGCCCGAGCAGCGTCTGCCCGCCGCCGTAAGGCGTGCAGGCGAGAACCTTGCCCTCGACGTTCATGACATAGACGATATCGGCTTCGAGTTGGTCGCGAATGGATTGCAGGGCTTCGAGAGCCTGCGGATCGTCCGGCGCCGACGCGCCTCGCGCAACCGCACGCACTCGTCGATTGACCGTTCCAAGAGCTTCGGCGAGTCCGAGCTCTCGACCGCGCAAGGTCATCCGATCGATAGTCTCGGCAAACTCGTCGGTAAGGCGCGATTGCTCCTCGCGACGGCGCAACCGGAAATGCCGCTTTTCCAGCCGGTACGCCACGTACGCCCCCGCCAGCGTCAGCAGCACGATGATCGCGAGCTTCCACTCGCCCAGACGCAAGGGACAATCCCTTCTTCGGAGAAGCGTGTTGCGTGCGAAACGTGCCCGCGGGGAGTCTAGCAAACCGGCGATAGGGGCGCAAGAACAAAGCAAGGTCACGCTTCGGCACGCCAGGTGCTCGGGCAAAGGCCGGCGTAGGCGCGGAACTGGCGACTGACATATCCGACATCGCCGTCGTCGCAGACGCCCTGTCCGCCGCGGACGACCCAAAGGTCAAAATCCGCCATGCCGTCGACCCGCCACGACCAATTCGTTGCACAGGAATGGACGGCCGCGGTATTGACCCGCAGATAAAGGGGGGGAAGCGCTCATATCACAAAAGTACAATACAAAGTTTTTCGTGTCCATGGATATTTCCTGGCATAAGGACCCGTTAAGCAATAAGATCGGGATTTCTGAAATTATTGCTTAACCGGTCCTAAACGGTAGACTCCGTTTAATAAGCCATATTCGAAAGGATCGACCATGACGGCGTTTCAACATAAGAGCGCAAAAATGCAAGCCAACGAATGGTCGGGGCCCGCGTACCTCGACTACATGACCGGTCGGGACGTGC
>CAYWFP010000010.1:0-7610 GCA_964457365.1 uncultured Planctomycetaceae bacterium
CCTGCTGATCGGGCCCGATTCGCTGGTCATGCTCCGGGACCAGAGCAAGAAGACGCATAAACGGGACGAACTCACCATCGAGCAGACCGAGACGCGGGTCGAGCTGGTGGAGGGCGATCTGCGCGTCCGCGTCAAGGAGAACATCCTGACGCCGACGCCCGTGGTGGTCTTCGTCGGACAGGCGGCTCTGGGCCTGCCGCGCAGCGATGCGGTGATCAAGTACGACGCCGACTTAGGCCGCGCCTCGGTATTCCTGCACTGGGGGCGCGCCTTCGCCATGTCGCGTACGCGCGTGGAGGCAATGGAGGAGACCGCCGGTTTTGCCCCGTTGAAGATCGCGGCCGACGAGGCGGACGACACCGGCGTGCTGCTGACGATGCTCGACAATCGCGTCAAGGCGGGCGAGATCGGGATCCCGACGACGATTCCGAAGCCGCAGACGCACCGGGTCATGTCCGAGATGGAATTCAGCGTCGACAGCCGGCGGTTGGACGGACAGGGCGGCGAAGAGATCTGGACCGAGCCGCTGCGTGCTCCCTAGAGCGAAGGACGATCATGGCCGAAGCGGGTATCCTGAATCTGCTGCAGACCGTGTCTCCGGCGGCGCCGCCGGCAGCGCCGGAACCGGACTTCTCCGCTTCGGCGACGCCCGAGGACGGGAGCGCCTTCGCCGGATTTCTGCGCGATTTTCTCGGTGCCGCGCGGAATGCCGAGGCCGTCGCCGCCGGTGAGGCGTTGCCTGCCGGTGAAGCGTCGACCGTCGTGCCCGCGCCGCTGGACGTCCCGCTGGACGCGACCGGACAGGAAGCGGCCGAGCGGATCGCCATCCTGGTCGCCGACGGCAGTCTCGATCCGGCGCAACTCGAGGAGCTGACCGACGAGGAATGGTCCGAGCTGGCCGCCTGGGTGCTGGCCTTGCCGGCGGAACTCTTCCCGGTCGTGGACGAGGCGCCGCCTTCGGGAGGGATCGAACTCGGCTTCGGGCTCGAGGAGGCCGGCGAGGCGATGCTGCAGATGGAGCGCCTGCTGCACCGCCTCGACACCGCGCTGCAGGACGGAGAGATGCCCGCGCGCCACACCCTCTTCGATCAGGTCATGGGTCTGGAGAACCTCGGCGATACGGAACTCGAAGACCTTGCCCGCGAAGTGCTCAAGGCCGTGCAGGCCGCTGCCGGCGAGACCGCCGCCGAAGACTCCGCGCGCGGGTCGCTGGCGGTGTCGCTGGAGAACCTTGTCGACAACGTTCCGCAGGAGGATCTGCGCCGGGCGTTGCTCACGGCGCTCGCGCGCCTGCAGCAGGGCGGGGAGGAAGGGGTGCGTTTGCCCGAGGCTGCGCGCCAGTTGATCGAATCGGCGCCGCCGGCAGGGCTCAATTCCCTCGCCGAGCGCCTGGTCGAGTTGGCCGTGAGCGACGAGAGCGGTGACGCGAACGCGTTGCGGGAGCTGGATCCCGGGCGCATGCTTCGCGAACATCTGCTGCAACTAGCGGCCGCGCGGGAAGTGACCGACCCCTCGGCCGGAGACGGCGAGATGAAGCTGCCGCCGTCGGCAGGGCTCGAAAAGCTGACTGCGGCGGTCATGCACGAAGGGGAGGCGGCGGCCGCGGCGGAAGGGAAGAACGGCGCCGGAGCGGCACTTGCCGAGGCGCAGGCGCTTGTCGTCGAGGGCGAAGATTCCGCCCCCGTTACCGAAGCGGGCGAACCGGCGGCGCGTGCGAAGCTGCTGGCGGCCGGCAGCGAGACGACGGACGAGGATGGCGAGCAATCCTCCGGCGAGAAGGACAAGCCGGCGACGCAGTCGCCGCGGGCCGCGACTGCCGGCGCATCCGAGCAGGACGGCGAGGCACCCGCGAAAGCCGAGACGAACGCCGAGACCGGGAAGCCCGAAGCCGCCGTGGAAACGAAACCGGCTGCCGGAGAGCCGCAGGCGGCGAGAAAGGAAGAACTGCCGCAGCCGGCGAAGAGCCGGCCCGGAGAGACGACGCCGGTGTCGGAAAAGGAGAGCTTCGGCGAGGAGCTGGCCGCCAAGACCAAGACCGAGGAGGCGCCGTCGACAATCGGCGCGAACGGAGTGAAGACGCAGGCTCAGCCGGTCGATCTGCCCGAAACGGTGCCGGTGACGTCGATCAAGCTCGAGATCGCTCCGGCGCAGCCGCAGGAGTCGGCGCCGGCGCCGCAACAGGCGCCGGGCGAGAAGATGCTGGAGAACATCGAACGCGTCGAGCAGGTCATGCGCATGTCGCTGCAGCGCGGCGGGCGATCGCTGTCGTTGCGCCTCGATCCGCCGGAACTCGGGCGGGTGACCGTGCGCCTGACCATGCGCCAGGGCGAGGTGGTGGCGACGTTGCGTACCGAAACCAACCAGGCGCGCGACATGCTGCTGACCGGCGGCGACCAGCTCCGCCGTAATCTCGAGGTGCAGGGCGTCAAGCTCGGTAATTTCGATGTCTTCAGCAACGAGGACGACGGCGGCGCGACCGAGAACGGATACGACTGGGATCGCGGCGGGATGCACGATGCCGAAGAGGGCTTTTCGGGAGATGTCGACGGCAGGGAAGGGGACGGCGAAGCGACGTCCCTGACGGCGGCGGAGGAAGAGGACGAAACGGCGCCGGCGGCACCGAGGGGCCGCGGCGGCTTGAACGTCGTGGCCTAGGCACGACGAGGAGGGACGACGATGACCGCTGTTGCAGCAACGACCACCCGACAGGACTCGTACGAATCGGCCACTGCGGCCAAGGGTGCCGAGAACGTGCGCCAGGAGGATTTCATGAAGCTGCTGCTGGCGCAGATGACCCACCAGGATCCGATGAATCCGATGCAGGACACGGCGTTCATGGGCCAGATGGCGCAGTTCCAGGCGCTCGACGAGCAGATCGCCATGACCAAGACGATGCTCGGCATGCGCTCGGAGATGGCGCTGCAGGGCGCCAACGGCCTGATGGGCAAGTTCGTGGTCGGCGACGACGCCGGCGATAACGAGATCTCCGGCCAGGTCGCCAGCGCGGCCTTGGAGGACGGTGCGGTCTACGTCGAACTCACTACCGGGCAGAAAATCGCCTACGCCGATATCACCGGCGTCTCCGACCTGAAGGTCAAGGAAGAAACGAAGCTGGTCACGGCCATGAACATGATCGACATGTATGTCGCCGGCCAGGACGACAACGGCAATACCGTCGGCGGCGTGGCCGTCGGCGTGACCGTCCAGGACGACAAGACCTACGTCGAACTGGACAACGGCCTGCACCTGCCGTTCGACAACATCGAGGTGGCGACCGACCCGGTGGTACGGATGGAGCGCCTGGAGGCCGAGGCGTCCCTGCTGGTGGGCAAACAAATCTCCGGCTACGACCAGAACGAGCAGGTCGTCAGCGGTATCGCCACCGAGACGGTGACCTCCGGCTACGAGGTATTCCTCAGGCTCGAAAGCGGTAAGCTCGTGAATTACTACGATGTTATCACGGTGACGGACCCCACGTAGGGATGGGGCTAAGGCTGACATGGAGGCTCGGCCGATATCGAGGAAGGGCTAACAGGATTTTATTGGTTTGCCGTGCAGGAAAAACGAGCGTCGATGCGTACAACTCGAATAGCGCGGCAAGGATAGGGAGGAAGATCCATGGGTCTCAGTCAGTCTCTCTTCAGCGCGATCAGCGGTCTGACCAACCATCAGCGCGCGATGGACAACATCGGTAACAACATGGCCAACGTCAACACCGTGGCGTTCAAGAAGGGGGTGTTCCATTTCGAAACCCTTCTGGAGCAGTCGCTGCGGGGCGGCTCTGCGGCGGACCCGAACACCGGTCGCGGGGCCACCAACCCGCTGGCGCTGGGTTTGGGCACGCAGACGGGCAGCATCAACAAGGAGTTCGTCCAGGGCTCGATCGACGTCACCGGCAACCAGCAGGACATGGCGATCGAAGGCAACGGGTACTTCGTCCTGCGCAACGGGAACAACTACGTCTATACCCGCGACGGCTCGTTCTATCTCGGCTCCGACGGCAGTCTTCTCGGCGCCGACGGCCTGCAGGTCCAGGGCGTGGTCGCGGATGAGGGCGTCGTCCCCGATACCGGCACGGTCGCCGATCTGAGCATCCCGCTCGGGCAGACCGGCGCGGCGGTGGAGACGACCAAGGTCAGCTTCACCGGCAACCTGAACTCCGACCAGGAGATCGCCACCGGTCTGCGGCTTTCGAGCCTGGCCTCTCCCGGCGCCGACCGTGCCAACGGAACCTACGGGACCTACGAGGCCTACGACGCCTGGACCTTCACCGGCAACAACTGGGCCAGCCGGGACACGCTGTATGCGCGTATCGAAGGCGCCTCCACGGCCGCGGTGATCAGCGTCTACACCGACACCGGCTTCACCGCCGGGCTGGCGACCTCGGGCACCTTCGACCTGAGTTCGAGTTCGACGATCCAGTTCACCCAGGCGGGGTACGAGGCGACGGTGCTCTACGACGGCTCCTCCGCGGCCGTCGGCGGGCAGTTGATCCTGACGCCGTCCAACGCGATCGACCTGATGAGCTACTTCGGCGACGAGAAGGTCACCGATCTGGACACGAGCTGGCGGGCCCTGCAGGGCGTCAGCAACTACGACAAACTCGTCAACGGCGGGACGGTCATCACCTCCGCGCCGCTCGGGCGCGAAGTGGTCGACAGCTCCGGCAACGTCAATATCTATCCGGCCGTCTACGAGACCGACACCCTCGGTACGTTGACGACCTACAACACGCTCGACCTGGCCGATTTCTACTACCTCGACGGGCAGACCTGGGTCCAGCCGTTCAGCAACATCGACGACCCGGCCCAGCCCAAGGAGATCGAGATATCCTTCAAGAAAGGCGGACGCACCCACAACGTGACCTTCAAGTACGACGCCACCGTCGATTCGACCACCTTGGCGGACCTGATGCAGCTTCTCGCCGGCGGCCTGGACGAAACGGCCACCGTCGCCAGCATCGCCGACGTGCAGAGCTCGATCAATAACGATCTCACCGGCGGCGTGATGGGTACGGTCAACCTGGCCGGCAAGGTGAGCACAAACATCGAAGGCGGCATCGCGCCGTACAGCAGCCCGGTCGAAACGGCCGGCGCTTTCAGCCGCACCGGTGTCGACAATCTGACGCCCTACTACCTCGCGTTCACCGACAGCGGCACGCAGTCGAACAACCTGGAATGGCGTGTTACCGGCGACGGGTTCTCGACTCAGGAAAACTGGTACTACCAGATCACGACCGCCGGCACGGTCAATATCTACAACGGCCCGATCGGGACCGTCGGCTCGCAGATCGTGGCCAGCACCACGGCCACGGGCGATACGGCGACTACCGGCGCGACCGCGACCTTCGCCGGCGTCGGCGGGGCGTTCCCCGCGGTCGACTATACCGGCGAACTGATCGTCAGCAACGACTTGACCGATTTCTCGACCGAGATCACGGGGTTGTTGACCGCGGGCGGGCTCTCGGAGAACCTCTCCATCGTCAGCAATCTGGGGCCGGAGAACGCCATCAGCGACCTGACCTTCACCTACAACAACGTCCGCTACGACGACGTCTTCGATCCCGATCAGGACTACGGGCAGGAGCAGGGCGGTTACGCCAGCACCAACCTCGTCGTCTACGATTCGCTCGGTAACGCCAAGAACGCCAACCTGCAAATGACGCTCGTCGACCGCGACAGCAACTTCAGCACCTGGCGTTGGATCGCCGATTCGCAGGACGACACCGACAACGAATGGCAGGTCAACAGCTCCGGCGTGATCACCTCCAACGTCGGCATCGGCACCGGCCTGATCCGCTTCGACTCGCTCGGCCGCTTCGTCAACGGCACCGAGCTGAGCGAGACGCGCGGCCTCGAGATCACCCTCGAGAACCAGGGCGTGCGCGATCGCATCCAGATCAGCCTGCTCGAGGGGCTCAGCTCCACCGCGGAGCAGGATCTCGACTTCAGCTACCTGACCCAGGTGGCCTCGACCACCGACTTCAACCTGCGCGACCAGGACGGCTCGGCGCCGGGGACCCTCGACAGCTTCACCACCAGCCCCGACGGCGTCATCCAGGGCGTCTTCAGCAACGGCCAGGTCCAGGCCATCGGCCGCGTCTCGCTGGCGCTGATCCCCAACGAGGCCGGCATGATCCACGACGGCGGCAACATCTTTCTCGAGGGCGCGGCCTCGGGCGAGGCGCAGATCGGCTTCGCCGGCGTCGGCGGCCGCGGCGAGGTGCGTTCCGGTGCGCTCGAGGGCTCGAACGTTGAGCTCTCCGGGGAATTCACCAAGCTGATCACGACGCAGCGCGGCTTCCAGGGTAATGCCCGGGTGGTCTCGACATCCGACGAGATGCTGGTGGAGCTGGTGAACATGAAACGGTAACGCCCGGAGGTGACGGGGACGAGGAATGAACAGGGATGTTCGCGACCGAAGCCGATACGAACCAGACTTGACGGGAGCGCGCCCCGCGTGCGCTCCCGTCGCGTTTCGTCGCTCCCGCGTTCTTCCGCGCGCGTCCGTCCCCGACGCCAAAATGGATGCAGTCGTCCCCGCGTCGTGGCCGATAAAGCGTGTGAGAGGAGTGCCATGATTCGCGCGACGCGTCTCAACGGCAAGGCTTTCGTCGTCAACGCCGAGTTGATCAAGTTCGTCGAGGAAACGCCGGATACGGTCGTCACTCTGCGCGACGGTGACAAGATCCTGGTGCGCGAGAGCGCCGAGGCAATCGTCGACCGCGTCGTCGACTTCGTCCGGTCCACGCGTTTTCCGCCGTCGCTGGACTAGACCGAAAAGGAACGCCCATGGATCTCTCCACCATCATCGGCTACGCCACGGGCTTCGTCTGCGTGGTCTTCATTGGCATCGGCATCCAGAAGCTCTACATCTTCCTCGATATCCCCTCCGCGGCCATCGTCTTCGGCGGCGGCGTGGCGGCGATGATGATCAGCCTGCCGCTCGAGCGCGTGATGAACATGGGGCGCGTGGGCAAGTTCGCCTTTCTTTTCAAGGCGGACAACCCCGTCGACACCATCAAGCGCATGGTCGAGTTCGCCGAGATCGCCCGCCGCGACGGCATCCTGGCGCTGGAGAACGTCACCGACCAGATCCAGGACGAATTCCTGGTCAAGGGGATCCAGCTCGCCGTGGACGGCACCGACCCGGAACTGATCGAGCAGATTCTCAACACCGAGCTGGAGTTCCTCGAAGCCCGTCACATGGACGGCAAGAAGACGTTCGATTTATTGACGAAGTACACGCCGGCCTGGGGCATGATCGGCACGCTGATCGGCCTGATCAACATGCTCGCCGGCGGCATGGACGATCCGGAAGCCCTCACCACGGGCATGGCCGTGGCGCTGATCACCACTCTCTACGGCGCCATATTCGCCAACTACCTCGTCGGTCCCGTGGCCGACAAGCTCCAGATCCGTCACGACATGGAGATGATGCAGAAGCAGATCATGATGCGCGGGGTCATGTCGATCCAGTCCGGCGACAACCCGCGCATCGTGGAGATGAAGCTGAAGATCTTCCTGCCGCCGGATGATCGCGGCTTCGGCAAGGACGAGGAAGAGTAGGAGCGGGCGATGCCCAAGAAGCAGGAATGCAAGGAAGGCGCC
>CAYWFP010000010.1:7620-68010 GCA_964457365.1 uncultured Planctomycetaceae bacterium
GTGGATGCTCACCTACGGCGACATGGTGACGCTGCTGCTGTGCTTCTTCGTGCTGCTCTTCAGCATGGCGACGCTCAACAAGCCGAAGATCATCCGGACCATGCAGCATTTCCAACAGCAGTTCGGCGTGCTGCCGAAGTTCAAGACGACCTTTCAGATTTTCCAGCAGCCGCAGCAGATGACGCAGACGGAGTCCTTCGTCCTGCGCCGCGGGCCGCCCGGGGATTCGCCGGCGGTAACCTTTATCGCCGAGGACGAACGGACCAAGATCGTTATCGGCGGCAAGGATCTCTTCCGGCCGGGAACGGCCGAACTCGTGCCCGAGGGCGTGCGGCGGCTGAAAGAGGACGTGGCGCCGCGGTTGAAGGGATTCCGCCACCGCATCGAGGTGCGCGGGCATACCGCCTCGAACACGCCCGGCAGCTTCGAGGACCTCTGGCGGCTGGGGTACGAGCGGGCCTACTCGGTGATGCGCCTGCTGGTCGACGAGGCCGGGATCGACCGCGAGCGTTTCCGTCTGGTCAGTTGCGCCGACACCGACCCGCGGGCCGACAACGCCTCGGAGGAAGGGCGCAAGCGCAATCGCCGCGTGGAGATCATCATGACCGAGGATCTGGTCACCGGCACCGAGAACGTCGGCATCGAATAACGACACCGCGGCCGCGGGCGTGGAGGGTGTCCGGCGGCGGCGAATCAGGCAGAAAAGGACAAGCATGGCTGAAGACGAAAAGAAGGAAGAAGGGGAAGGACAGGCCGGCGGCGCCGGCGGCCTGATGAGCGGAACCCGCGGCTGGATCATCGTATTGGCGGTGGTCGTGCTGGAGGCGGTCTTCTTCATCGTGGTGATGCAGCTCAACAAGCGCAAGAACGAGCCGGACAAGCAGGGCGAGGTGACCAAGCCGAAAGTTGGCGAGGTTCTGCAGCGGAAGGTGGAGTTGACGGAGCTCAACTACAGCATTCCCACCGGCCACCAGAGCAAGATCCTCTCCATGGACCTGGTCATCGTGCTGGAGAAATGGCCCAGCGAAACGGCCAGCGACGTCACCCTCAGCGAGGAGGACATGGAGAAGTTCCACCAGGCCGTATTGAAGATGGAGCCGCTGATCAAGGACTGGTTGATGAATTACATCGGCCGGCAGACCGCTTCGGTGCTGGAGAGCCCGCGCGGCAAGCAGATGATCCGCGACTTCGTCAAGGAGAAGGCCAACGCCCAGCTCGAGCAGATCGACCTGGAACTCAGCGAAAAGGAATTGCTGAAACGGCGTGTGACCCGGGTGTTGATCCCGCGTTTCTTCATGCAATAGGCGCGACGCGGTCCCGCCGACGGTATTTGCAGGAGCCAAGCTATGCCCGAAGAACTGAGCCAGGAAGATATCGATGCGCTGCTCGCCGCCGGCGGCGGCGACGACTCGAGCGATCTGGGGTCGCTGCTGGGGAGCCCGGAGCCCGCGCAGTTCCAGGACTTCGGCGAAGGCGGGGGCGAACTCGCCGCCGGCGGCCTGGAACCGACGCTGGAGATGCTCTACGACGTCGAACTCGACGTCAAGATCGAGCTCGGCCGCACCTACATGAGCATCAACGAGATCCTCAATCTGCAGGAGGGGTCGGTCATCCAGCTCGACAAGGACGCCGGCGCCCCGGTCGACATCCTCATCAACGGCCGGCTCGTGGCCTTCGGCGAGGTGCTGGTGTTGAACGATTACTTCTGCGTGCGCGTGACCGAGATTCTCTCCGACAAGGAGCGTGCTATCCAGAAGCGCTGATTGCGGATGGGTAGGGCTGTTTGCGACAGCGCCGTCGGCCGCGTGCCGTCGGCGCGTTCGTGTTTCGAGCGGCATTCTCCAGGCCGTTTTGACGAAAAGCGGCCCCCGCCCGCCGCTTTGTCGCGATCCGGCAGGTAAAATCGGCGTATGCCGCCGGGAAACGCCTCGGCCGATTTCTTCCCAACCCTCTCGCATTCTGTGGTTTAGGGTTGATTTGCCCCCTGCGGATTCGGATGATATACGGTAAAAGTTGAATGGGGGGAGTGCGCATGGTCCGTTCCTGGCCGCGCGCTGCCGGCGTGCATGGGGGGCGCTGGCTGGCGTGCGCTGTTTTTCTATGTCTCTGGTGGGTGTTGCCCGCCGCTGGCGGGGAGCAAGCCCCGGCCGTCGAGGAGGCCGTGCGCGGCACGGCGCGGCAGCAGACGGTTGAGGCGCTGGCCGAGACGGAAGCGCGGCCGTTGCGGGCCAAACGCGCCGTCGAGCCCCGGGCGGAAGAGAAACCTTCGGTCAAGGCGCCGCATCAGGTGGCCTGGCATGTCCTGCTGCTGGTCCTGGGGTTGGCGGCGCTGCTCTGGGGCGGGTTGTTTCTGGCCAAGAAGTATTTGCCCGGCGGGCGCGCGCTTTTTCAGTCGCCGGCGATGGAGGTGTTGGGGCGGACTCACATCGATCCGCGGCGGTACGTGGCGCTCGTGCGCGTGGGCAAGCGCGTGCTCGTCGTCGGCGTCGGGCCCGACGAGATGCGGCCGCTGGCGGACCTGCACGACGAGGGCGAGGTACTGCATCTGCTGGAGGAGTCGCGCACGGAAAAGAAGGTCGCCACGAGCCTGTTCCAACGGCTCTTCGAGAAGCAGATCGTCAAGACCGAGGAGGCGACGCAGGCCACGCGCCTCGAGCGCAGCAGCCGCGACCTGCAGGATTCGATCGAGACCATTCGCGCGCGCGTGCGCAATCTGAGGCAGAGCGAATGAGACCGACGACGGCGAATTTCCGGCGAAGCGGAGGTTTGGCGCTGCTGCTGGTGGCGGCGGGGGTGTTCTTCGCGGCGTTGCCGGCGGGGGCGGCCGAAGGGCCGATGCGCCCCTCGCAGCCGCCGGGCCCCGGGCCGATCGACCAGCCGCAGCCGATTCCGTCCGAGCCGCTGGACCTGTCGTTCCTGCCGACAATCGAGGACGGCGGGCTGGCGCCGGCGGACACGCCGCAGAAGGTGGCCAACGTCCTGATCACCGCGGGGCTGCTGACCTTCCTCACGCTGGCGCCGAGCATGCTGATCCTCATGACCTGTTTCACGCGCATCGTCGTGGTGCTGGGCTTTCTCCGTCGGGCGATGGCGACGAACACGCTGCCGCCGGACCAGCTCCTGATGGGGCTGGCGCTGTTCCTGACCGCCTTCATCATGTGGCCGACGTGGAAGCTCTCCTGGGAGAACGGGGTCTCGCCGTATCTCGAACAGAAGGTGGATCCGGAGCTCGGTCGGGCGCTGACGCAGGCGGAGATGCTCGAGCGCGCCCTGGCGCCGCAGCGCCACTTCATGTTCACCTGCCTGGAGGACAACGAGGGCACCGAGGAGGTGCTCTTCTTCCTCGGCGCCTCGGGCCGCCTACTCGAGGATCGGGAGGGCGCGCCCTACTACCTCGGCGCCGACGGGCGCAAGGTCTACAGCGAGTACGAGCTCAAGCGCGAGGACATCCCCACGGTCGTGCTGATCCCGGCGTTCGTGACCGCGGAGTTGCGGCGGGCGTTCTGGATGGGATTCCTGCTCTACCTGCCGTTTCTGGTCGTCGACATGGTGATCGCGTCGGTGCTGATGAGCATGGGCATGATGATGCTGCCGCCGGTGATGATCAGCCTGCCGTTCAAGATCATCATGTTCGTCCTGGTCGACGGCTGGAGCCTGGTCATGCAGGGGCTGGTGACGAGTTTCCCCAAGGAAGTCTATACCGCCCTCCAGGCGGTGGATTGAGAGGCGCGGAGGATTGAACGATGATTCCGACGGTCGAGAACGTGGTGGATATCGCCAATCAGCTTTTGTGGATGGCGTTCCTGATGGCGGTGCCGGTGCTGGCGACGGCGCTGGTGGTGGGCGTGAGCATCTCGCTGATTCAGACGGTGACGAGCGTGCAGGAGATGACGCTGACGTTCGTACCGAAGATGCTCATCAGCATGGCGGTGCTGGCGCTCTCGTTGCCGTGGATGATCCAGAAGATGACCGAGTACGCCGAGGAGATGTGGCAATTGATGTCGAGCCTGCACTAGGAGCGCCGCGTGGAAGGCGAATTCGCGACGCTCGACTCGATTCTGATGGGCTGGTTCGTCTACGGCCTGGTGCTGGTCCGGTCCTCCGGGCTGGTGGTCTTCGCGCCCTTCTTCGGCGCGGAGAACTTCCCCACGCAGATGCGCGTGGGGCTGGCGGCGTTCTTCGCGCTGGTGCTCTATCCCTTCGCCCAGACGACGATGGTGATGCCGGCGGTGCTCAACGTCACCGAGATCGCGATTTTGGGATTCCAGGAGGTGGCCGTGGGCCTCTCGCTGGGGCTGTTGAGCGGGGCGATCTTCATGGCCGCGCAACTGGCGGGGCAACTGGCGGGGATGCAGATCGGCTTCGCCATGGCCAACCTCGTCGACCCGGTCAGCGGCACGCAGGTCTCCATCATCGGTTTCTTCAAGATGAATCTCGGGCTCGTGATCTTCCTGACGATGAAGCTGCACCTGCTGGTGATCTGGCTGATGTACGAGAGCTATCGATTCATCGGGATCGGCACGCTGAGCGGCGAGGTCTTCCGCTATACGGCGGTCGAGGGCGGGATCCACGAGGTGACCGAGATGTTCAGGGTGGCCCTGCGTCTGGCTGCGCCGATTCTGCTGATCATGCTGCTCAGTTCGACCGTCATCGGCTTCGTCACCAAGACCATGCCGCAGATGAACATCATGTCCGTGGGGCTGCCGATGCGCGTCTTTCTGGGGGTGATGATCTTCGTCTTCGTCATGCCGCATATCATCGCCGCGTTCGCGGGCTCGCAGTTCGAGGCGGACCTGTACCTCGTGCGCGGCGAGCACGGCGCCCTGCGGAACATGATCGACAGCATGTACGAGATCGTGCAGGCGCTCGGGCAGAGTCCGGGAGAACCGCTGGAACAGGGACGATGAGCGATGCCGGACGAATCCTCGGGCGAAAAGACCGAAGAACCGACCCAGCGTCGGCTCGACGATATGCGCCGCCAGGGCAACGTCGCCAAGAGCAAGGATCTGGGCGCGGCGCTGGTGCTGCTGGGCTCGGTACTCTATTTCCGCGCCATGGGCGGGTACTTCCGGGACTACCTGATGAGCTTCATGACGCGCATCTTCATGTTCGACCTCGACGGCCTCATGCCGCCGGAGGGCAAGGAGATCATTCCGTACGCGTTGCAATGGCTGCAGGCGCTGGCCTTCATCCTGCTGCCGTTCATGCTCGGGCTCTTCGTGCTCGCCTATATCGTCAACGTGCTGCAGACGGGCTTCGTCTTCGCCGAGGAGGCGATCAAGCTCGACCTGAACAAGATCAATCCCGTTTCGGGACTGAGCAACCTCTTCCAGTTGAAGAAGCTGATGGAACTGGTCATGAACATGGCCAAGCTCCTGGTAGTGGGCGCGGTGGTCTACGTCACCATGCGCCAGCGCGTCCCCGAGGCCGGGGCGCTGGCGCACCTCGATCCGCGACAGATTCTCTCCCACGGCGCCGGCGCGATCATCGACATGATGCTGCGGCTGGCGATCGTGCTGGTGATCCTGGCGCTGCTGGACCTGATCTACCAGCGCTGGCAATACATCCGCGACGCGCGCATGACCAAGCAGGAAGTGAAGGAGGAGAACCGATCGATGGAGGGCGACCCTCAGATCAAGAGCCGCCGCCGGCAGGTGCAGTTGCAACTGGCGCGGCAGCGCATGATGCAGGAGGTGCCCGAGGCCGAGGTGGTCATCCGCAACCCCACGCACTTCGCCGTGGCCATTCGCTACAAACCGGAGATGGAGGCGCCGGTGGTCGTGGCCAAGGGCATGGACCATATCGCCAAGAAGATTATCGACGCGGCCATGCGGGCGGGTGTGCCGATCTGGCAGGATCCGCTGTTGGCGCGCGAGTTGTACAACAAGGTCGAGGTCGGCGCGCCGATCCCGCCGGAGCTGTTCCAGACGCTGGCGGAGGTTTTGGCGCATGTCCTCAAGGGTGAGAAGCTGGCCCAGTATCAGAACGCCTTCGCCGGCGCGGCGTGATGCCGTCGGCGTGAGGGGATAGCGTTTTATGGCCGAGAGCGCGAGCAGAGCCAGTCGAGGCGGCGGACTCTTCGCCGGCAACCCGCTGACCAACCCGCAGTTGGCGGCGTTTCTCGACCGGAGCAAGGACATGATCGTGGCGATGTTCCTCGTCGCCACGCTGGTGATCATGCTCTACCCGCTCTCGTCGGGCATCATGGATTTCCTGCTGGCGGCCAACATCACCTTCGCGCTGGTGCTGCTGCTGGCCACGATCACGGTGCAGAAGCCGCTGGACCTCTCCTCGTTCCCCTCGATCCTACTGATCGCGACGCTCTTTCGCCTGGCGCTCAATATCGCCACCACCCGCCTCATCCTCAGCCGTGCGCCGCTGCCGGTCGCCGAGGGCGGGGGCAAGAATGCCGCGGGCCTGATCATCCGTACCTTCGGCCAGTTCGTCACCGGCGTCACTTCCATCCAGGGCGAGCCGACCACCAGCAGCGTCGTCATCGGCATCGTCATCTTCACCATCCTCGTCGTCATCCAGTTCGTCGTCATCACCAAGGGCGCCACGCGTATCGCCGAAGTCGCCGCGCGCTTCACGCTCGACGCCATGCCCGGCAAGCAGATGGCCATCGACGCCGATCTCAACGCCGGCATGATCGACGAGCCGGCCGCCCGGCGCCGGCGCGAGGAACTGCGGCAGCTCAGCGATTTCTACGGCGCCATGGACGGTGCCTCCAAGTTCGTCCGCGGCGACGCCATCGCCGGCATCATCATCACCATCGTCAATATCGCCGCGGGGCTGGTCATCGGCATGGTCTTCGGCAATATGCCGCTGGACGAGGCGGCGACGACCTTCACCACCCTGACCATCGGCGACGGACTGGTCAGCCAGGTGCCGGCGCTCCTGATCAGCATCTCCTCGGGCCTGATCGTCACCCGCAGCGCCGGCCGGGCCAACTTCGGCGTCGAGGTGATGGGCCAGCTCTTCAACAACGCCCGCAGCCTCGGTATGGCCGCGATCATCCTCTTCGTCATCGGCCTCACCGGGCTGCTGCGCCTCACGCCCATGCCCATGCTGCCGATGTTCACGCTGGCGGCGCTCTGCGCGGTGAACTGGTGGCGCAAGTACGCCCTCGAGAGTGCGCGGGTGCAGGAGAAGGCGGCCGAGGCCGAGGAGGATGCCGAGGCGAAGCCGGCCGCGGGCGAGGAGCGCGTCGAGGAATACCTCCACGTCGATCCGATGGAGCTCGAGGTCGGCTACGGCCTGGTGCCGCTGGTGGACGTCTCCCAGTCGGAGCAGGGCGGCGGCGGGCTGCTCTCGCGCATCCAGATGATCCGCCAGCAGCTCGCGCAGGAACTGGGCATCATCGTCCCGCCGATTCGCATCCGCGACAACATCCAGCTCGAGCCCAACGAGTACGTCATCAAGATCCAGGGCAACCCCGTCGCCCGCGGCACCGCCGAGCCCGACCGCTACCTGGCGATGGACTCGGGCATGGCCACCGAGCCGGTCGAGGGCATCGAGACGACCGAGCCGGCTTTCGGCCTGCCGGCGGCGTGGATTACCGAGGCCAACCGCGAGTACGCCGAACGCGTGGGTTATACCGTCGTCGACGCCGAGACGGTGGTCGCCACGCACCTGACCGAGGTGATCAAGACCCGCTCGCACGATCTGCTCACCCGCGAGGAGGTGAGGCGCCTGCTGGACGCGGTGCGCGAGAAGACGCCGAACCTGGTGCAGGAGGTGGTGCCGGATCTGCTCACTATCGCCGACGTGCAGAAGGTGCTGCAGAACCTGCTCCGCGAGCGCGTCTCCATCCGCAACATGTCGGTCATCCTCGAGGTGCTCGGCGATATCGGGCGGCGGACGAAAGATCCGGACATTCTCACCGAGTACTGCCGCAACAAGATGGCGCGCTGGCTCTGCAACGAGTACGCCGAGGACGGCAAGCTCTACGTCGTCACGCTCGACCCGCGCCTGGAGGACGCGATCACGCGGCGCGTGGAGCATACCGAGGGCGGGACCTTCGTCTCCCTGCGCCCGGCGCAGCAGCAGCAGATCGTCGAGGCCGTTGGCAACGCTGTGCAGCAGCAGCTCCAGGCTGGCCACGGCGCGCTGGTGCTGACGAGTCCGCAGATCCGCCTGCACATCAAGCGCATGACCGAGGGCGCGCTGCCGGTACTGGCGGTGATGTCCTACAACGAGGTGGTTTCCGAGTACGAAGTCGTCAGCCTGGCCATGGTTTCGGTCGAGCTGGGATAGGTTAGATCACGATGGCGAAGAAAACCTATGCGTTCCGCGGCCGCACCGTCCAGGAAGCCATGACCAAGGTGCGTAGCGAACTCGGCGGCGACGCCTTCATCCTCGAGAAGCGGCAGATCCGCGGCAAACCCGGCATACTCAAGGGCCTGCTCGGCGGCGAGGAGATGGTCGAGATCATCGCCACCGATTCGCAGGAGTCGCCCCAGGCGCAGACCGCGCGCGGCGGGGTGCTCTCGAAGACCTACGGCGCCGCGCCGGCCGCGGCAACCATGGAGTCGGACGTGCTGGCGTTTCTGGAGGCGCAGGACGTCCCTGGCGAGTTGGATCAACTCGCGCTCAGCGATACGGCACTGGCGGCGCTGGCCGGGGAGGAGTACGTCCAGACGGCCGCGCCGGTCTACGAGCCGGAGGCCGAAGCCGCCGACGAGTGCGCGCCCGCCGTGCCCGCCTCCGCGCGCGACTGCGACATCGTCGAGGGCGTGCGCGCCGAGATCCGCAAATTCCTGGCCGTGCACGAACGCGGTACGCCGGCGGTGGGCGAGATCCTGCTCGAGGCCTACGAGCGGCTGGTGCAGAACGACGTCGCCGCCGACATCGCGCGCGCGTTGGTGGAGCGCCTGCAGCACGAATTGAGCTTCACCGCCTCGCGCGACCCGCAGGCGGTGGCCGCGGCGCTGGAGCGGGGCATCGCCGGCATGATCCCGGCGGTCGAGCCGGTCACGCTCCGACCCGGGCGCGACCGGCCGACGGTGGCCGCCCTCGTCGGCCCCACCGGGGTGGGCAAGACGACGACGCTGGTGAAGATCGCCTTCGCCTACGTGGTCAAGCGGCACAAGCGCGTCGGTTTCATCACCGAGGACGTTCGTCGTCCTGGTGCCGAAGCGCAGTTGAAAAACCTGGCGCACCTGTTGAACCTGCCGCTGGTGGAGGCCGACACGCCCGCGCACGTGACCGAGGAACTCTGCCAGATGGCCGATCTGGACCTGGTGCTGATCGACACCGCCGGGCGCGTGCCGCGCGACGGGCAGACCATGGCCGAGCTGGGCGGCTACCTCGAGGCGGCGCGCCCCGACGAGGTGCACCTGGTGCTCTCGAGCGAGAGCGCCGAGAAGACGCTGCTGCAGGCGGCCGAGCGGTTCGGCCCCACCGGCTACGACCGGATCGTGCTGAGCAAACTGGACGAGACGCCCAGTTACGGCACGATCCTCAACCTGGCGGTGCGGACCGGGCGGCCGTTGTCCTACGTCACCACCGGACAGGAATACGCCGAGACGCTGATCGACGCCGACCCGACAGGGCTGGCGCGGCTGGTACTCGGCTTGGACACGATCGCCGCGGAGCCGACGCGGAACGGCAGGCGGTGAGGATGAACCGGTATGGAAATCGCGCGCAAGCTCTCGGGCTTCTTCACGCTGCTGGCGTTCATGGCGTTCTCCGGCGCCTGGCTGGGGCGCAAGTTCGCCGGCATGCCGTCGATGGATATCGAGAAGCTTTTCGGCCACTCGCTCCTGATCATGCTGCTCTATTTCTTCCTCGGCATCTACCTCTCGCGCCTGGGAATCGCGCTGATCAACGAGGTGATCGAAGAGCGCCGACGCGAGGAGGACGAACGTCGCGCGCGCGCGCGCTCGCGTTACATGCAGATCGTCGGAGACGAATTCGTGGCTGAGGTGGAGGCCGAGGCCGAGGCCACCCGCACCGCCGAAGAGGCCGATGCGGCCGAGAGCGCCGAGGCGACCAACGCGTAGATCCGATTTGGCCTTCGTCGGAAGGCCCGAGATTGGGAAGGGAGTCAGAGATGAACAGACGAGCCGATTACTATGGTCCGCCTTCGGAGTTGACCGAAGAGGAGGTCCGGACGTTGTGGGAAGGCTTCGTGGATGCGCGCGACCAGACGCGCCGCGACCGCCTGATCGAGCATTACATGCACCTGGTCTACGAGACGGCCGAACGCATGGCCGGGAAGCTGCCGAGCTTCATCGACATAAACGATCTCATCGGCGCGGGGACGCTGGGACTGATCGACGCGATTAACAAGTTCGAGCCCGAGCGCGGCGTCAAATTCTCCACCTACTGCTGCACGCGCGTCTCGGGCGCGATCCTGGACGAGCTGCGCCGTCTCGACTGGGCCCCGCGCCTGGTGCGCACGCGCGTCAACCAGCTCGAACGTACCCGCGAGGATCTCGAGGGTCAGCTCGGCCGGCGTCCGGACGAGGACGAATTGGCCGCGGCGATGGAAATGACCGCCGATCAATTCCAGTCGCTCCAGCGCGAGACCCAGGTCAAGACCATCGTCTCGCTGGATCGCAAGTGGGACGAGAGCGACGATCACGAACTCGGCCAGATCGAGATGCTCCCCGACGCGACCGCGCAGGATCCGCTCTCGGAGATCGAGCGTCAGGAGATCCGCGAGATCGCCATCCGCGGGCTCTCGGAGAAGGAGAAACAGGTTATCGTCATGTATTACGACGACAACCTCAGCCTCAAGGAGATCGGCATGGTGCTGAACCTCTCCGAGAGCCGGGTGTGCCAGATTCACGCGCAGACCATCGATTTTTTGCGAAAAAAATTCCGCGAGCGTAAGATTACGCGGGTGCAGGAGTAAACCGTTTCCCTTGCGAGAAAGATATTTGCGGCATGCGTGATAAAGCCGAAACGGCATGTACTAAAGATTGACAGCGCGATGACGTTAATATACAGTGAAGGCATTGGGTTGTCCGTTCCACGGATGGGAGCGGGTTTTTATGTGGACTTTGTGCAAGGATGCGAAGATGAGCCTGATTAACATGCAGGACAACGTAATCAAGTCCTCGCTTGTTCAGCAGGTCCAGAGCCGGGGCGGCGACATCGCCAAAGCCGCGGAGATGGCGCAGAACCTCTTCAAGGACGAGCTGGCGCGCCAGGCCGACGAAACGGTCAAGGAGACGCCGCAGACCGAGAACGGCGTCATCCACGACGATCAGGAGCGCGAGCAGGGCGGTAAGCCCCCGCGCCGACGTCGCCAGCGTCGCCACGGCGAAGAGAGCGAGGACGAATCGACGGAGCAGGGGGATGGCACTCCGCCCTCTCCCGACGGTCCGCACCGGATCGACCTGACCGTCTGAGTCCTTTCCGCCCCACCGGCGGAACCTCCAACACGCCCTGTTTCCACCTTTCTCAACCCTGATCGTATATCCTCCTGCCTTGCTTGGCTTTGGATGAAGTCGGCCCGTCGGTATTGCCGATAACATGAACGATTGGCAGCGGCTGGGATGCCCGGCCTAGAACACACGGACGGAACACGGTACCGTCAACATAAAGGGGCTTGTCTTGTCTATCCTGGATCAGTCCGGCCACGAGAGCATTCGTGATTTCCTGCAGTATCTCGAGCGCGAGCGCAACATGTCCGCGCACACCATCCGCAACTACGGCGTGGACCTGGCGCAGTTCTACCGCTCCCTCGTCGCCGCCGGCGTGGCCGAAAGCTTCCCCGCGGAGGTCGATCATCAGGCCATCCGCATGTTTCTGGCCGAGCTGGACGAGCGCGGCGTCAGCAAGCATACTGCCGCGCGCAAGATGGCGGCGCTGCGCAGTTTCTACAAGTATCTCATGAAACGCGGTGGCGTCGAAACCAATCCCGCCGAGGCGGTACGCACTCCGAAGCTGCAGAAAAAACTGCCCACCTTCCTCAGCATCCAGGAGGTGGAACGGTTGATGGGCGCGCCGGATATCGGCACGTTCATCGGCGCGCGCGACCGGGCGATCCTGGAGCTCCTCTACAGCGCGGGGTTGCGCACCTTCGAGCTGGTCGCCCTGGACGACGAGGATCTGGACTTCGAGCGCCAGCTTCTGCGCACCCGTGGCAAGGGGATGAAGGAGCGCGTCAACCCCATCGGCCGCTACGCCATCGAGGCGATCCAGCGCTACTCGATGATGAAGCTCAATCATCCCGACTACGCCCGTTTCGACGCGCGGGCGCTCTTTCTGAATTTCCGCGGCCGGCGCCTGACCACCCGCAGCATCCGCCGCATGCTCGGTCACTATACCGCCCGCGTCGGCCTGCCGCGCGAGGTGACGCCGCACACGTTGCGCCACTCCTTCGCCACGCACCTGCTGCAGCGCGGGGCCGACCTGCGCGTGGTGCAGGAACTACTGGGGCACGAGAGCATCTCGACGACGCAGATCTACACCCATATCACCGCCGCTCAGATGCAGCGCAGTTACGCCGAGGCCCATCCGCGCGCGAGCATCTCGCTCGAGGACGAGTTCGTCCCCATGCCCGAGAGCAAGTCCGCCTGAGGCGCCCGCGCCGACGGGAATTGCGAAGCCGCTTGACAGTGTTCCGCGGGCGCGGTAGTCTCCAGTCATGTCGCCGGAACCCGATGCCTTCAGGGTCGTCTTTCACGGCGTGCGCGGGAGCTACGAGGCTCCGGGCGCGGCGTATGCGGGGTACGGCGGCCGCACCACCTGCTGCGAGGTCTTCGCCGGCGGACACCGCGTGATCTTCGACGCCGGCAGCGGCATCATCCCCCTCGGCGCGGATCTCGCCGCTGCGAGCCGAGAACGACGCGAGTCGATCCGCCTCACCCTCTGCATGACCCATTACCATCACGATCACGTCTGCGGCCTGCTCTTCTTCCGTCCGTTCTTCTTCACCGGCACGAGGTTGACGCTCGTGGGGCCGTGCAGCGAGGTCGGCTCGGCGGCCGAGACCGTCGCCGACGTGCTCAAGTCGCCGTTCTCGCCGCTGGCGTTCGACGAGTTGCGCATGCAGCGCGAGTGCCGCGATATCGCCGATGGCCAGGCGCTCCGCTTCGCGCCCGGGGCGGCGGCCCCGGTGCTGGTCGACGAGCAGACCGACGCGCCGGCGGACGTGCTGGAGGTGCGCGCGCTGCACGCGCCGAATCATCCCAAGCGCGGCGTGCTCAATTATCGCGTTCGCTACCGCGACCGCGCCTTCGTCCTCGCCACCGATATCGAGGGGGCGCCCGCGGGCGATCCGGCGCTCGCCGATTTCGCCCGCGGCGCGGACCTGCTGGCGCACGACGCGATGTTCACCGACGAGGAATACGAGCGCGGGGATCCGCCTCGCCGCGGCTGGGGGCACAGCATGCCGGCCATGGCCCTGGCGACCGCGCGGCAGGCCGGGGCGAGAAAGCTGGCGCTGATCCACCACGCCCCCGAACACGACGACGCGGCCCTCGACGAAATCGAGCGCACCCTGCAGCAAGACTTCCCGACGTGCTTTTTGGCGCGGGAGGGGCAGGCGATCGGCCTGCTCTGAGTACAGTCCGCCTGCTTGCTTTGCTATACCGGCGACTCGATGAGCCACCGCCGCAGCCACGCCACCCCTTCGGCCCACATGCGGTCGTTCACTTCGTGTCCCGCCTCTTCGTGCACGCTAAGGCGAAACCGGTCGGCGTGGTTGTAGTGCGGCCGTGCGGCGGCTTCGAAGCGCCGGTTGCTCTCCAGCGTGACCAGTTCGTCCGCACCGCCGTTGACCAGCAACAGCGGCCGGTCGGCGAAGGCCGCGGCGTTGTGCACCGCGTCGTAGCGCTGCAGCGCCGCGGTGAGGGCGGGCGAGAGGTTCGCGTCGAAGCTGTCGGCGTCGGCCTGCCCGTTGGCGACGAGTTGCTCCATGAAGGTGTAGAAGCAGCCGCCGGCGATGAACGCCGTCGCTGCGGCGATGCGCGGCTCGAGCGCCATGGCCGCCAGCGTGGCGAAGCCGCCGAGCGAGAAGCCGGTCATGCCCACCCGGTCGGTCCGAACTCCCAGGCAGGCGGGGAGGAAGTCGATGAGGGCGACGACGTCCATCGCGGTGCCGACGAGGACGCCGAAGGTGGAGACGCCGCCCCGGGGTCCGAAGCCGAGGTTGCAGCGGACGTCGACGAGGCGCCGGCCGTGGTTGCGCTGTTCGATCGCCACGGCGACGAAGCCGGCCTCGCGCAGGTCGTGGCAGTGGGCGAAGACGTCCTGCGCCTGCCCGGTGCGTCCGTGGGTGACGAAGACCAGCGGCGCGCCGGCGTTCTCGTTGCGGCCGAAGAGGGTCACCGCCAGCCCGGCGACGCAGTGCTGTTCGAAAGCGTGCGCATTCACGTTCATGGCGACGCCTTCTCCGTCTCGGCGATCTTCCAGCCCCAGGCGGTGCGCTCGTAACGCAGCCGCAGTCGCTCGGAGTCGAAGCGCCTCAGAGCCTGTTCGACGGGCGCGGCGCCGCGCGGCGTCAGCGTCACCGTCGCGCTCTCGTCGCCGGGATCTACCTCGATCTCCACGTTCTCCACCGCCGCCCGCAGTTCGCGCTCGCGGAACATGACGGTGAAGCGACGGACGCTGTGGGCCAGTTCGTCGCGGTTTTCGTGGAAGGGGTCGGTGTAGTTTTCGGCGAACTCGGCGGTTACCCCGCGGATGCGATGCGTGTTGACCGCTTCGACCACGCGCGCGATCGAACGCCGGATCGCCGTCTCGTCGTCGACCAGCCAGCGCCACGGCTTGATCAGCCACAGCAGGCTCGAGAGTGCCAGCAGGCCCAGGATCAGCGTCGGCAAGTGTCGCTGCAGGCTGTGTTTCTCCATCGCGTTCCGTGTGCCGGGCCCGCGCGGGCGGCGTCAGCGTCCGCGTTGGCGGCGGAGGACGATCGCCGTCTCGCGGTCGCGCCGGGCCTCCTCTTCCCGACCAAGGCGGGCGAAGAGGTTGGCGCGCAGAAGGTACGGCAGCGGGTTGGTCGGCATCAGCTCGATCGTCTGTTCGTACAATTCCAGCGCCTGCGGCCAGTCTTTCAGGTCTTCGTAATATTCCGCCAGGCGCAACGGCGGTTCCTGGTCGTCCGGTTCGAGCGCGCGGGCGGCTTCGTAGACGGCCTTGGCTTCGCCCTCGCGGCGCAATTCGTGCAGCAGGTCGCCCTGCAGCAGCAGCAGGTCCAACTCCTCGGGCATCGCCTCGAGCCGCTCTTCGAGAATCCCCAGCGCCTCGTCCACGCGGCCGAAGGCCACGAGCGTACGCACCCAGCGCGAGAGCGCCCCCACGTCCTCGGGCATCGCCTTCACCGCTTCGGCTAGGTCGGCCAGCGCCGCCTCGTTGTCGCCCCGGCGCAGGCGCAGCTCCGCGCGGGTGAGGTAGGCTTCGCCCAGGGCGTTGTCGAGCGCCAGCGCGTTCTCGATGTCGTCCTCGGCTTCCTGCATTCTTCCCAGCAGCATGTACAGCCCGCCGCGACCGAGATAGATCTCGCCGTTGTTAGGATCCAACTCCGCCGCGCGGGTATAGTCGGCGATGGCGTCGTGGCGGCGGCCGATCGCGGCCAGCGTCTCGGCCCGGCCGAGATAGGCGCCCGGATCCTTGATGCCCAGTTCGATGGCCTTGTCGTAGGCGAGCAGCGCCTCGCGGACGTGGCCGCAGTGCCAGTTGCACTCGGCCAGGCCGTACTGGATCTCCGCGTTCTCGGCGTCGCGCTCGGCCAGCCAGCGGTAATCGACGATGGCTTCGTCGCTGCGCGCCAGCCGCAGCAGCATCTCCGCCCGCGCCAGCCGCGGCTCGATCTCTCCGGGCAGCAGGCGCACGGCGCGGTGGTAGTCGCCGAGGGCTTCCTCGAGTTCGCTGTTGTCCGCCTGCGCGTCGCCGCGGTAGAGATAGGTCCAGCCGTGGTTGGGGTGCAGTTTGGTGGCGCGGTTGAACATGCGCAGGGCTTCGCGCACCTTGCCGCACTCGGCCAGCGCGTCGCCGAAGGCAAGCAGGACCTCGACGTTCTCCGGGTCGATCTGGTGCGCCTGACGGTAGTCGGCGATGGCCTTCTCGAGTTGCCCGGAGCGGAAGTGGACGTCGCCGCGGATGAGGTAGGTGTGGCGCCAGAGCGGATCGAGCTCCAGCGCGTGATCCAGCAGCGCCAGCGCCTGCTGCAATTCGCCCTGGTCGGCCAGGCTCTGCGCCATCATCACGTACGGCTCGGGATTCTGCGCATCGAGGGTGATCGCCTCTTTCAGGTCGGCGATCGCTTCGCTCAACCGGCCGCGCCGGCGGTGGCATTCCGAGCGGCTCAGGTACCCCTCGGCCACCGTCGGGTCGAGTTCGATCGCGCGCGTAAACGCTTCGAGCGCCTGGCTGTACAGTCCCTCGGCTTGGTAGTACTCCCCGCGACAGAGGAAGAAATGGGCGTTGCTTTCGGGGGGTTCGGCGGACAAATCGGATCCTCCGTGCTGGTGCGGCGACTGAGCCGCGGGCCCTGATTGGGTTGTGCCGGAGCGGTGGGAAAATACATCGTGTTCATGACTGCCATATTTATCTCTGCGCATGCGGTTGGTCAAGCAAAATTGACCGCTTCCGATATTAGTTATCGGTATCCGTGTTTATGTCTTGTTTCGGTTCTCGTTTGCATCCCGTTATATCCCGGGATCGAATCCGGCGCAGTGCGTTCCTGCCGCAGAGGCGGGCATTGCCGGCAGCTTTTTCCGGTCGCTGATGCGCATAATGACCTACGGTGCCACCGCGGCCTGTGTGCGTTCGATTTTTTTATTGATCCTTCCGAGATAACTCATGCATGTGCAACGAGTTATGCATTGCCCTCCGCTTTGCGTCCTGATTTTGCGTTTCTGGCACATGCCTTGGAGTGGTGGCACCGGCATGCTGTGAGACTGGAATTACGCAATGGGGTGTACCACCAGAGGAAGTCGTAGTGTGAAAACGGGATTTGTTGAAGGGATGGGTCCGAATTGTCCGATAACGGGGAAAAGATCATGAACCGTGTCTCGCCGTGTCAGGATCGGCTTGTTGCCGGCACGGTGCGTCGGGAGACAGTGTGGTAATCGCCTCGCGGTATGGCGTGAACGCGCGGTAAGCGGCCGCAGGATACGGCCAGGCGCCGAACGTCATCCGAACGGACTCGGGAAATTTATGGAGGAAATGGGATGAGCCTGATCCTGAATCACAACATCAGCGCGTTGAATACGCAACGCCATCTGAGCATCAACAATCGAGGCATGAGCAAGAGTCTGCAGAAGCTCTCCTCGGGCTACAAGATCAACGTAGCCGCGGACGATCCTTCGGGGTTGATCATCAGCGAGCAACTGCGCAGTCAGGCCAACGGTCTGCAGCGGGCGATTCAGAACTCCAACGAGGCGATGAACGTCCTAAGCATCACCGAGGGTTCGCTCATCGAGATGAACGAGATCCTGCGCAAGATGCGCTCCCTGGCGCTGCACGCGGCGAACAACGGCGTCACCGCGCCCGACCAGGTCCGCGCCGACCAGAGCGAGGTCGACAGCGGCATCCAGACGCTCGACCGCATCGCCAACACCACGCGGTATTCCGACCAGTTCCTGCTCAACGGCTCCAAGGGGCTCGTCTACGGCCACCGCGTGGTGCAGGACGACACCATGGACCATCCGCTCCTGGACGTGAACCTGACGCGTCTCGATCAGGTCTTCAAGCGCGAGGACACCTCGCTGACCATCAATTTCTCCGGCATCAAGGACGCCGACCAGGCCGATTACAGCGAACAGGCCCGCCGCGCGTACCTCGAGGCCGACGGCAACCGCGCCGGCGTCGACATCAACGGGACGACGCTCAGCGCCGAACAGTCCTTCATTATCACCGGGTCCAAGGGGGCGCGCCACTTCCGCTTCGCCTCCGACACGGAGCTGGGCACGATCTGCGACTCGATCAACAACCTCGCCGACTCGACCGGGGTGGAATGCACGCTCATCTTCGACAGCAGCGTCACCGCCTCGGCCACCACGACCGCGATGGTCGCCGGGCAGTACTCCGACGGCAATATCCAGATCTACAACGCGGGTATGAGTTCCGGCGCGACGCCGCTGATCGCCGGCGGGGTCGGTAACTCCACCGACTTCACCGCCGGCATCAACTCCGACGGCCACGGCCGCATCTACTGCAAGGTCGATCCGACCGGGTCCATGGGCACCACGGCCGATCTGGAGTTCTACAAGGACGCCGAGATGACCATGCTCATCGGCACCGGCGGCCACAATACCTTCACCCCGGCCAACGGCTCCGGGCTCGTCGGAGGCACGACTTCGCCCCCGGCCAGCATACGCCTGGCGCTCAACAACCAGACAGGCACCACCGGCACCGTCGCCGATCCGGAGGTCTACACCATCAGCATGGTCGGCCTGCGCTTCGAGGACAACGCCGGCATCGACGACAGCCAGATGAACCTGACCAACCTCAGCACCTCCAGCTCGATCGTCTCCGGCGTCCGCCTGGGCGACAACACCGACGAGGCCGGCAAGCTCTACTTCCGCACCAGCGGCGTCGCCTCCGACAAGACCATCGAGGTCTTCAGGAGCGCGGACATGAAGCCCGAGGAACTCGTCGCGCTGTCCGAGAACGTCGATCTCTCCAATACCGCCGGTACCCAGGCGGTCTTCCTCGACTCGCAGACCATGGCCGACGGCAGCGACAGCGGCCTGAACCTCACGCTCAATTTCGCCGGCTCCATCGGCGACGCCGCCGAGAGCGGGCAACTCTCGTTCACCGACCTCGGGATGCGGATGTACAGCACCGATTACGGCTCGGGCGAGTACCTGCGGGTGCAGAACATCACCGGCGAGTTGTGGGGACGCTACAAGACGCCCGAACTGATCGGCGCCGACGACTACGAGCTGATCGAGGAGGGGGCCACGCTCCAGGTGCACGGCGGCGACGCGCAGATCGCGGTCAACGGCGCGCCGGTGCGCACCGACGGGCTCGTGGCTAACCTCACCACGCAGGATTACTCCGGCGCGCTCCACTTCCAGGAGGGCGAGCTCGGCCTGACGCGCATCGCCCAGGTCGGCTACGACGTCGGCGGTCTCTTCTCCCGTGCTTCGGCCATCCAGGCGTACGAGGAACCGCTCAACAACCCGTCCACCGGCGCCAAGTACGCGATTAACCAGATCTACACCTTCGCCACCAACGCCCGCCACGCCACGGCCGAGATCATGGAGGACTTCGTCGGCGGTATGCAGTTCCAGCTCGGCGAGGGCGAGGGCGACCAGGAACGGACGGTCTACAGCATCCCCTCGATGGCCGCGGCGAACGTCGGCCGGATCGTCCTCGACAACATCACCTACTCGCTCAGCGACGTCCTCGCCGGCGGCGACGCGAGCCTGCTGGTCGACCCGGTGAAGGCGCTGCGCATCGTCACCCAGGCGGTCGACGACATCTCGGAACTGCGCGCGCGGCTGGGCGCGTTCCAGAAGAACATGCTCCAGACCAACGTCAATTCGCTCGAAGTGGCGGTGGAGAACATCGTCAAGACCGAGAGCGCGCTGCGCGACACGAACATGGCCGCCGAGTCGACCGAGTTCACCAAGAACCAGATCCTCATGCAGGCCGGCACGGCGATGCTGGCGCAGGCGAACACCCAGCAGCAGAACATCCTCTCGCTCCTGGGCGGCTGATCCCTTTCGACAACCGCGTCGACGCCCCGCTCCGGCGGGGCGTTTTTTATGGCCGCGCGGCACGTTGACAAAACGGCCGGCAGCGGTTAGCTTCGTATGGTTTATGCTGGCCCCGTTTTCTCTTGCGGGGCGCCAGGAGCATTCCATGAGCGACGCCTCCGCCGGCAACGGGATGATCCGCGTCCGCGGCGCCCGCGAGCACAACCTGCGCGGCATCGACGTGGATATCCCGCGCGAGAGCCTCACCGTCGTCACCGGCCTCAGCGGCTCGGGCAAGTCCTCGCTGGCGTTCGACACCATCTACGTCGAGGGGCAGCGGCGCTACGTCGAGAGCCTCAGCGCCTACGCGCGGCAGTTCCTGCAGAACATGCAGAAACCGAACGTCGAGCAGATCGTCGGCCTGCCGCCGACGATCGCCATCGAACAGCGCAAGGGCGGCGGCAACCCGCGTTCGACGGTGGCCACCATCACCGAGATCTACGACTACTTCCGCCTTCTCTACGCCCGGGCCGGGACGCCCCACTGCTGGAGGTGCGGCAAGGAGATCGCCCACCAGACCGTGCAGCAGATCGTCGATCGCATCGCCGTCGTCGGCGCGGGAAAGAAGGCGATGATCCTGGCGCCGCTGGTGCGCGGGCGCAAGGGCGGGCACAAGGACGTGCTGGCCATGCTGCGCCGGGAGGGGTACGTCCGCGTCCGCGTCGACGGCGAAATGCACGAGACGCCCGAACTCAAGGAGGTGCCGGACAAGCGCCGCAAGCACACCGTCGAGGCCGTGGTCGACCGGCTGGTGCTCAAGGACAAGTTCACCGCGCGCCTCACCGAGGCGGTGGAAGCGAGCCTGCGCATGAGCGGCGGCCTGGTCCTGGCGAGCGTCGAGAAGAACGGCGGCTGGGCCGACGCGGTCTACAGCGAGAATTACGCCTGCATCGACTGCAACGTCTCGATGAGCGAACTCGAGCCGCGCATGTTCAGCTTCAACTCCCCCTATGGCGCCTGCCCGGCCTGCGACGGGCTCGGCACCAGGCTGGAGCTCGATCCGGAGCTGATCGTCCCCGACCCGGCGCTCTCCATCGGCGAGGGCGCGGTGGAGGCCTTCCGCAAGGGCGGCAAGCGCATGGCCATCCACTACCACTACCTGCTGCGCGACTTCTGCCGCGACTACGGCGTCAGCCAGGACCTGCCGTTCAACAAGCTGCCGAAGAAGGTCCGCGAGATCCTCCTTTACGGCGACCCCGAGGGCGAGCACGGCCCGGGCTTCGAGGGTGTCGTTCCCAATCTCGAGCGGCGTTTCCACAATACCGACAGCGACTACGTCAAGCAGCGCATCCACGAGTACATGTCGGTCCTGCCGTGTCCGGACTGCCACGGCGCGCGGCTCAAGCCCGAAGCGCTCGCGGTCACCGTCGACGGCCTCGGCATCCACGAGCTGACCCGCTTCACCGTGGTCGACGCGCTCGAACGCATGCAGAACCTGGAGCTCTCGAAGGAGCGGGCGGCCATCGCCGAGCCGATCGTGCGCGAGACGGTCAAGCGCCTCTCGTTCATGGCCGACGTCGGGCTGGGATACCTCACGCTCGACCGCACCGCCGGGACGCTCTCGGGCGGCGAGGCGCAGCGCATCCGCCTGGCCAGCCAGGTCGGCAGCGGCCTGGTGGGCGTCTGCTACGTCCTGGACGAACCGACCATCGGGCTGCACCAGCGCGACAACGACCGGCTGCTCCGGACGTTGCTGAAGCTACGCGACAGCGGCAACACCGTCATCGTCGTCGAACACGACGAGGAGGTGATCCGCACGGCCGACCATCTGCTCGATCTGGGGCCCGGCGCGGGCGTCGGCGGGGGGGACCTGGTCGCCGCCGGCACCGTCGCGGAAGTGATGGCCGACGAGAAGAGCGTCACCGGCGCCTATCTCAGCGGGCGCGAAGGAATCGCCGTGCCGGAGAAGCGGCGCAAGGCGAAGGTGCGCGCGCACGCGTTGAAGCTGACCGGCGCGAGCGAGAACAACCTCAAGAACATCACCGCCGTGTTTCCGCTCTCGACCTTCATCTGCGTCACTGGCGTCTCCGGCTCCGGGAAGAGCACCCTGGTGCGCGAGACGCTGTACAAGGCGTTGCACCGCTCGCTCTACGGCTCGCACCAGAAGCCCGGGAAGTACAACAAGCTCCACGGACTCGACTACATCGACAAGGTCATCAACATCGACCAGTCGCCCATCGGCAAGACCCCGCGCTCGAACCCGGCGACCTACACCGGCGTCTTCGACGACATCCGCAAGCTCTTCGCCCAGGTACCCGAGGCCAAGATCCGCGGCTACAAGCCCGGCCGCTTCAGCTTCAACGTCAAGGGCGGCCGCTGCGAGCACTGCCAGGGCGCGGGCGTGATGCGAATCGAGATGCATTTTCTCCCCGACGTCTTCGTCACCTGCGAGCAGTGCGGCGGCAAGCGCTACAACCGCGAGACGCTGGAGGTCAAGTATAAGGGCAAGACCGTCTCCGAGGTGTTGGACATGAGCATCGCCGAGGCCTGCCGCTTCTTCCGCAACATTCCCACTCTCCGCGAGGGGCTGAACACCCTCGCCGACGTGGGGCTGGGCTACGTCGCGCTCGGGCAGAGCAGCACCACGCTCTCGGGCGGAGAAGCGCAGCGGGTGAAGCTCGCCTCGGAGCTGGCCAAGCGCGCTACCGGCGGCACGGCCTACATCCTGGACGAGCCGACGACGGGGCTGCACTTCGCCGATATCCGGCGGCTGCTGGACGTCCTCAACCGCCTGGTCAACCGCGGCAACACCGTCATCGTTATCGAGCACAACCTCGACGTGATCAAGTCCGCCGACTGGCTGATCGACCTGGGGCCCGAAGGCGGGGAGGCCGGCGGCGCCGTCGTCGCCACCGGCACGCCCGAGGCGGTGGCCGCCTGCGACGAGAGTTATACCGGGCAGTATCTGAGAACGATGCTGGGGTGAGGCGTTCGGCGCGGCGCAACCGACGAGGCGGAATCAGCGCGCCTACTCCGCCCGCGTCGCCTTGCGCACGATATCCTTGTCGAAGTAGTTGATCGCCATGCCCGCGTCCACCACCAGCGTCTGCGCGGTAATGCCCGCGGCGCGCGGGCTGAGCAGGAACGCCGCGGCGTCGGCGACCTCCTCGGTGCGCAGCGCCGCCTTCCGGGGAATGACCTGTTCGGCGTAGAGGTAGCTGTCGACGTAGCCGGGGATGCCCGCCGAGGCGCTGGTCTTCAGCAGCCCCGCGCAGACGGCGTTGAACCGGACGCGCGAGAAGTCGGCGAAACTCTTGGTCAGGAACGCCAGCGAGCTCTCGAGCGCGGCCTTGACCGGGGCCATGTAGCCGTAGTTCTCCGCGGCCATGCGCGTGGTGCTGATGCTGATGGTCACCACGCCCGCGTCCGGGTCCAGCATCTCCTTCAGCGCGTTGCCGAGCGCGATCAGCGAGTAGCAGGAGATGTCCACCGCCTGCAGGAAGTCGCGCCTCGGCGTCTCGTGGAACGGCTTCAACCCCTCGGCGTAGTTGGCGAAGGCGATGGCGTGCACCAGTCCGTGCAGCGTCGGGTGTTTCTCGCGCAGTCTCTCCGGCAGTTCCGCCACGCTCGCTTCGTCGGCGACGTCGCAGACGACCGCGTCGCAGTCGGGAAAGAGCTTTCGCGCCTGCGCCCGCGTCGCCTCGTCCCTGACCGAGAGGACGACGGTGGCGCCCTCGGCCAGGAGAACCCTGGCGATGTGCGCGGCCACGCTCTTGCGGTTGGCCACGCCGGCGACGAGGATCGTCTTTCCGGCCAGATCGAGAAAACTCATGCCGATTCCTTGTCCGTCAGTGCGCAGGTGAAGCGCACCTGTACGGCGGTTTGGCCGTCGACGGCGGCGGTGCCCTTCATGTAGACGGCCTTGCCGACCTGGTCGGAGAATTCCGCGCGCAGTTCCACGGTCTCGCCGGGGTGGACCACGCGGCGGAACTTGGCCTCGTTGATCCTCGCCAGCACCGGCGTGCCTTCGTAGTCGCCGAGGCGGTGGCTCATCAGCGCCGCGCCGGCCTGGAAGATCATCTCGCAGAGCAGCACCCCCGGCGTGATCGGCTGCTGCGGGTAGTGCCCGGGGTAGACCTGCCGCAGGAGCGGATCGTCCGCGGCGAGGTGTTTCCGGGCGACGACATGGTCCTCGGCGAGTTCGAGGATCTCGTCGACCAGCAGAAACGGCGGGCGGTGCGGGATCAGCGTCGTCGGATCGGTCATGACGGTCGTCCTATACCAGGGAGTCGCGGTTCTCGTCGATTACCGGATCGAGTCCGTTGGCGCGCATGGTGTCCAGCAGCGCCTCGGAGCCGTTCTTGCGGGCGTAGGCCAACTCGTCCTCGGTGATGGGCACCACCCAGAGGAAGTCGACCGGGTCGTTCTCGATCTCGAACGTATCGAACTCGTCGGGCTCGAAGTACGGCGCCAGCAGCAGGAACGCCGTCAGTCTCGAGGCGGAGGCGGCCAGCGCGCGGTCGTTGGGGACGGTATGCCACCAGTGGAGGAAGAGCGCGTCCTTGAACGGAGACACGGCCAGCCCCTCGAGCGCGTCGAGCATCCAGCTCTCGGGTTTGCGCGCGTAGAGGAAGAGCTCCGCCCGCGGCGCGGCGAGAGCCTTGATGTCCTCGGGGATCTTCTGCCGCTTGTCGCTCATGCCGCTGGTGATCAGCGTCCAGTGGTTGCGCTCGCCGATGGGCGGAAACTGGTAGGTGTCGATATGCGGGTCGCCGCCGCCGGCGCCGTGCACCACCGGCTGGCTGACCGGGCCGAAGAAGCGTTCGTAATGCTCTTCGCGCAGCTTGTTCCGTTCGTCCCACGCGCTCATGGAGGGCTTTCCTATATGCCGCCGGTTACTTCGAGGACGCCGCCGGTGATGTAGGTGGCTTCGCGCGTGGCCAGGAAGAGGGTCGCGTGCGCCACCTCGTCCGGCGATCCGAAGCGGCGGATCGGGATGCTGTCGCGGAAGCGTTTGTGCTGCTCCGCGGAGAGGTCGGCGATGAGGTCGGTGTCGATGTAGCCGGGCGAGACGCAGTTGACGGTGATCTTGCGCTTGGCCACCTCGCGCGCGAGGCTCTTGGTCAGCGCCACCATCCCCGCCTTGCTGGCGGCGTAGTTGGCCTGGCCTTCGAAGCCGAACTTGCCGCTGGGGCTGGTGACGTTGACGATGCGGCCGTAGCGCTGCGTGGTCATGAGCTGCACGGCGAACTTGCACATGTGGTAGACGCCGGTGAGATTGACCTGGAGTACGCGGTCCCAGTCGGTCTTGGGCATCATCGCCAGCACCGCGTCGCGGCGGATGCCGGAGTTGTTGATCAGCACCTCCAGCGAGCCGAAGCGTTCGGGTACTTCCTTGAAGAACGCCTCCACCTCGACATAGTCGGCGACGTCGAACTTCTGTACCAGCAGCCGTTCGCCCGCGTCCTCGTTCTCCCGGCGGAAGGCTGCGGCCGCCTCGTCGTTGCCGACGTAGGTGGCGATGACCCGGGCGCCGGCGCGCAGGAACGCTTCGCTGACGGCGCGGCCGATCGAGCGCGTGCCGCCGGTGACCAGCACCGTCTGTCCGGAGAAGTCGTACATGCGCGATCCCTTCAGTCCGCATGGTATCGTACGACAAGGGCGGGAGCCTGTAAACGCGAAAAGGCGCGGCCGGGGAAGGGGGCGCGCGGAATCAGCGATCCTGTTGCGCGGCGGTGACTTCCAGCAGCACGATCAGCAGGATGATCCCCAGCGCCAGGCAGAAGATCACCACCGCGCCGGCGGTGTCGACCTGCCGCAGCAGCGTCGCCAGTCCGCCGAGGATCAGCCCGAGCAGGTAGATCGTCACCACCGCGCCGCGGCGGCTGAAGCCCAGGCGGACCAGCCGGTGCGAGAAGTGGTTGGTGTCGCCGACGAAGATCGACCGGCCCCGGAGCAGGCGGATGACGATGACCGAGGCCGCGTCGAAGAGCGGCACGCCCAGAATCAGCGCCGGCATGAAGGCGGCGTAGAGGCTGCCGCGGCCCTCGTAGAACGTCGTCGCCACGGTCAGGCAGGCGAGAATGAAGCCGATGAAGAGGCTGCCCGCGTCGCCCATGAAAAGCTTCGCCGGATAAAGGTTGTAGCGCAGGAACCCCGCCAGCGCGCCGACGAAGACCGCCAGCAACGCCGCGACGAAGAGCTGCCCCGTCTGCACCGAGACGACGAAGAAGAGCGCTCCGGCGATGGCGGCCACGCCCGCGCTGAGGCCGTCCATGTTGTCGAGGAAGTTGAAGGCGTTGGTGACGAAGACGATCCAGCCGACCGTCAACAGCAGCGTCAGTACCGTGCTGTGGATGAAGAGCGTCGCGCGGATACCGCCCAGGGCCACCGCCAGCGCGGTCGCCAGTTGGACGACCAGTTTGGTCCGCGGCGAGAGCCGGTGGAAGTCGTCGATCAATCCGAGCACGAACATGACCGTGCCGCCGCCGAGGACGAGAAGCAGCTTCCACAGCGTTTCGTCGCCGACGATGCCCGCTACGTGCGGCGCGATGGCGTCGCGCAGATCGTCCCAGAGGATCGCCCAGCCGCCGAGGGAGACGGCCGCGTGGCAGGCCGCGAGGGTGCCGGTGATCGAGAGCCAGATGGCCACGCCGCCGCCGTAGGGCATCTGCTCGCGGTGGATCTTGCGCGTGCCGGGGATGTCCACCAGATGGGCGTAACGCGCGAGGCGCTTCATCAGCGGCGTCAGGATCAGCGAGACGATCATGCTGCCCAGGAAGAGCAGGCCGCAGGCGAGCAGCAGGTTTTCGTCGAGTTCGGGATTCATATCCGGCTCTCCCGGCAGCGGCGGAAGCGGCGGTACTCGTCCTCGAAATTCGGGGTGAAGACGCCGGTGCCGCGCGCGGCGTCGATCTCGTCAGGGGTCCAGAAACGCAGCGCGTCGATCTCCTCGGCCTGGGGCGCGAACGGTGCTTCGCATGCGGCCGCATGGCTATAGACCAGTTCGCTCTCGTAGTCGTTGCTATTGACATAGCGGTACAGCAGGCGCGGCGCGAGTCGCTCCGGGTCGATGCCGATCTCCTCGCGGATCTCGCGCGCGAGCGCCGTCGCGATCGACTCGCCGCTGCGGACGTGCCCGCCGACGGAGGTGTCCCACTTGCCCGGCTGCACGTCCTTGCTCGCGCTACGCAACTGCAGCAGCAATTCCCCCGCGGCGTTGTGGATCAGGCAGTGGACCACCGGGTGCAGCAGGTCCGGGTTGCCGTGCACCTCCGCGCGCGCGGCGTGGCCGATCACCGTGCCGTCCTCGTCCACGATGTCGAAGATCTCGGCCATGCCCGTCCTTCTCAAGCGAAGAGCAGCGGCAGCAGCGTCTGTGCCGCGACCGGCGCGACCTCCGCCACCGCCTCCTCGGTAAAGGCGTCCGGCCCGCCCGCGCCGATACCCGGCCCCCAGAGCGCGAACGGCACCGGGTCGGCCGTGTGCGTGCGCGATTCCAGCGGCGTCGGATGGTCCGGCAGGCAGAGAATGCGCAGGTCCTTCTTCGCCTCGGCCTCGGCCAGGAGCGCCCCGAGGATATGCCGGTCGATGTTCTCCAGCGCCCGGACCTTCTCCGCGCTGTCGCCGTTGTGCCCGGCCTCGTCCGGTGCCTCGACGTGGACGGCGACGAAGTCGTGATCCTGCAGGAACGTCACCGCCGCCGCGCCCTTGCCGCGGTAGTCGGTATCGTAATACCCGGTCGCGCCGGGGACGTCGATGACCGTCAGTTCGCTCAGCCGCGCGATCCCCTGCAGCAGGTCCACCGCGCTGATCAACCCGCCGCGCACGCCGAAGCGCGCGGCGAAGGATTCGAGCCGTGGCATCACCCCGCCGCCCCAGAGCCACAGTTGCGTCACCGGCGGATGTCCCGCCGCCTGCCGTTTCTCGTTCACCGGGCACTCCGCCAGCAGCTCGCGCGTGCGCGCTTCGATTCGCAGCAGGCATCCGGCCTTCTCGCCGACGGGGGCGTGCGGCGCGATGGCCCGGCCGCTGATGTCGTGCGGCGGCGTCCGCGCCGGAACGGCTCCGGCCAGGCCGTCGACGACGCAGAGATGCCGATAGCTCTTGCCCGCATGGAGACGCACGCCCGGCATCTCCAGCCGCGCGTTCAGCCAGGCGATCAGTTCGCCGCTCTCGGCGGTCGGGATATGTCCGGCGGCGTAGTCGCGCATCGCGCCGTCGGCGACGGTGACGGTGTTGGCGCGGAAGACCGCCTGGTCCGGCGCGAGCGTCAGCCCCATGCTCGCCGCTTCCAGCGGCGCGCGCCCGGTGTAGCAGGTCGCCGGGTCGTAGCCGAGGACCGAGAGGTTCGCCACGTCCGAGCCGGGTTTGAACCCCGTCGGCACGGTGAGGACGCGGCCGGTGCGCCCCGCGCGCGCCAGCCGGGCCAGGTGCGGCAACGTCGCCGCCTGCAGCGGCGTGCGCCCCTGCAGCGACGGGTGCGGCCGGTCGGCGGCGCCGTCGGGGATGACCAGCGCGTAACGCATCTCACTCCTCGATACGCAGGCGAACGGTGGGCGCGCGCACGAAGTCTTCGGTGTCGATCCGCGCGAGCGCCGCGCGCACGTCGCCCTCGCGGGCGGTATGGGTCACGATGACCAGCGGCACCGCTTCGGCGCTCGTCTCGTGCTGGTGGACGCTGGCGATGCTGACCTCGTGTTCGCCGAGAACGGTGCTGATCCGGCCGAGAACCCCGACGCGGTCGGCGATGGTGAAGCGCAGGTAGCAGCGCGAGCGGTAGTCCTCCATCCGCGCGAGGCGGTAGGCCGGTTCGGGCGAGGGCGTCCAGAACGAGGCGCAGGCGTTCTCCTGCAGCGCGCGCGCCACCTCGACGATGTCGGCGGTCACCGCCGAGGCGGTGGGCATCTGCCCCGCGCCGCGGCCGTAGAACATCGACTCCTTGACCACATCGCCGATGAGCTCGATGGCGTTGAGCGACCCGTGGACGCTCGCCAGCGGATGATCCCGCGGCAGCAGCGCCGGGTGGACCGAGAGGAAGATCTCCTCGTTCTGCGGCCGGCCCACGGCCAGCAGCTTGACGGTGTAATGCAGCATCTGCGCGAAACGGATGTCCTGCAGGTCGATCCCGGCGATGCCCTCGATGTGAAGCTGCGGGAAGTCGACCCAGGTCTGGAACGCCAACGCCGAGAGGAGCGCGAGCTTGTGCCCGGAGTCGAAGCCGTCGACGTCGGTGGCCGGGTCGGCCTCGGCGTAGCCCAGCGCCTGCGTTTCGGCCAGGCAGGTCTGATACGGCACGCCCTTGTCGATCATCTCGCTGAGGATGTAGTTGCAGGTGCCGTTGACGATGCCCAGCAGCGACTGGAACTCGTTGACCACCAGCCCTTTGCGCAGCGCCAGGATAATGGGGATGCCGCCGGCGACGGCGGCTTCGAAGGCCAGCGGCAGCTTCTTCTGCCGCGCGCGCGCAAAGAGCGGCCCGCCTTTCTCGGCCAGCAGCGCCTTGTTCGCCGTGACCACGGCCTTGCCCGCTTCGAGCGCTTCGCGCACCACCGCCTCGGCCACGCCGGTGCCGCCGATCAGTTCGACGACGATATCGACCTGCGGGTCCGCCAACAGCGCGCGGTAGTCGTCCACGAGCAGCGCTTCGGGCGTGCCGGCGGCGAGGGCTTTCGCGCGGTCGAGTTCGGCCACGGCGGCCAGTTCGATCGCGATGCCGCTGCGTCGGGCGAGGCGGTCGCGGTGTTGTTGCAGGATCTGGATGACGCCTGCGCCGACGGTGCCGGCACCGACGACGCCGATGCGTTTGATCATCTCGGGCACGTTTCTGTTCTCCGGTTACATGCGTAAGAAGGACATCCTAGGCCCGCGGGCGGATGCTGTCAAGCGCGGCCACCGGCGCGGGGCGGGGCGGGGTACGCCACCGGTGCGGTGGCCAGCAGTATCGTCAGCATCTCGCGCAGCGGCGTTTCGTCGCGCAGCCGCAGGTCCACGCCCAGCACGCGCACCGGCTCGCCCGGCACGGCGACGGCCCTGAGTTTGACCGCGTCCTTCTCGGTGGTCACCACCAGGGCCTTGTGCCGCGTCGCCGCGGCGCGGACGGCCATCATGTCGTTCTCGGTGTACGGGTAGTGGTCGGGAAAGACCATCTGCTCGCAGAGCGTGGCGCCCAGCGAGCCCAGGGTTTCGGCGAACGCCATCGGCCGGCCGATCGCGCTCAGGGCGACCACCCGCTGTCCGGCCAGGGATTCCAGCTCCTGCGGCGTGCCGTCGAGGGTGGCCAGGCGCGCGGGTTGATGCACGCTCTCGAGCACCGGCAGCGACGCGACCCGGGCGGCGAGCGCCTGGTCGAGCCGCGCGCGCGCTTCGGGCTTGATCTGGTCGGTGCGCGTCAGTACCACCAGGTGCGCGCGGTTCAGCGCCGAGGAGAACTCCCGCAACAGCCCCGCCGGCAGCGGCAGCCCGCCGCCGAAGGGAGCGGTGGCGTCGACGAGGACGATGTCCAGGTCGCGCTCGAGGCGCAGGTGCTGGAAGCCGTCGTCCAGCAGCAGCACGTCCGCGCCATCGCGGACCGCCTGCTGAGCGCCGAGGGTGCGGTCGCGGCCGGGGTAGAGCGGGATCTCCGGCGCGAGCATGCGGTAGAGCCTGACCTCGTCGGCGTCCTCGGGGTTGCGCGCGCCGTAGCCGCGCAACAGGATCGCCGGCCGGTGTCCCAGCGTCCGCAGCATCCCCGCGAGCATGCGGACGAACGGCGTCTTGCCGGTGCCGCCGGCGGTGAGGTTGCCGACGCTGACCACCGGCACCGGCGGGCGGTGGGTGAGGTGCCAGCCGCCCCGGTAGCTTTTGACACGCAGCCAGGCGACGAAGCCGAAGAGCAGCCCCGCCGGGGCCAGCAGGCCGCGCAGCAGGGCGCTGCCGGCACCGTGGTCGCCGTCGACGAGACGTTGCAGCCGCAGGATTCGCGTCACGCCCATCTCCCGGCTATTCCTCGATGCTCTTGTAGGCCTTGGCTTGCAGCGACTTCTCGATGCGGACGCGGAAGGGGCGCATCTTTCCCGGGTCGTGCCCGTTCTCGAGGATGCGCAACGCCCGGCGCAGGCTCTCCTCGTCGCCGCGCTGTTGCAGAATCTCCGCTACGGCGATGCGCGCGGCGTCGGCCTCGTCCCAGATCTTGCTGTAGACCACGAAGACGCGCTGGTAGTGCGTCAGCGCCTGGTCGGTCTGTCCGAGCGTCTCGTAGATCGTCCCCTGCTCGCGGGTGGCGGCGGCCTTGCTCGCCAGGCCGGCGAGGTTGTCGGATTTCTGCAGCGTGGCGCGGTTGAGCGCGCTCAGCGCCGGGTCGTACTTCCTGCCCGCGGCCAGCGCGCGCCCCTTCATCAGCAGCGCCGCGATCAGGGTGTCCACCGCGTCGGGGTTGAGACGGATGCTCTTGTCCGTTTCCTCGGCCATGGCCAGGGCGCGCTGCCAGTCGCCGCGCCCGAGCAGAAACCGCCCCAGCGTCAGCATCGCCTTGTTGGCCCACGGCGTCTGCGGATAGCGGTTGACCAGCTCCAGCAGCTTCTGCTCCGACTCCTGCTCAAGCATCAGCGCGCCCTCGTCGCCGGCGATGGCGCGGGCGTACTCGAGGCCGATGGCGTGGGCGTGGTAGAGCGCCGCGGCGCGCAGTTCCGGGTCGTTGTCGCGGTTCTTCTGCAGGCTCAGCAGCAGCACCTGCCGCGCCTGCCGGGGCTGGCCGGTCTCCAGCAGCAGCTTACCGGCCTGGATGGCCGAGGCGAGGTGGGTCTCGATGTCGGGCTCGAGCTTGTGGATCGCCTGCTCCTTCCTGCCCATCTCGTCGAGCGCTTCGGCCCAGCGCCGCACCGCCGCGGCACGTCGCGCGGGCGGGATGAACGGATCGGCCTGCAGCGCCTTGAATTGCACCAGGCCTTTCTCGTAGGCGCGCAGCTTGAGGTAGGTCTCGCCCAGCAGCTCCCGGCCGTCGGCGCGCAGCTTGACGTTCCTGTCGCTGCTGCGGATGACGAAGAGCAGCGGGTCCAGCGCCTGCTCGAAGGCCGTATCGGCCTCCGACTCGTAGCGCACCGCTTCGGTGCCGCGGCCCTGGCGCTTGAGCGTCCGCGAGAGTTCCAGCGAGAGCATGCCGGCGCGATAGTGGATACGCCCCAGCAGGAAGTTGATCCGCGGCGCCAGCGCTCCGCGCGGGTTGGCCACCGTCGCCGCTTCCACCGCCTGGGCGGCGTCGTCGTAGAGCTTGAAGACGTTCTTGTAGGCGTCGGGGTTGGTGTTGATGCTGAATGGCATCGCGGCCCGTTGCATCTCCGCGCGGTAGAAGAGCGCCTGCCCTTCGACGTAGTCGAGTTCGTCCTTCCGCAGTTGCGCGGCCAGGCGCACGCGGAGTTGATCGAGCATCCGCCGCGCGCGCCGCAGGTTCTCCTTTCCGGCCCCGGTCCACTCCCCCAGCACGTGCAGACGGAAGGCGATTTCCTCGGCCGTGACGCGCAGGCGCTGCGGATCGTCGTGCGCGGCCGCCTGCATCTGCCGGATCAGCGCCGTCGCGAGGCCGGCGACCGCCGCCTCCGTGCGGGCGTCGTCGGGGTGCCGCAGCTCGAGCAGCGCGTGGGCCATGCCCAGGCGTGCCGCGGCGACGCGGTTGAAGTCGCGGTAGCGGACGGCGTTCCGCTCGGCGCGCCGGTGGTATTCGAACGCCTCGGCGTAGCGGTCCGATTGGTAGGCGATCTCCGCCAGTGCCGCGAGCGCCTCGAGGACGTAAGGCTGGTCGGCGTTGCGGGTGGCGCGTTCGACGACCTCGCGGAAATGGTCGCGCGCGGTTTCGATCCTGCCGCAGCCGCGGGCGGCCTGCCCGGCGAGAAAGTGGGCGGTGAAGGCCATCTCGTGCGCGCCCAGCAGGTGCTGCACCTGGACCAGCGCCTGCTCGTACTCGCCCTGGGCGATCAGCACGCGCGTCAGCTCCCGCGCCACCAGCCAGCGCCGGTTGTCGCTCGGATCGTGCGCCATGCGTTGCCAGGCCTGCGCCAGGGCGTTGTGCGCCTTGTTGAGAAATTCCGCGCGTTCGACCGGGCCGGCGGTGCGGGCGCGCTGGGCGTTGGTCCAGCCCAGGCCGAAGAGGATGTTCGTCAGCGTCTCTGGATCGGGCTTCTCCTCCTCCTCGGCCGCCTCGTACAATTCCGCGGCGCGGTCGATCTCGCCCTCCCAGTAGAACGATTGCGCGCGGTAATAAGCCGCCAGCGCCCGCTCGGGCGTCCCCGGGTCGGCCCGGCGGATAAAGCTCCGCGCCAGCGCCTCGACGTCGGCAAAGCGTCCCAGTCGCAGTTGCAGTTCCATGAGCTGCAGCTCCGCCTGGTCGCGGTGCGGGCTCTCCTGGAAGTCGCGCACGAAGTTGTTCAACTGCCGCGCGGCGTCGTCGAGAAGGCTGTCCCTCCGCTTGCGCTTCTCCTGCGCGTCGAGTTCGGGGTCGTCCGCCACCTTCTCGCTCTGGCGCATCTTGGCGATGCTGAGATAGCGCGTGGCGTTGGCGATCAGGTCGGCGTTCTCCGTGCCCGAGTCCAGCAGCTTCTGGAACGTCTCCGCGGCGGTCGCGGGCTCCTCCTGCGCCAGGTACGTCCGCCCCAGCCAGTACTGCGCCTCGTCCCGGTAACGCGGGTCGGCGAAGCGCGGTTCCGGCTCCGGCTTGTCTTTCTCCTTCTTCCCGTCCGCCGGGGGCAGGTCCTTGACGTTGAGCGCGAGTTTGCGGAATTCCGTCTCGGCTTCCTTGAGTCCCTGTGGCTTGGGCGGATCCTCCGAGAGCCCCAGGAGCGCCCGGGCGCGGTAGAAGAGAAGGCGCTCGCGGACGAGTTGGCGCCGCAGGCGTTCCCGGTTGTAGGCGGCCAGCTCCTTCGCCTGTTCGGCTTTCGGATTCTCGAGTCGGGCCCGCCGCGGCTTGGGCTGGAGAAGCTTGTTTGCCAGCAGCGCCTCGCTGACGTTTTTGATCTGGCCGTAGCTCTCGGCCTGGTAGAACGCTTCCAGCCGTTCCAGCGAGAGTTTGATCTTCGCGGGGGTCTTGGCGTGGCGGGCGTCGTAAACCTCGACCGGCAGATCCTCCTCACTTGCGCCGATCCGGAGCGCCAGCAGCAGCAGCAGCAGCAGGCTCGTCGCGACGCGTTTCATGCCGGCTCCGCCCCTGCGCAGTAGTCTTCCAGGCAGGCGCGCAGGCTCTCGGGCAGTGCGCGCGGCTTGCCCGCGGCGTCTACGCAGGCGAGTTCCACCAGTCCCGTGGCGGCCAGGGCGCCGTCGCGGGAGACGTTGGTGGCCATGGTCACCCGGGCGCGGCGCAGCTCCGCGACCCAGTTGGCCAGCTCGATCTCGTCATCGTAGCGGATATGGCTGAAGTAGCGCGTCCGGCAGGAGCGCACCGGCAGGTAGACTCCTTCGGCTTCGAGTTGCCGGTAGGCGTGCCCGGCCGCGCGCAGCAGTTCCGTCCGCCCCCGTTCGAACCAGATCAGGTAATTGGCGTAATAGACGCGCCCCATCGCGTCGGTCTCGGCGTACGGCACGCGGTAGGCGCAGCGGAAGGCGTGCGCGGGCGTTTGCTGGTGCTTCATCGGGAAAATCCTGCTGGCGATAGGTCTGCGCTCAAGTGTAACCGCCGCGGGAGGCCGATTCAAGCCTTGACGCGGGGCCGGGTTGCCCGTAGCGTGCGGCCAGGATATCCGGCGGGAGAGGCGATGCTGCAGACGATGGTCGATGCGCTCAAGCGCGCGGGCGCGATCCAGTCCGAGAATTACGGCTCGCTCCTGAACGTGGACGAGGCCAGGCGCAACGACATCAAGCTCGAGGTCGACCGCCTCTGCGAGGAGGCCATGGTCGAGACCATCCATGCCACCTCCCCGGATCACGCCATCCTCGGCGAAGAAGGCGGCGCGCGGGGCGCGGGCGACTGCGTCTGGATCCTGGACCCGCTGGACGGGACGGTCAACTATTTCTACGGCATCCCGTACTTCTGCAGCAGCGCCGCGTGTTACAAGCGCAACGACGACGTCCTCGCCGAGCCGCTGGCGGGCGCCGTCTACGTGCCGCTGCGGGACGAGTTGTTCCTGGCCACGCCGGGCGAAGGCGCGACGCTGAACGGCCGCCCCGTCCGCGCGGCCGAGGTGGCCGAACTCTCGCAGAGCATGGTCGCCACCGGCTTCGGCTCGACCGACGAGGCGCTGCGGATGAACTTCGCCATCCAGTCGCGCCTGGCGCCGCGGATCCGCAAGCTCCGCTGCCTCGGCGCGGCGGCATACGATTTGTGCAACGTTGGCTGCGGGCGGTTGAGCGGCTTCTACGAGCGCGGACTCTACACCTGGGACATCGCCGCGGCCCGGATTGTTATCGAGGAGGCCGGCGGGCGTTTCGACGCGGTCGAGTACGCGCCGCACCGCTGGGACGTGGTCGCCTGCGCGCCGGGCATCTTCGACGACTTCATCCGGGTGGTGCGCAGGGAAGGGGAGGAATCATGAGCGGGAAGATGAAGCTGCTGTTTCTGTGCACCGGGAATTCCTGCCGCAGCCAGATGGCCGAGGGCTGGACGCGGCACCTGAAGGGCGACCGCATCGAGGCGTACTCCGCGGGTATCGAGACCCACGGGCTCAATCCGCACGCGGTCAAGGTGATGCGGGAGGCCGGCGTCGATATCTCGCACCAGGAAAGCAAGCTGCTGGACGAGTTGGGCGATGTCCAATTCGACTACGTCGTCACCGTCTGCGGCCACGCGCATGAGAACTGTCCGTTCTTCTCCGGCAAGGCCAGGGTGATCCACAAAGGCTTCGACGATCCGCCGAAGCTCGCCGCCGCGGCGACGACCGAGGCGGAGACGCTCGCCCCGTACCGCCGCGTCCGCGACGAGATCGAGGCCTTCGTCGAGACGCTGCCCGAGGCGCTGGGGTAGCCCCGGGCTGCTCTTCAGTGCGCGTGCCGGTGATGGATGTCGGGCCGGTGCGGAAGACGGGGCGTGCGTGCCCGCGGCGGAGACGCCCGCTTCGGGTTCTCCGCAGACGCGTTGCGTTATTGTCAGCGGCGACTCGCCGCCCCCTGTGCGGCCACGGCTTCGGCCTTCTTCCTGATCGCCTCCGGGTCGCCCAGGTAGCGCTTGCCCTGCGGGCGCAGTTCGTCGTCCAGTTCGTACACCAGCGGTACGCCGGTGGGGATGTTCAGGCCGACGATCTCCTCGTCGGAGATCTCGTCGAGGTACTTCGCCAGCGCGCGCAGCGAATTGCCGTGCGCGGCGATGAGCACCGTCTCGCCGATACGGATGCGCGGGACGATGGTGTCGTGCCAGTAGGGCATGAAGCGGGCGATGGTGTCCTTGAGGCTCTCGGTCCGCGGCAGGACGCGCCGGTCGATGTGGGCGTACTTGGCCTCGTGCCCGGGAAAGCGCGGGTCGCTCTCTTCCAGTTCCGGCGGGGGCGTGTCGAAGCTGCGGCGCCAGATCTGCACCTGCTCCTCGCCGTGCTCCTTGGCGGTCTCGGCTTTGTTCAGCCCCTGCAGCGCGCCGTAGTGGCGCTCGTTGAGACGCCAGTGGCGGTGCACCGGCAGCCACATCTGGTCCATCTCCTCGAGCGCCAGCCAGAGTGTGCGGATGGCGCGCTTGAGAACGGAGGTGAAGGCGACGTTGAACGCATACCCGTTATCCAACAGCAGTTTGCCGGCCTGGCGGGCCTCGGCCTCGCCCTGCTCGGTCAGGTCCACGTCGGTCCAGCCGGTGAAGCGGTTCTCCAGGTTCCACCGGCTCTGGCCGTGGCGCAACAATACCAGCGTATGCATGATTCGACTCCTCGGCGGCTCACCCCTGCCCGCGCGGCATTCTAGCATGTCCTACGGAGTTGCGCGAAACCTTTTCGCCTGCGTCCGGAGCGGGCGGATTTAACCGACGTTACATATTGTCATTTCCGGCATTCTATGCTATTCACGGGGCGAGAGTCCCCGGCGCGGAGCAGCGCATGATTGCCGGGGCTTTGAGAGAGGAGCGAACCATGGCCAGGAAACAGGTCTGTCTGATCATCCGCGACGGCTGGGGCTTGAACGAGAACCCCAGGGGCAACGCCGTCCACGCCGCCGATACGTCCAACTGCGACCGCTACAAGCGCGAGTATCCGTGGACCGTGCTCGAGGCCGCGGGCGAGCCGGTGGGCCTCCCCGACGGCTACCAGGGCAGCTCCGAGGTGGGGCACCTGAACATGGGCGCCGGGCGTATCGTGGTGCAGGAACTCAAGCGCATCGACGACGGCCTCAGCTCGGGCGAGCTCTTCAAACTGCCCAAGTGGCGGGAGTTCGTCACCGCCTGGCGCGAAACGGGCGGCACGCTCCATCTTCTGGGCCTGCTGCAGGACGAGGGCGTGCACGCGCACCAGGAGCATCTCTTCAAGATCATGCGCCAGGCCCGCGCGGACAACCCCGCCGGCGCCATCGTCGTCCATCCCTTCCTCGACGGTCGCGACACGCCGCCCCGGAGCTGCGAGGAGTACATCTCCAAGCTGCAGCAGGTGATGGACGAGGTCGGCAACGCCGCTATCGGCACGGTCATGGGCCGCTACTACGGCATGGACCGCTCGCGCGACTGGAACCTTACCGACAAGGCGTACAACTGCCTGGTCCGTTGCGCGGGGCGTCGCGCGGAGACGGCGCTTCAGGCCGTACACGAGTCGTACACCCGCGACAAGACGCCCGACGGCTTCGAGATGGTCGACGAGTACATCCCCCCCTACTGCATCGGCGACTTCGACGGCATCGAGGAGGGCGACTGCGTCTTCCACACCAATTACCGGCAGGACCGGGCCATCCAGCTCACCCAGGCGTTCGTCGAGCCGGATTACGAGGGCGACCTGCCGGATCGGCCCCGGGTCGCCTACCTCGGCTTCACCCGCTATTACGACGAGTTCCAGGATTACCTGATGGGGCCCATGGGCGGCGGCGGTTCGATGGACCATCTGCTCGGCGAGGTGATCGGCGCGGCGGGCTTGAAACAACTGCGCATCGCCGAAACGCAGAAGTTCCGCCACGTCACCAGCTTCTTCAACGGCAAGTCCACCACGCCGTTTCCGGGCGAGGATCAGGTCGACGTGCCCAGTCGCTTCGACCCGGCCAGCTTCGCCTCGCATCCGGAGATGGAAGCCTACACCGTGACCGACCGCCTGATGGAGCTGCTGGCGACCGAGCCGGAGAAATACGACTTCATCGCCGTCAACTACGCCAACTGCGACATGGTCGGCCACACCGGCGAGTTCGAGGCCGCGCGCAAAGCCGGGGAGATCGTCGACGAGTGCGTCGGCCGCCTCGCCGACAAGCTGGTGGAGCTCGGCTTCGCCGTGCTCATCACCGCCGACCACGGCAACAGCGACCAGATGATCGATTACGAAACGGGCAAGGTCAAGACCAGCCACACGCTCAACCCGGTCGAATGCATCTATGTCGGCAAGGACGCGCCGGGGACGAAGCTGATCGCGCACGGCAAGCTCGCCGACCTGGCGCCGACGATCCTGTACCTGCTGGGTCTGCCCGTCCCCAGGGCGATGACCGCCGAGAACATCATCTGCGACCAGGCTGCTTGCTGCCGCAGCAAGACCTGCCCGACCATGAAGAAAGCGGCCAAGAAAATCGCGAAGAAAGCATCCAAGAAAACTGCGAAAAAGGCGGCAAAGAAAGCGGGCAAGGCGACGAAGAAAGCGACCAAGAAGGCGAAGAGAAAGACCGCCAGGAAAGCGGCCAAGAAGAAGATCAAGAAAATCGCCAAGAAGATGGTCAAGAAGATGGTCAAGAAGACGGCGAAGAAAACAGGCGCAAAAAAGAGCAAGAAATAGTCATCGCCAACGTATTCCGGAATTCACGCCTGCCTCTTTATCGGGGCAGTTTTTTCATGGCATTCCGGGGCAATCGTGCAGAGCGAGTGAAATACGAACTGAACAACAGAATAATCTGATTCCAATTATAAAACTTTCTTGTTCGTGTTAGTATGCTCCATGGCGACGTATGCGTTGCGCCAGATGGATCTGGGAGCCGCAAACAACCGATTTAGGACAAATACGAGGAGGCAGTCGATGTCGCGTCGAATTCTTGGGGGGGTGGTGCCGCTGATGCTTTTGAGCGCGGTTGTGGCCTGTGGCGGCGAGATCAAGCTCGCCTCGCTCGACTGGGAGCCGTATATCGGCAAGAAGGTCGAGGGCAACGGGTATGTCGCCGAGATCGTACGCGCGGCCTTCAAGGCCAAGGGGTATTCGGCCAAGATCGACTTTCTGCCGTGGGCGCGGGCGGTCTCGGAGTCGAAGAACGGCAGCTACGACGGGCTCTTCCCCGAGTACTACGACGAGGCCCGCAAGGACGATTACGTCTTCTCCGATCCGTTCCCCGGCGGGCCGCTGGTCTTCATGAAGCGCAAGGGCAAGGAGATCCCCTATACCGGCAACCTCGACGAATTGAAGCCGTACAAGATCGGCGTGGTCCGCGGTTATATCAATACCAAGGCCTTCGACGCCCGCACCGACCTGAAGAAGGAGGAGACCGGCAGCGACGAGATGAACCTCAAGAAGCTCGTCGCCGGCCGGGTCGACCTGATCGTCATCGACCGACTCGTCGCCGAGCACCTGATCGCGACCTCGGTCACGCAGGGCAAGGGCAAGATCGAGGCGGTCGAGCCGGTCATGGAGGTCAAGCCGCTCTACATCGCCTTCTCCAAGAAAGCGCCCGCCTACGAGAAGAAGATGGCCGACTTCAACGACGGGCTGAAAGCGATCAAGGAAGACGGCAGCCTGCAGAAGATCCTGGAGAAGCACGGCGTCGCCGAGGCGCTCAAGGTCTCGCGCGCGGTGGTGCCGGCGGAGACCGTGGCCGCGGGTGAGGGCGGTCCGCTGCACCGCTGAGGCCGCGGCGCCACGCCGGAAGCGGTTTTGGTGGATACGCGCCCGCGACCCGGCCTGGTTGCGGGCGTATTCACATCGACTCTGGCCGCGAAGGGACGAACGTGTCGATTCGTATCCTGCTGATCCTGACGGGAATTGTCGTTCTCGGCAACCGGATGGCGGAGGGGGGCGAGATCAAGACCGTCCAGATCGCCACCCTCGAGTGGCCGCCGTATATCGGGCGCGACATGCCCAAGAACGGCTACATCGCCAACATCACTCGCGCGGCGTTCCAGGCCGCGGGCTATCGGCTGCGCGACATCAATATCGAGTTCATGCCCTGGCAGCGCGCGGTCGACCTGACCCGCGAGGGCGAGTACGACGGCGTGCTCTGCATGTACCCTAGCGAGGAGCGCACCCGCCTCTTCCGCCTCTCCGATCCGGTCCCCGGCGGGCCGGTGGTCCTCTTCAAGCTCGAGAGCCGCGACGACGTCGACTTCGACGGCACCATGGAGTCGCTGCGCGGCTACAAGATCGGCGTCATCGCCGGCTACGTCAACAGCCGCGCCTTCGACGAGGCCGACTATCTGGACAAGGCGGAGGTGCCGACCAACGAGCAGAACCTGCGGCAGCTCCTGGCCGGGCGGGTGGACCTGATCGCCATGGACCACCTGGTGGCCAATTACATCCTGGCCCTGCGCATCCCCGGCAAGCTCAAGCAGATCAAGCCGCTCAAGCCGCCGCTGGCGCTGAACAACCTGCACGTGGGCTTCTCCCGCAACGTCGCGGAGTCCGAGCGCAAGTGGCGCGACTACAACGAGGGGCTGGCCAGAATACGCCAGAGCGGCAAGCTCAAATCCATATTGGAGGAACACGGCTTCAGCGACGTGCTCAAGGTGGTCCGGCGGTCGTCGCCGCGGTTGCCGCCCCGTGCGTTGTCGTGCCGGCCATGTGGCTGCGCCTGCCTGCGCGAGTTGCTTCTCGCATACCGCACCGGTATGCGCTGGCCGCATTTAACGCGAATAGAGCATTCCGCTAACCGAAGCCTGACTCTGGGCGGCTATACATGGTGCGTGCCCGTGCGCCTTCGCCACGGGGCGCTGGGACGGGAGGAATCCGCATGTGGATGCGTCTGGTATGTCTGCTGCTGCTGGGGGGGCTCGCCGGCGTATCCGGCGGCGCGCAAGAGCAACGCACCGACGTGATCAAGCTCGCCTCGCTCAACTGGGAGCCCTACATCGGCGAGACGGTGGACAGGAACGGCTATGTCGCCGAGATCGCCCGCGAGGCGTTCAAGGCCGCCGGTTACGTCAACGACATCCGCATCGACTTTCTGCCCTGGGCGCGGGCGGTGGCCCAGTCGCGCCGCGGGGCGTACGACGGGCTCTTTCCCGAATATTACGACGAAGAGCGTAAGCAGGACTTCGTCTTCTCCGATCCGTTCCACGGCGGGCCGCTGGTCCTGATGAAGCTCAAGAGTCGCGAGATCGAGTACGACGGCGACCTGAAAGCGCTCAAGCCGTTCAAGATCGGCATCATCCGCGGCTACGTCAACACCAAGGCGTTCGACGACGCGGACTATCTGCAGAAGGAGGAATGCACCAACGATCTGCAGAACCTGAAGAAACTGCTCGGGAAGCGCGTGGACCTGATCGTCATCGACCGCCTCGTGGCTACTTACCTGATCGCCCGGAACCTGCCTCCGCATCAGGGCAAGATCGAGCCGCTGCAGCCGCCGTTGGAGATCAAGCCGCTCTACATCGCCTTCTCCAGAAAGGCCCCCGACTACCGCACCAAACTCGAGGACTTCAACGCCGGGTTGAAGGCCATGCGCAAGAACGGCAAGCTCCGGGCCATCCTCACCGAGTTCGGCTTCTCCGATACCGTCAGCGTCGACGGCGATTAGGTCTGATTGCGCATCGCCGTGAGCTGCCGCACGTAGGGCCGCTCCTCTGCCTGTGCGCCGCCGGCCACCATGATCCCCAGCATCGCCACCACCGCCATCTTCGCCATCGTCTGCATCGTTGTTCCGCCTTCTGCCGGTTTTCTCATGCGTCCCGGGTTCATCCGGAAGTGATGACGCGGGGACAACGTTTCTCGCGATAATCGCGAAAAAAGGGAAATCGCTATAACCGCTTGGGACGAAAGGGACAAGAAAAAAACCCGCCTGGGGGGCAGGCGGGGGGGGAGTGGGCGCGCCGAGTTGAGCTTTGTAGCTATCGGAGTCTGGGAAACGCTTGTGGGGTAGAGAACAGGGTTACCCAGCGCGCCTATATCAAATCTACCGTGCAAAACGTCGTTAGCAAATTTTCAGACCGAAAAAAGTTGCGAATTTTTCGGAAAATGCATAGCGGCACGAAAAAGCCTGTTTTTCGCAAATATCACGTCAATTTATGTAAATTAATTTTAGCTGTGTCTTGCCAAATATGAGAATGAAGGTAAAAATGAACTTCGGCATGCAGCCGGGCGTTTAGGCTTGTGGAGATGGCGATGAAGACGGATGCGGAATTGATGACCGCGTTCCGCGAAGGCGATGCCGAGGCGTTCGAGAAGTTGGTCTTACGGCACCAGATGGGGCTGTTCAACTTCTTCTATCGCCTTGTCGGCGACCGGCAGACCGCCGAGGATCAGACGCAGGAGGTGTTTTTCAAGCTGTATCTCCACGCGGGCAATTATGTCGAGACGGCGAAGTTCACGACGTATCTGTACAAGATCGCCAAGAACTGCTGGATCGACTTTTACCGCCGTCGCAAGCGCCGCGCCTCGCCGCGCAGCCTCGACGTGGACGTGGACGAGGGCTTGAGCCTGCACGAGCGTATCCCGGCCGACGTCGAGCCGCCGGCGGCGCGCATGGAACGGTGGGACCGGCAGGAGGTGGTCATGAAGGCGGTGGCCGCCCTGCCCGAGGAGCAGCGCATGGTCTTCGTGCTCTCGGAGGTACAGGGGATGAAATACGCCGAGATCGCCCAGACGCTGGATATCCCCGTCGGCACGGTGAAGAGCCGGATGCACGTGGCGGTCAATCGGTTGCGCGAAAGCCTGACCCGCGCGGGAATCATGGGCGCGGACTGAAGACGGAGGCGAAGGAAAGACGATGAGTTGCCATCAGATACGGGCCGAACTGGTCAACTATCACAAGGACGAGCTGGATCCCGAGGCCCGCGCCCGGGTCGAACGGCACCTCCGCGGTTGCCTCGACTGCGCGCAGGAGAGCCTCTCCGTCGAGGAGACCTTCGCGGTTCTGCGCAAGGAACTCGTCCCCATCGAACTCTCGGCGCATTTCCGCGTCGCGCTCAAGGAGCGGATGGAGGAGTCCACGCGCATGGCCGAGCAGGCCAGGATCGGCTACAAGACCTCCCGCGCCAGCGAGCGCCACCTGCGCGAGGAGCGCAAGCCGACGGTGCTGCGGCTCTGGGACTACGGCCGCCGCAGCCCGTACTTCATCGCCTCGGTCGCCCTGCATGCGGCGGTGGTGCTGCTGGTGGTGGGGCTGCTCGTCCACATCAACAACACCCGCCCCGCGCCGCGCCCCGCGCCCGCCCTCGGCGAGGAGCCGGTCTTCGGGGTGGACATGTCGTTCAGCCAGGTTTACGCCCCGCGCAAGAACGCCCCGAGCGTGCGCGTCGACGCCAGGGCCGTGGAAGTCGGCGTGCGCGTCGATATCGCCCAGTTCGCCATGGTCGATACGCTCGTCCTCGTCGGCAGCCCCCAGCTCGGCGCGGTCATGGCCTACTTCGCCGACGCCCAAGGGTATCCCTCCAGCGCGGAACTCCGGCAGCGCTTCCCCAGCGCGCAGGTGCAATCGGTGGAAAACGCGGCGGTGGTGGTGCCGACGGCGCTGGCGCAGACCTTCTTCGGGAACGACCTGGCGCTGCGGGTCTTCCACATGGACGCGCATAACCGCCTGGAGTTCTGGCGCGAGGCGCACTGGCGGGATGTGGTCGAGGACGTCGGCGCCGAGTTCACCCGCCAGCGCGAACTGCCGCGCGTGCCGTACCCGAAGGTGGCGGTGCTGCCCAAGCCGGTGCGTCGCGCGCGCGAGGCCTGAGCGCCGCGATCAACCGAATACCATGCAAAGCCGCGCTCCGTAAAGGGCGCGGTTTTTTTACGCCAGCAGCGGCGCGATCTTCTTCGCCAGGTTCTCGCCGATGCGGATCATCCCCAGGTCGCCCGGGTGCAGCAGGTCGTCGCTGAGGCCGTCGACCCGGTCGAGCATCTCCGGCCCTTCGAAGACGTGCAGGTTCGCGCGGGCGCAGGCGGCGGCCGCCTCGCGCAGTTGCCGGCGGTACCCTTCCACCGGCGGCTGCTGCGGCGCCGGGTCGTTCACCTTCGGCAGGTCGCGGAAGTACGGCAGGATGGTCATGCACGCCACCGGCCGTCGCGGGTTGTTCCCGGCCACGACATCGAGCAGGTATTTGACGCGCGCGCGGAAGTCCTCGAGGCTGAAGCCCGCGCCGATCATGTTCACCGAGAGGCTCAGCAGGGCGATGTTCCAGCCTTCGCGTCCGGCGATGTAGTCGGCGAAGGCTTTCTCGCAGTGGCAGGAGCCGCCGACGCCGAGGTTGACCAGGTCGGCCTGCAGCCGCCACGCCAGTTGCCGCGCGTAGCACAGGTGCGGCAGGGACGCGGCCGCGCCGTGGGTGATCGACGTTCCGTAGGTCAGGAGCTTGCGCGCGGGCAGCTCGTCCCCGGTCGGTACGCGCAGGCCCGGCCCCTCCGCGCCGTGGAGCACCACCTCCCCGCCGGCGAGGATCATTCGCGTCACGCGCGTGGCGTAGAGGTGTTCGGCGAACGCGCCTTTCTCCATCATGTGGAAGCGGCGCGGCGGCTCGATCCGGATCTCCCGCGGCGTCTCGCCGACGCCGAACTGCTGCCCGCTTTGAAAGCCGCCGTGGAAGACGACGCCGTGGATGCCGCCGCCGGGCGCGGAGAGCGTCAGCGTGAGGCTGCCGTCGTCGGTGACGCAGCGCAGTTCGTTCGCGGCCGCGTGCAGCACGCGCTGCTGTGCGCGTTCGTTGAGCTCGGTACGCACGGCCTCGGGCACGCGTTGCAACCGCAGTCCGCCGTTCTCGTGCGGGTGCGCCTCGGCGAAGCCGGGGCAGTCCAGTCCGTGACAGATCATGGGGGTCCTCCCGTTATTCCAGCGGCCAGTCGTCGGTGCGGAAGGGCGAGGCCGGCAGCCCCTCCTCGTTCTCCAGCGTTCCCGGCGGATCGACGAAGGAGGCGAAGCAGTAGCGCACGGCCTGCGGGGCGTCGACGCCCTTCACCGCCACCGTCTCGCCGTCGATGGTCGCCTCGGCCGGGACGAACGTCTTGTCGGCGCCGGCGATGGCGCACGAACCCGCCGCGATCATCGCGAGCAGGCAGGCGCGGGCAATGTCGATTCGACGGAAACGAAACGCTGTGCGCATGGCGGTCCTCCCGGCGGGTCGGCGAATAGGCGGATGGCGGACCATGCAAGCAGATGACGGGCGGTTTGGCAAGAAGTTTATCGGCGCCGGGAAAGGCCGCGGCGCCCCGCCCGCCAGCGCTGGTAGAGCCGGCCGACATCTTCGAAGAAGAACGGCGGCAGGAAGCGGTGGAGCGAGATGTCGAACTAGCGGCCGCAGACCGTATCCGCGTCCGCGAAGAACCATTTCGGCAGGTAGCGGCGAAAGCGCCGGCGCAGCACGATATCCAGCCACCGGCGGCGGTAGACGAAGGCCGCGCCACAGCGGTATTCGAGATGCGCGCAGCACTCGTTGACGGCGCGCGCGGTTCGGTCGAACCGCCTCGCGAGCCGGCGGCAGAGCAGGCGCGCGCGGCGCATCGCATCGCCGCCCGGCACGGGCGCGAGGCCTGCTGGAGCTGCGACGACGTGGAGAGCGCGCGGCTGGCCTGCAACGAACTCGTCCGCCCGGGCGCGCTGTCTCCCGGGACGAAATGGCGGGCCCGCGAGAGCGTCTCCGTCGAAGACCGCGAACGTTTTCGAAAGGAACTCGCGCGGGCGCGAAAAGAACTGGACAACGCAGCGGAAACGGATCAGAATGATCTTACGGAGCGCGAAGAAGCGCAACGCATCCGCGAGAGCATCACCCGGGCCCTGGGACGACTCGGGTATTTTACGGTGCGAAGGAGACGAATTCCTCTACCGCTAACACCCTGATTTCCCGTCATGATTTCGTCCGGCGCACACCCGAAATATCATCGCATTTTTGACTTTTTAAAACTGTTTTTGAGGGCGAGTTAATCTGCGCGCGGTCGTGGCGCGACGCTGGCCCGCCGGGGCGGGGCGGTCCGGGCGCGCGCGGAGCGCGCCCCGCGTGAGCACGGGCGCAAACTGCCCGAGAACTGCTTCCATGTCGAATCTTTCCTGCTCGATACGTTGCCGACGAAATATCGCCACACAGCATGCCACGCCGGTGATGGAGCTTCAACGCCTTTACATTCCCCGTCGCGCGGCGTATGCTGGTTCCATGAGTGACCAAGGCCCCTCCTCCGACCCGCAGTCCGCGCCGGACCCGCAGTCCGCGCCGGACTCGCAGTCCGCGCCGGACTCGCAGTCGGCCATCCTCGACGCCATCGCCGACGGGGTGTTCACCGTCGACCGCGCGCGTAATGTCACGCTCTTTAACCGCGCGGCCGAGGAGATCACCGGCGTGCCGCGCGAGCAGGCACTGGGGCAGAAGTGTTTCGACGTCTTCCGCGCCTCGATCTGCCAGCACGACTGCGCGCTCGAGCGAACGATGCAAAGCGGCGAGAAGATCGTCTGCGAACGCGCCACCATCCTGCGCGCCGACGGCGAGGAGGTGCCGATCAGTATCAGCACCGGTGCGCTCCGCGACGCGAAAGGCAATATCGTCGGCGGGGTGGAGACCTTTCGCGATCTCTCGCAATTGGAACTGCTGCGCCGCGAGATCGCCGGCCGCTACGTTTTTGCCGATATCGTCAGCAAGAACCGCCAGATGCAGCGGCTTCTGGACATCCTCCCCGACATCGCCGCGAGCGACGCGACGGTGCTGATCGAAGGACCGTCCGGGTCGGGAAAAGAACTTGTCGCCCGCGCGCTGCACAATCTCTCGCCGCGCCAGGACGCGCCGCTGGTGGCGGTCAACTGCGGCGCGCTGCCAGAGAGCCTGCTGGAGTCGGAACTCTTCGGCTATGTCAAAGGCGCATTCACCGGCGCGAGCGGCGACAAGCCCGGGCGCTTCGCCGCCGCCAAGGGTGGAACGCTTTTCCTCGACGAGATCGCCGATATCTCGCCGGCGATGCAGGTAAAACTGCTGCGGGTCTTGCAGGAGAAGAGTTACGAACCGGTCGGCAGCAACGAAGCCGTTCCCGCCGATGTGCGCGTCATCGCCGCGACCAACAAGCCGCTGCAGGCACAGATGCAGGCGGGGCGGTTCCGCGAGGACCTGTTCTATCGCCTCGATGTGGTCCGTGTTGCCATTCCGCCGCTGAAAGAGCGCCGCGAAGATATCCCGTTGCTGGTCGACCACTTCGTCAAGCTGTTCGCCGCCGAGACGGGCAAATCCATCCAAGGCGTTGCGCCGGAAGCACTTCGCGCCCTGCTCGCCTACGAGTATCCCGGCAACGTGCGGGAACTGCGCAATGCGATCGAGCGGGCGTTCGTGCTCTGCCGCGGGCCGTGGATCGAGCCGGAGTGCCTGCCGGAGAATATCGCAACCGGTTTAACCAAAAACGATTACAAAGAAGAGCCCCCTGCCGATCCACTTGCGGCCGCCGAGTGCCAGGCCATTCGCGAAGCGCTGCAGCGCCACCAAGGCAACCGCCGCCAAGTGGCGGACGAGCTCGGCATCCACGTCACGACTCTGTGGCGCAAGATGAAGTGCTGCGGCATCACCTACCCCTGATTGCATTATCGCCATCCCCCCTCATCCCGCATATTGCAATTATGCAATACCGGCAAACCGATGCCGCGGCGAGCGTGAATCATAACATTCTTGAAAATAAAGCATTGCATGATATTTGCGGAAAATTACCGGATTGGATCGAAGCTTGCTTTGTCTATTTGCATGAAAAGGCGGAGAGCGAGATGAAGATTGCAATTCCGCTGTTCGGCACCCGCGTAGCCCCGCGTCTCGACATGGCTCAGGAGTTGATGCTGATCGCGGTGGAAGACGGCGTGCCGGCAGAACGCCAGACGATGGCCATCGCCAACTGGCCGCCGGCTGGAAGGCCGGAACGCCTTACCGATCTGGGCGTGAGGGGCGTAATCTGCGGCGCGCTCTGTCGCCGCGACGCTACGCGCTTGGATGAGCTGGGAATCACGGTTTACGGATTTGTCACCGGCGAAGCGGAAGATGCGTTAACCTGTTTTCTGCACAATGAGTTGAAACCTGCGGTCATGGTCGGCAGGGGCGGTCGTTGCCAGGGTCGATGGCGCTTTCGGAACAGGCGACATCGGCCGGATGCGGAAAGCGCATAGCTGATTATGGGCCAACGCCGACCTGGATACGAACGCAGACAGTTGTGCCGACGGCAATACTTCATAAAAGGAGGAACAGACAATGCCTGGATTTGACGGAACAGGTCCGATGGGTCAGGGGCCGATGACCGGTGGAGCCCGGGGTTACTGCACCTCGGCCGGCATGCAGGCAGCGCAGCCGAATGTCAATCCGGCCGTGCGCTTCGGCATGGGTCGCGGCTCCTGCGGCCGCGGGATGGGCCGGGGCCGGCGCGGCATGGGCCGCGGCATGGGGCGCGGATTCGGCCGGCAGATGCCGGGGGGGGAACTGGCAGCAAACGGGCCCGAATCCCGGCCAGGGACAAGGTTGAGCCTTCCCCGTGGTGGTCTGGAGGAGGGGGAGTAACCCCTTCTCGCTTCCTCTCCTCCGCCATCACGTTTCTCGGGAAGCGCCGAGCGCTCAAACAGGGAAAACGCCATGACCGGTTCGTGTCGCGACAACATCCGTTTCCGTCTCAGCGATGCCGACGGCACGCTCAAATTCGAGCGTTTCGCCATCCATCACGCGCCGCGTTGTCGGACATGCGAACGACGCTTGCGCGAATACCTCGCCGGCCGGCCGTTGGCAGAGGTGGACCTGGAGGCAATACGCGGCATCGCATGCGAGGCCGACGGGACATGCGCACGCGAATTGGTAGACTTGATCGCCGAACAGCAACGCCTATTCGCGCCGCGCACGGACGAGAATCGTTCGCCTCGGTCTTTGGCTTTCACGGCGAAGGATGAGACGGGGGAGAGCCGTCCTCAATCCGAAGTACGCGAAACCGCGCCGCGTACGTCGACGATAAAGAAGCCGAATGATCGACACCAGACGGATAGACGGCGGCACCAGCCATAAGGAGATGGTATGAAGGTAGCTATCACAGCGCAAGGTCAGACGCTCGACGACGCGGTGGATCCGCGTTTCGGACGGGCGAAGCATTTCCTCATCGTCGACACCGAGAGCGAGGAGACGACGGCGGTGGACAACGCGCAGAACCTGAACGCGCCGCAGGGGGCCGGCATCCAGGCCGCCCAGACAGTGGCGCAGTCCGGGGTGGAGGCGGTGCTGACCGGCCATTGCGGCCCCAAGGCCTTCCGTACGCTGCAGGCGGCGAAGATCGCCATCTACACCGGCGCTACCGGAACCGCTCGCGAGACGCTGGCGGCATTCCAGGCCGGCACGCTCTCCGCGGCGAACGCTCCTGACGTCCAGGGACACTGGTAAGCGGCAAATCGCTCCGGGAAATCGGATCATCAGCGTTTTCGAAAACGGTTTCGTGCCGGCGGCAAGAAAAAAATCAGGCCGAAATCTCTCAGGCAAGGAACTTCCGCATGACCGAAATCGTATTCAGCCCCAGCGGCGTAATCTGCAGCGCACACACCGTGCCTGAATCGACGCCGATTCAACCCGTCTTCGCCCGCGACTGCACCGGCCGGGCGGAAATCTTCGAGGAATACGCCGAGGGGCTGCGTGACCTGGAAGGCTTTTCGCAATTTCAGAATCCCGAACTTATTGCTTAGCGGGTTCTAAGGAGAAGGGATGAGCGAGGAATGCGGCGGTTGCAGTGGCGAGGGATGCCCCTCATCGCAACCGCGCGACGAAACGCCGCTGCGGCAGGCCGAGGACCAGGCCCTGGCGCGGCGGATGGACATGATCAAGCACAAGATCGTGGTGCTCTCCGGCAAAGGCGGCGTAGGCAAAAGCGCCGTCGCCGCGGGGCTGGCGGTGCGGCTGCTGCTGGAGGGCAAACGCGTGGGGCTGCTGGACATCGATATCCACGGCCCGAGCGTACCGACGCTGCTGGGCCTGCAGGGGCAGACGATCCGGCAAGCCGACGGAGCGATGCTGCCGGTGGAGTACGTCAGTGGGATGCACGTGATGAGCATCGGCTTTATGCTCCCGCACGACGACGACGCGTTGATATGGCGCGGGCCGATGAAGGCGGGCGTGATCCAGCAGTTTCTGCGCGACGTGGACTGGGGCGAACTGGACTACCTGATCGTCGATTCGCCCCCGGGCACCGGCGACGAACCGCTGTCGGTAATCCAGAGCATCGGCGAGGTGGACGGCGTGGTGATCGTGACCACGCCGCAGACTGTGGCGCTGGCGGACGTGCGCAAAAGCGTGACCTTCTGCCGCAAGATCGGGGCGCCGATTCTGGGCGTGGTGGAGAACATGAGCGGCTTTGTCTGCCCGCACTGCAGCGAGGTCAGCGAGATCTTCGGCCGCGGCGGCGGCGAACGCATGGCGCAGGAGATGGAGGTGCCGTTCCTGGCGCGCCTGCCGCTGGACCCGGACCTGCGGCGCCTCGGCGACGACGGCAAACTCAGCGACTACTTTCGACAAACGGAGAACACCGCGCAGCGTAATTTCGCCCGCGTGGTGGAGACGGCGCTGGCACTGGAGAGCCGCGCAGATCATTCAGACGAGAAGGGAACACGGATGCGTATCGCCATACCGCTCGCGGCGGGCAAGCTCTGCATGCACTTCGGACATTGCGAACAGTTCGCCCTGGTCGAGGTAGAGGAGAACACGGTCAAAAAAACGGAGCTTCTGACACCGCCGGCGCACGCGCCGGGTGTGCTGCCGCAGTGGCTCGCGGAGCGGAAGGTGGACACGGTCATCGCCGGCGGCATGGGCAGCCGCGCGCAGGGATTGTTCGCCGAGCATGGAATCGCTGTCGTCGTCGGCGCGCCGGCAGACGAACCGACGGAACTGGTCCGGCAGCACCTCGCCGGCCGCCTCGTCGGCGGCGACAACGTCTGCGATCACTAAACTGCCTGCAGCAAGTTATTGGATATTCAGCCGGAGTGCCGGCAGGCGGCTTGGGTTCTGTCAATCCGCACTGGCTTTTGTTGACAACCCGAGCCGGAGGACGGAAGGCGATTATGAGGCCGGCGCGATAATCGGAGCAGCATGACCCGCATCACGATACTGGTCGACGACCGGACGGCACGCGAAGACATCGGCGAGGAGCACGGGCTCTCGCTCCATATCGCTCGCGAGGAGGCATCGGGCCTGTTGGACTTGGGCGCCAGCGGGCTCTTTGCACGGAATGCGAAGACACTCCGGGTCGACCTTGAAGAGGTCGAATGGATTCTGATCAGCCATGGCCACTACGACCACGCCGGCGGTTTGGAAACGGCCCTGCGCGGCGCGCGCGGCGCGCGGGTGTATCTTCACCCCGACGCGTTCCTGCCGAAATACGTGCGCGAAAACGGAAGCGACCGCGTCGCGGGGATGCCGCTGACCAAGCACGAAATCGAGCAACGCACCGCACGACTTCACGCGCATCTGAGCTGGCTCGAACTGGCGCCGGGCGTCTTCGCCACCGGCACGGTGCCGCGCAGGAACGACTTCGAGGCCGTACCGGCGCGCTACCTGCGCGACTGCCGCGGCGAACGCGAGCACGACGTTTTCGAAGACGACCAGTCGTTGGTGCTGCAGGAGAAGGACGGACTGATCCTCGCGCTCGGCTGCTGCCATGCGGGCGTGGTCAACACGCTCGCGCACGTGCGTACGAAGTGGCCGCGCGAGCGTATCAAGCTCGTCATCGGCGGCATGCACCTCGGCAATGCCCCGCTTGCGCGTATCGCCGGTACCGTTGCCGCTCTTAAAGCGGAAGGCGTCGAGCAGGTGGCGCCGCTTCACTGCACCGGCGCGTCAGCGACCGAGGCGCTGGCCGACGCGTTCGGTCAGAAGTGTCTGCGGCTCGGGGCGGGCGAAACGTGTCAAGTCTGATCGCCTTGCGACCGGCTCTATTCCGCCACAATCAGTTCTTTGAGTTTGTCGTCCCACGAGAAGGAGTTGAGGATCCACTCTTCGCGCGGCTTGTAGAACCAGAACTGAAAACGGATCGGGTGGTTCTCGTGCTTGACGATGTAGGTAAAGAGAACGACCGATTGACCACCGCTGCGCTTGCGGACGAATTCCCAGGCGACGGGCTTTCCGAACCGGGGCATGATCATGTTGATCTGCTGGATGGTCAATCGCTCGAGGTTGTCGATTTCGTTCGGAGGCAGGATCCAGCGCGGGCGCATCAACGTGAAAGCGCCGGCTATATCCTTGGCGACGAACTTCTCGAGAACATTCTGACAAAACGTCTTAATCGACGCATCGTCGGAAAATCCTTTCCCGGCCGCTACGCCTATCTCCCCGCCGCCGAAATCCGCCCCTCGTGCCGACAAGGGCACGAAAAAGATTCCGCAGACCAGTGTCGCCAAAACGATTGCCCGACCCGCACGCATGGCTCTCCTCTTTTTCCCAGAAGCGGTAGTGTCAACGCAACATCGTCTCGATGCGCGTGCGCAATTCGTCACGAAGCTCCGGTGCGTCGGTCTCCACTGTCAGTCGCACGACCGGATCGGTGTTGGATGGACGAAGAGTGCACCACCAGTGTTCGGCGGCGAGCGAAAGTCCATCGAGATGTTGCACCTCCGTGACCTCCGAACGGAGCGCGTCCTCCACTTTCTGCAGGGCAGCCGCGGGATCTTCGACCGAGAAGTTGATCTCGCCGGTGGCGAAATAGCGTTTGAGAGGAGCAACCAGTTCCGAGAGCTTCTGCCCGGTGCGCCCCAGCAGAGTCAACACCGCGAGCATGGCCATTTCGGCATTGTCCGCGTAGTGCATTTCGCGGAAATAGAAATGGCCGCTGAGTTCGCCTCCGAGAATGGCGTCGTGCTCGCGCATCAATGCCTTGATGTAGCTGTGCCCCACGCGCGAAATGACCGGCACGCCGCCGAGGCGTTCGATCTCGTCCTTCACCGCGCGCGAGCAGCGCAGATCCAGCACGACCGCCGCGCCCGGATCGCGCGCGAGCACCTCCTGGCTCAGAAGACCCGCGACCAGATCGCTCGGCACGGCCGCGCCTTTCTCGTCGACGAAGACACAGCGGTCGCCGTCGCCGTCGAAGGCCACGCCCAGATCGGCACCGGTGGCTTTGACCTTGGCGATCAGCGCCTCGAGGTTCTCCGGCTCGATGGGATTGGCCTCGTGATGCGGGAAGGAACCGTCAGGCTCGAAATAAAGCGGGATCAACTCGCACGGCAGCTTGGCGAACAATGCCGGCAGGAACGCCCCCATCACCCCGTTGCCGGCGTCGACGACCACGGTGCGCGCGTCGATGCCGTCGGCGTACTTCATCAGTTCGGCAACGTATTTCGGCTGCACCTCGCGCGGCTCGACCGCGCCCGCGTCGTCGGCGGGAGTGAGGGTGTTGCCACGGACACGCTTCTCGATCTCGGCGAGGCCGGTCTCGTAGCTGAGCGGCGACGCGCCCGGGCCGCAGAGCTTGCAGCCGTTGTAATCGGTGGCGTTGTGACTGGCGGTGACCTGTGCGCCGGCGTCGGCTTTATAGAGAGCGGTGGCGAAATAGAGCATCGGCGTAGAGGCCATGCCGATGTCGATGACCTGCGCTCCGCCCTGATTGAGCCCCTGGCAGAGCGCACGAGCCAGCGGGGCGCTGCTGTCGCGCATGTCGCGGCCGACGACGACGGTACGCGCCTGAAGTTGACGGGCGGTGGCGACGCCGATCTTCCAGAAGAGCGGTTCGTCGATCTCCTGAGGATAGCGTCCGCGGATATCGTAGGCGCGGAAGACGGACATGCATCTGTTCCCTTCCCCTCGGCGCGTCCGTGCGCACGTCCAGCTGACGAAAGCCGCTTAAATTGTAATTCGCCCCGCACCGGTCGCAAGCAAAAAGCTATTTTCCGGTTGTCACGGCGCGCTACAGGCGTATAACCTTGAATAGCGCCGTTCGAGCGCGTATTGTGGGAAGGATATGCATGGTCGGGACGACAGAAACGTCCGGGATGGCTGTTCGCCCGCAACGAATATGATACGAATCCGAACGAACCAGAGGAGGACAACCCACCATGAGGCGATGGATCTGCTGCCTATTGCTGCTGGGGGCGTGCTGGTGCCAGGCATATGCCGGTGAGGAAACGCAGAAGACGCCGACGCCGCCGACACCGCCGGAACTTCTCGATCGCGCGGCGATGCTCGAGGCGGCCAAGGAGATCACGCGCGAGAAGTATCCCAATGCCGACGAAGTGCTGGTAGGCAATCACGTCCGCGTGAGCTACCAGGCCGACGGCGCTTACGTTCAGTGGCACGAGGAATACCTCAAGATCCTCACCGAGAAGAGCAAGCGCGCGCACCAGACGGTCTCGAGCTACTTCACCATTCCCTACCAGCAACCAGACGGATGCGCCATTCCGGTGCTGGAGATCATCAAACCCGACGGCGAGACCAAGGTCATCGATGCCATGGCCAAGAGCAAGGTGATGATCAACCCGGGGAGCATGTCGGCCAATATCTACAATACCAACGACAAAATCCGACAGGTCGCCGTCCCTGGCCTCGAGATCGGCGACGTGTTGCACTTCGTCATGTACGACCGCGTCGGCCGCGCGCGCATGAAGAACAGCTTCAACGACTTCTTTGTCTTCGAGTCGACCCGGCCGCTCCTGTCGATGACCGTGGAGATCGACGGCCCCACGTCGCTGCCGCTGAAGAGCCTCGCGTTACAAGACACGATCGAGGGAACGGTGAAAGCGATCCCGCCGAAGACCGAGGACGGGCGGATCCACTATCGCTGGGAAGTGCACGACGTGCCGCGGATGTTCCCCGAACCCAACGCCCCGAGCTACTGGAACTACGTCCAACGGCTGCTGGTCAGCACCTGCCCGGACTGGCCATACGTCTCGCGCTGGTACTGGAATCTCTCCGAGCCGCATTATAAACCCAGCGAAGCGATGAAGGAGAAGGTGGCGGAGCTGACCGCGCAGACCAAGACGCGCGCGGAGAAGATCGAAGCGGTATTCACATGGGTTTCGCAGAACATCCGTTATCTCTCGGTCACCGAGGACAACAAGGCTCCCGGATACGAGCCGCAGGACGTGAGCCTGACCTTCGAGCGCCGGCGCGGCGTCTGCCGCGACAAGGCGGCGCTCCTGGTCTCGATGCTGCGCGTGGCCGGCCTCGAGGCGTTCCCGGTGCTGATCCACAACGGACCGAAGAAGGACCCGGAGGTGCCGCAGCCGTATTTCAACCACGCCATCTCCGCGGTGCGCGAGGCCGACGGCAACTACATACTGATGGATTCGACCGACGAGAATACCAAGCAGCTCTTGCCGGCGTACCTCAACGACCAGAGCTACCTCGTTGCCACGCCCCAGGGCGACACCTTGCGCGTAGCCCCGGCGGAACCGGCGACGAAGAACATGCTCTTCATCGAAACGAACGGACGTATCGACGACCAGGGCAGCCTTACCGTCGAGAGCATCCTCAAGTTCGAAGGTTTCAACGACAATGTCTATCGCGGTTATTTTTCGCGCATCACCCCGGTCGAGCGACGGCGCTACTTCGAGGGTGCGGTGAAAGACGTGGCCGCGGGCGCACGCTTGACCGAGTGCATCATCGAACCGGAGGACATGCGCGACACGTCGCGCTCGCTGCAAGTGAGGTTGCGGTACGAGGCCGACGGCATTCTCGTCGAGAGCGAGGGACTGGCGATGCTGCCGGTGCCGCAATTGGGGACGCGCGTGGGAATGGTCAATTTCGCTCTCCGCCGGACGGGGCTGGAGAAACGGCGTTTCCCGCTTTTGATCGACGTCGCCTGCGGCGTGCAGGAGAGCCTGCGGATCCGCCTCCCGGAGCAACTCGGCTCGGCCGTGGCCATGCCGGTTTACCCCCCGCTCGAGAGCGACACGGTGACCTGGAAACAGTCGTTGGCGGTGGTGGGACAGAACCTCGTCGGCAGCGGCACGTTCAAGCTGAAGGTGCCGGAGTTTTCTCCAAAGCAGTATCTGGCATTAAAGGAAACGCTGACGCAGATGGAATACAACGCCCGGCGCATGCCGATCTTCGAGCGCAAGAGCGACGCGCACGCGGGCAACGACGACAAGCTGCCGACCGACGTGGACGTGGTGGTCCTCGAGGAGACGGTGGATTACGCCGTCGAGAGCGAAACGGCGTGGACCGAGACGCGTAGCGTGCGCAAGAAGATCCTCACCTATGCGGGGATGAAGGACCACAGCGAGTTGACGCTACGCTACAATCCTGCCTGGGAGGAAGTGAAGGTCGAACGCGCCGCAGTTACCGGCGCCGACGGCAAGATCCGCACCATCAGCGAGAAGGAACTGAGCCTGATGGACGCCGGATGGGTCGGCAAAGCCCCCCGCTACCCGGCCGGGAAGACGCTGGTCGCGAGCCTGCCCGGCGTCGAGGTCGGCAGCGTCATCGACTACCGCATCGTCCGCAAAGTCAAGGACAGGCCGTTCTTCGCCACGCGCGAGAGCTTCCGACATTTCGAGCCGGTGCTGCGCAAAACCGTCACCGCGGACCTGCCGAAGGGACTGAAACTGAAAGCCCTGGTCACCGGAGCGGCCGCGGACGAAAAGGTGCTCAAGCACCAAGCTGCCGACAAGGACGGGCGGGTGATTCACACCTGGGTCGGACAGGATCTGGAGTCGGTCAAACGCGAAAGTTCGCTGCCGCCGTGGTACATCTTCACCCCGACGCTCTTTCTCAGCAGCGGCGATTGGAGCGAATACGCGGCGACACTTCAGGGCTTGTTGACGAGCGCGGCAAGCGAGCAGGCCGCCGCGGTGAGCAAGGCGAAGGAACTGACCGCCGACACGGGCGACATGGCGACAAAGGTGCGTCGTATCCGCGATTTCGTGGCGATGCAGATCCAGGCCGCCGGACCGGCGCTGGATGAGGTGCCGCTGACAGCGGCGACGCCGGCGGACCAGACACTGAAGGAAGGTTACGGCAACACGACCGACCGGGCGGTGTTGCTGCACGCGATGCTCGCCGGCGCCGGCGCCGAGCCGGCGTTCGTGTTCGCGAGTTGGGGCTCGCAGGTACCGGCGCTGCAGGAACCGTTGAAAGTGGCGCCTCACCCCGAGACTTTCCCGGTGGTTCTCGTGCGCGTGCAGGTCGGCAAACAGACGGTCTACCTCAACGATACCGACCAATATGCCGAACTGGGGACAACCTACCACGACGGCCGCCTCGGATTGGCGCTGGAGACGGGCAAATTGTTGACCATTCGTGCGCCGGAGGAGATGCATAACCGCGACATGGTCCGCTACGTCATCCGTCTGCAGGAAGACGGAGAGGCGCTCATTACCAAGAAACGTCTCTTCTTCGGCACGCGTTACGCCGCGGCGCGCAAGCGCTTCGCCGAGATGCCGCCGGAGGAACGCAAACGCTACTTCCAGGAAGCAGTCTCAAGCATCTCCCAGGGCGCAACCCCGGAAGTGGAGTTGAAGACGGAGTTCGAGCGCTACCCCGGCTTGGAGAGATTCACCGTGCGCGTGCAAAAATTCGCCGTCCGCGACGGACAGTTCCTGTACCTGACCCTTCCTGACAGCCTGCGCTCGCTCTTCTGGCTGCGCTCGGACACGCGGGAGAATCCGCTCTACTGGTCCGCGCCGGTTCACGAGGATATCGAAACGTTGCTGGTTTTGCCGCCGGGCATGCGTATCGCCAAGATCCTGCCGCCGGCGCTGGAATGGCGCGCGCCGGGCGAAGCGGGGGTGGTGACGGTGCAGACGCAGTTCTTCACACCCGAAGGCAGCCGCGTAACCATGAGTACGGCCTCGCGCGATCTGCTCAAGGCGCTGCAGGACGGCAACGCGGTGCTGCATGTCGCGCACAAGGCCGATCTGGCCCCGACGGTAGTCCCGGCGGCGAATTACGCAACGCTCTTGGCGATCGACAGCAAACTAGATCACCTCAACGCGCGGACGGTGCTGCTGGCCGGCGCCAAGCCTGTAGTGGCGAAACCGACGTACTGCACGCTCGCGCTCCAGGCCGACGGCACGGTCACCCTTGAAGGAAAGCCCGTGGCGTCGAAGGATCTGGCCGCGACCTTGCAGAACTACCGCGCGCAACATCCGGAGGCGGTCATCGTTATCGAACCGCACGCGGACGCCAAAGCTGGCGCTATGTTGAAGATCATGGAGACGGTGAAAGCCGCCGGTTTCAAGGGTATGAAGATCGAGCGCGAGAAGAAGGAACCGGCGGAGAAATAGGCGTCGGCACGACTTCGGCACGCTTCATTCGACGCCCTCGGCATGCCGGGGGCGTTTCCATTTCGTCACTTCTCCGTTCTCTCCCCTTCCGGTGCGCGACCGAAATAGGCTTCGAGGCGGACGATCTCGGCTGCACGACAACCAATCCCGTAGGAGTGCCAATGCTCTTCGATCTCGTAAAGAAAACAATCGAGTATTCTTTTCATTGCTTCGGTAAACGCCCCCTCTCGTCTGCGGTAGATCGAGATGCTTCGCTTTTCGGCTGGCGAGAAGTAGTAAAGGGCGCGGTTGTCGTAGCGATATTCGTTCACGCGCAGACGGATGACATATTCGTAATCGTATCGACTCGGAGGTTTGCCGGGATTGTCCCTGTCCGCTAATCCTCGTCTACGTAGTTCATGGATCGCCCAGAACATCCGCGATGCGACCGCGATTGCCTGCTTGTCGGAACGCGATCTCTTTGCGTTCGGTTTGAGCGGACGCTTGATGCCGAATACCTCGGTGTATCCGTCACTGAACGAGTTTTCGAAAGCGACAGCCTTGCCGTTGACCACCTTACAGGCGAAACGGCGTCTGATCGGCGGTCGCTTGCTGTGCGGGCAGTTGACGACGATTTCCAACTCGCCATCGATATCCGGCAGTCGGCCGCCGGGTTGCCGGGCGAGTGCCTCGGCTTTCTCTGCCGCCGCACCGGTGTGATGCTCGCCCGCATGAAGCGAAGCGGCGAGAACCATGATCGAAATCAGCAGCCACGAAGCGCGCGACATGTCCTCCCCTTCTGGGTTCTGGAAAGCGATACGAAGAAGCGAGAAAAAGGTTTCACACATATACTGCAACGCGACAAGGCACTACTCGGCGTCGTCTGCGTAATAGTCGTCGTACTCGTGAACGGGCTCGTACCGATAATACACCTCGAGCATCAACGCGCCGATCGCGGTCTGGCCCACGCGGCCCCAATGGTTGCCCCGCCCTGATTGACGGCGGTTCGGATACGGATCCCAGGAGCCTTTGAACCGCCTGACCGTACCATCGCGGCATTGAGTGGACAAAAGCTGCTTCTTCATCAGCGGGTTGAAGGTCTGCCAGTATTCGCTGCCGACGCCCAGTTGGAAGAAACCGAGCGCCTCGTAATACCAGAGGTAGAAAAAGGAGCATCCTTGGTCGAACTCGAGACGTCTCGCCGGTAACGAAAAAGAGAAATGGCGCTCGTTGATCAGGTTGTCGGCGCAACCGAGGATGATGGGGTCATCACGCGGGTGGCCCAGGAACTGCCGGCAGCACATCAGGACAGCGGTCGGCACCAGCTGTTTGGCAGGACATGTATACCCGCCGCTCCAGTCGTAGCCTTCCCCTTTGGCGATGGATTCGAACCAGCGATCAGCGTTCTCCCAAGTCTCCTTTGGCACCGTGAAACCCGCGGACTTGGCGGATTTGAGAGCCATGAGCCACCAGCCGGCGACCGAGGTGTCGGAAGTGGCCGTACCCCGTCGGCGGCTCCGCCGCGAATTGGGCACATACCGCCAACCGCCGTCCGGGTTCTGCGCCTTGCAGGCGGCGTCGACGGCGCGCTGCACCGGTTCGACCAACGCCTCGTCGCCGCACATGGCATAGGCTTCGCACATCGCCATCAACGTAAATGCCGCTTGATAGCTGAATTTGCCGAAATGGCCGCGCACCTCGTCGTCCTGGCGCTTGAGAATCCATTCGATCGCCTGGCGCACGTTCTTGCCATATTGCTCCGAGTCGGCGGAATGCCCCGCGCCGAGGAAAGCCAGCAGCGCCAGCCCGGTGACCGTATCGTCGGTATCGTGGCCGCCCTCGTAGCGCGCTCCCAGCCAATTGCCGCGACGATATTGGTGCGTGGCCAGCCACTGAAGCGCCAGCGCCAACGCACCCTCGGTTTCTTCATCTCCGCCGCCGGCGCGGAGGGCGGCGTTTTTTTTCGTCCCGCTTCGATTACCGAAATGGCCGCCAGGAGAGCGGTATCCCTCCTCTTCGAGCTGGCGGGCGATCTCCTTGGGCGTGACGTAGTCGCCCTCTCCCGTCCGTGTCCGCGTCGAACATGCGAGCAAGAAGACGATCAGGACCAGGCCATAGCGTGACATGACTCACCCCTTTTCAGTGACGAGATGTTCCCGGAAGGTGGCACGCATGCGTCAGCCAAAAGTTTCGAGAAAAATCATAACTCACTGCCAGGAGATGGCTTCAATCATCAAGAGCAATCTTTTTCGCGCCAGCTCGCCGGAGAAACCGCCTAGTTTTCCCGCAGCGGCGAGGACGCGGTGGCAAGGTACCAACAGCGGCACCGGGTTGGCGCCGCAGGCCTGGCCGACGCGCAGCATCAGCGCCAGCGTCTTATAGACCGTGGCGCGGCTGACCCGATCCTCTCCCGTGGCGAGGGCGACAGCCACCTCGTCGGCGCGGAAGT
>CAYWFP010000011.1:0-60196 GCA_964457365.1 uncultured Planctomycetaceae bacterium
TGGTCTGGAAGGCGATGTCGTCGATGACCTTGATGATCTTGCTGATCTCCTGGCTGGCCTGGCTGATATCGCCCATCGCCGCGACCATGCTCTGCATCTCGCTGTTGCCGCGGTCGGCGGCTTCGCGCGTCTCCTGGGCCAGCTTGTTCGCCTGACCGGCGTTCTCGGCGTTGGTCCGCGTCTGCGAGCCGATCTCGTTCATCGAGCTGGAAATCTGCTCCACCGAGGCCGCCTGCGAGGTGGCGCCGCTGGAGAGTCCCTGGCTGGAGGTGGTGATCTGGCGGGTGCCCTCGGCGACCTGCTCGGAGGTGCGCTGCAATTCGCTCATGATGCTCCGCAGTTGCCCGGTCATCGACTGGAGCGCGCGCCCGAGATCGTCCTTCTCCGAGAGGACCGGCACCTCGCGCGAGAGGTCGCCCGCGGCGACGGCGTTGGCCACCTCCGCACGCTGGCGCTGGGTGGCGATGACCTTGCGGATGGCCTCGGCCATGGTGCCGATCTCGTCGGCGCCGCGATACTCCACGCTGGCGGTGAAATCGCCCTCGCACATCTTCCCCGCCGCGTCGGCGATCTCGCGCATCGGCCCGACCATGCCGCGCTGGAGGAAGTAGATGAAGGGGATGGCCACCGCCGCGAGCACCACGACGATCAGCCCGACGCTGCCGTAGAGGACGCCGGCGATGGATGCCTGCATGCCCTGGTCGAGCTTGGCCTGCTGCCGCGCCACGTCGTCGAGGTAGACGCCGGTGCCGATCCACATGCGCGTGCCGCGGATCGGCGCGGCGTAGCTGATCTTGTCGACGAGGCCCTTGACCCCATTCTTGTCCCACTTGTACTGGAGAAAGTCCCCGCCGCGGCCGACGCAGGCGTACAGCTCCTGGATCAGCTTGAGCCCGTGCTTTTCGAGATCCCAGTAGTTGTTGCCGGCCATCTCGGGTTTGAGCGGCACGGTGACGCAGGTGCCGTCGTCGGTGTAGACGAAGTAGTAGCCGGACTTGTTCTCGTAGAAGATGATGGGATCGAGAATCTCGCGCACCGTCTCGAAACGTTTCTCCTGCTCGGCCACGCCCTCGACTTCGGACGCGATCGCCCTGGCCATCGTCTCGGTCAGGGCCTTGATCTTGACCTTGTGCGAGGCGATCAACTCCTCGCCGACGTCCTCGGTGGCTTCGGCGCGGAGCTTCGCGGAGACGATGAGGTTGCTCGCGATACCCCAGATCGCGAAGAAGAGGATGATCACCACCACCGACCAGATTTTCCCCGAAATTCCCAGTTTGCTGAACATCGCCGTCCTTTCTCCGCCCGAAGCTATCACGATGGATGCCGCGCGGCTACATCGCAGCCTGCAGGGCCTCAAGTTCCTTCTGGTAGAGCAGCTTGTTCGCGTCGAGGATGATCTTTACCTCCTCGCCGACGCGCCCCATGCCGCTGACGTACTGGCTGGCCGCGCCGCGGCTCACCTTCGGCGGCGGAGAGATGGCGTTTTCGGGAATGTCGCGCACCTCCTTGACGGTGTCGACGATCAGCCCGATGGAGACGTCGCGGACGTTGCAGACGATGATACAGGTGCGGTCGTCGTAGGCGCGCCCCTCCATGTGGAAGCGCGCGCGCACGTCCATCACCGGCACCACCGCCCCGCGCATGTTGATAATCCCCTTGACGAACGCGGGCATGTCCGGCACCGGGGTGATCTCCTGGACGACGACGATCTCGGTCACGTAGCGCAGTTCGACCGCGTAGTCCTCGCCGGAGAGCCGGAAGGTGAGATACTTGTTCTCGATCTCGTCGCTGTCGACGTCGTCGAAGTCGTCGGCGTCCCGGTTCGGCGCGTTGTCGCTGACTTGCTTGGCGGTCATCGGATTTCTCCCTGCAAAACGGCCGCTTCGTCTTCGGCGGAAACGGCCTCTCCGAGTTGAAACCGACGACGCGCGGCCTCGATCAGGCTGGTGACGTCGAGGATGAGGCTGACGTCGCCGTTGCCGAGGATCGTGCAGCCGGAAACCCCGGGCGCGTTGCCGATGTAATCGGACAAGCCCTTGATGACGGTCTCCTGCTGGCCGAGGATCTCGTCGACCATCAGGCAGTAGGGCTCGTTGTGCGCCTCGACGGTGATGAGAATCGCCTGGTGCAGGTCCGCGTACGCTTCGGGGCAGTTGTACAACTCGTGCAGGCGGACGACGGGGATCAGAAGATCCCGCACGCGCGCCACCTCCTGCCCGTCGGGCGTGACGTGGACGGTCCCCGGATCGGGGCGGAACGACTCGCGGATCGAAAGCGTGGGGATGATGTAGGTCGCGTCGCCCACGCGCACGAGCATACCGTCGATGATGGCCAGCGTCAGCGGGATGTGGATGATGAAGATCGACCCCTCGCCCACCTTGGACTGGATCTCGACGCGGCCGTTCAGTTTCTCAATGTTCTTCTTTACCACGTCCATGCCCACCCCGCGTCCGGAGATGTCGGTGATCTTCTCGGCGGTGGAGAAGCCCGGCTCGAAGATGAGCTTGAAGACCTGCTGGTCGGTCAGATCGCTGCCGTCGCCCTCGACAAGGCCGCGGCTGATGGCGCGCGCGAGGATCTTGTCGCGATGCAGCCCCCGGCCGTCGTCGCGGATCAGGATCCAGACCTCGCCCCCCTCGTGCCGCGCCTCCAGGACCACGACCCCTTGCTCGGGCTTGCCGGCCGCGCGCCGCTCCTCCGGCGGCTCCACGCCGTGGTCGCAGGAGTTGCGGATCATGTGCACCAGCGGGTCGGCGATCTGCTCGATGACCGTCTTGTCGACATCGGTCTCCTCGCCCACCAGGTCGAGCCGGATGCTCTTGCCGGCTTTCTTGGACACTTCGTGCACGAGGCGGATCATCTTGCGGAACGTGGCCGAGAGCGGGATCATGCGCACGGACATGGCGATGTCCTGCAGCTCGCTGGTGATGCGGCGCAGGTGGTGCGCGGCGCGCTCGAAGTTCTCCAGGTCCAGGTCCAGTCGCTTCAATTCCGGATTGCGCGTCACCATCGACTCGGCGATGACCAGCTCGCCCACGAGATTGATCAGCAGGTCCAGCTTGTCCAGGTCGACGCGGATGTCCTGCCGCGCCACCATGCGTTTCTCGCGCTTGGGCGCCAGTGCCTCCTCCTGCCGCTCCTTGGCCGCCTGGAGGTTCTGGAACTTCTGCAGCGCGGCCTTCACCTTCTGCAGCAGCACCTCCTCCTTGAACGGCTTGTCCAGGAACTCGTCGACGCCGACCTCGAGCAGCTTGACCAGCAGCTCCTTGTCGCCGTAGCCGGTCAGCACCATCACCGGCAGGTCCGGCTTGATCTTGCGCACGGCCTTGATGAACTCCAGCCCGTCCATCTGCGGCATGCTGAAGTCCGAGAGAACGATCTCGACATCGCCGCTCTCGGGCCCTTGGAGGAAAGTCAGCGCGTCCTCCGGATCGGTGCGGCCGCTGACGCGGTAGTTGGCGCGCCCGAGAATGGCGCGCACCACATCGAGCACCGGTTCCTCGTCGTCGATGGCCAGGACGTGCGGGCCGGTGGCGTCGCCGGCGCCGCCCGCGTCGGCCGCCGGGGCCGCGCCCTCGACCCCGCCCTCGGCCGGCGGGGCGGGGAAGGTGTCGTCCATCAGATCGATATACACCTCCGCGGCGACCACCTCCGGGGCCTTGTCCCCCATGGCGTCCACGGCCTCGAGCGCCACCTCGTGGATGCGGAGCAAAACCCCCAGCGTCTCGGCGTTGGCCGGCGCGTCGCCCGCGCGCAGGGTCTGCAGGCCGCCGTAGGCGCGGCGTGCCAGCTTGGCCAGATCGTCCCACTCCTTGGCCTCGCTCAGCTCGGCGAGTCCCTTCATGAAGGCCGCCAGCAGGTCGAGCTCCTCGCCGTCCCTGGCGGACTCGGGGGCTTTCTCGGCCGCGACCAGGAGGTCGTTGATCTTGCGCGTCAGCGCCACCGGGTCCTCGATCGCCTCCACCTTCGGCAGCGGCGGCGCTGTCGAACAGCCGGCCGGCGGCGGCGCGGGCGCGGCGCTCTCGGGCGCGGGCGCGGGCGCCGGCGCCTTGCCACCGCCCTCGATCGCTTCGATCGCCTGCTTCAATTCGCCCGCCAGCGCCTCGGTCTGCGCCTCGTAGCCCGCATCGGTGGCCTCGGCCTCAACGTGGTCCATCAGCTCGCGCATCATGTCCAGCGCGCGGCAGAAAATCTCGGTATGCTCCAGTTGCAGTTCGGCCTTGCCTTCGCGGAAGAGGTTCAGCAGCGTCTCGGCCTCGTGGGTCAGGCCGGAGATGTTGGTCAGGTTCAGAAAGCCGGCGCTCCCCTTCATCGAGTGGAAGAGACGGAAGATGGAGTTCAACGTCTCCGCGTCGACGTTGCCGGTCTCCTCGCTGTTCTGCTGCAGTTCAATCAGGGTCGGCTCGACCTCGTCGAGCATGTCGCGGCTCTCGGCGATGAAGCTGAGCAGCAGTTCGTCGTCGGCGGGCATGCGTAGCTCCCATGGCGACATCGGCGTGCTTGCGGCCGCTGTCGGTACGCTGTTATCGGTACCCCGTTGCGCCTCCGTCAACCCGTTCCATGAACCGGGGTTCCGAGCGCACGGATCATACCATCAATCGTTCAGTATTTCGGTTTTTTACATATTAGGGAGAGGCTATTGTTCTATTAGCCGCCGGGCAGGCGCCAAGTCGCGGCGACTCCGGATCGAGCCGGGAGTTGCCGCCAGGGCGCGTTCCCGGCGGGATGATGAGGCCGGCCATCGGCCAGCCATCGCGGTCCCATTTGCCCAGCACCTCCGCCACGTCGCCGCGGTCCATGCGCAGATGCCCGGCCAGCGTTCCGTTCTCGTGCCAGGAGCGCCATTCGCCGTGCGGCTGGCCGTCACGGTAGAAGCCCGCCTCGCGGGGTACGCCGTTCTCGTGATACGAGCGGTACGCGCCCTGCCACTCGTAGCCGCGAATGCGGAAACCGAGCAGCCGCAGCATTCCGTTCTCGTAGTACTCGCGCCAGGGGCCGTGAAAGATACCCTCTTCGTAGGCTATCGCGTAGGCCGGCGAGCCGTCTGTATACCAGGCCCGTCAGGTGCCGTCATAGTTGTACGGAATCGCGGGATGTATCCCGGGCGCGACATACTCCTGGAAGCGGTAGACCAGCGAATGCGTCTGCGGCGGAGCGTCACGAGCGCCGCCAGCGCCAGCAGATACGCGCCCGCGCCCAGCACGCGCGGCCAGAAATGGCGACAGCGGAGCGGATGGCGGCGGTTCATGCACTCACTCCCGCGTCGGCACCCGCGGCACGTCCTCGGGGCCGATGCCCGGATACCTCAGCAGCATCTCGACCTGTTCGAGCGGCCAGTACAGCCGGTACAGCGCCGCGGCCTTGGACTGCTGCTCGAAGACCCACGACTCGCCGCTGACGTACTCGTGTCCCTGCTTGAAGAGCCCGTGGAAGACGCTGCGGGTCTTGACCAGCGCCAGCAAGGCGTTGCCGGTCGTACTCTTGGAATAATACCGCACCGCGCCGGGATATTTAAATCGAACCAGCCGGTCGCTCTCGAGCGCGGGCGCGCGCAGCAGGAAGTAGCTGCCGACATACGCCACGACCAGCGCCAGCAACGCCCGCCCGGGGCGGATCCAGCCGCCGCCCGACTCGGCCGGTTTTTCGGATTGCGCGGGTTTTGGTACCTCGGATTCGTCGGGCATGCGGGTTCTCACTCTGTATTCTGGACCCATAAAGCCAGGTCATGGCGAAGTCTGTCGAGTTACGCTGCGCGAACCCGAGCTACATGATCTTCTCCCGCGCGGCCCACTCGGTGCGGAGGATCAGCTCCGTCACCGCCAGCGGCGCGTAGACGCGCAGCGGCCAGTGGTCGAGAAGCCGCGCGACGAGATACGCGTCGCGGTACTCACGGGCCGCCTCTTGGAGTGTCCGCCGTTTCGGTTCGCTCACCAGCCCTGCCGAGCCGACCCAGACGCGGTAGGTCATCTCGTTCTCGACCATGTCGAAGTAGCTGTCGCTGCCGCGCACGGCCATGTACGTCATCACGTACCACCCCACCGCCACCAGCGGCAGCGCGAGCACGATCCGGATGCGGCGGCGGCAATGCATGGCGGGGAATCCTCGGCGTCAGCGGGCTGAGACGATTATCCCCGTCCCGGCTCGGTCGAAGGGAAAACTCACATGCCGATGTCGTAGACCTTCAGTTTGGCGTAGAGGGTGGAGCGGTCGATCTGCAGGATCTCGGCCGCCTTCTTCTTGTTTCCGCCGGTGTGGGCCAGCACCGCGGCGATGTGATCGCGCTCGACGTCGGAGAGGGAGCGCAGGACGCCGCCCCCTGTCGCCGCCGGCGACGCCGCGCGCCCGATCACCTCCGGCGGCAGGTCGTCCACGGTGATCGTCTCGCCCCGCGCGAGGATGACCATGCGCTCCATCGCGTTCTTCAGCTCGCGCACGTTGCCGGGCCAGTGGTACGCCAGGCACGCCTCCAGCGCCTTCTTCTCCACCGTCAGCCCCGGCCGCGTGAGCCGCTTGGCGAAGAAGTCGAGGAAGTGCTCGACCAGGACGCGCACGTCCTCGCCGCGCTCGCGCAAGGGCGGCAGCTCGACGCTGAGGATGTTGAGCCGGTAATACAGGTCCTGCCGGAAACGTCCCTCCTCCACCTCGCGCGCGAGGTCGCGGTTGGTCGCGGCGACCACGCGCACGTCGATGTGGCGCACGCCGGCCTCGCCGACGGGGGTGATCTCGCCCGACTCCAGGACCCGCAGCAGCTTTGCCTGGATCGGCTCGGAGAGTTCGCCCACCTCGTCCAGGAAGATCGTCCCGCCGTCGGCGGCCAGGAAGCGCCCGGGGCGCGCCTTCTCCGCGCCGGTGAAGGCGCCGCGTTCGTGGCCGAAGAGTTCGGCCTCGGCGAGGCTCTCGGCGAGCGCCGCGCAGTTGACGATAACGAACGGCCGCTCGCTGCGGGGGCTCTGGCGATGGATGGCGCGGGCGACCAGTTCCTTGCCCGTGCCGCTCTCGCCGGTGATCAGCACGCCCGCCTCGGTGGGCGCGACGCGCTGGATGAAGTCGTACACGCGCTTCAAGACCGCCGACTCGCCGATGAAGCCGGCCGGCCCGGTCAGCTCGCGCTCGGCCTGGTCGCGGCTCTCGCGCAGCTCCTGGATGCGGCGCAGGTTCAAGAGCGCCATCGAGCACTGCAGCCCCGCGGCAGTGGCCAGCTCGAGGTTGTTGGCGGTGAACGGCTCGCTCTCGCCGAGGCGGTCGAGGTAGATCGCGCCGAGCATTTCATCGCCGACGAGGATCGGCACGCAGATCGCGGAGGTGATCTCCAGTTCCTTGATCGAGGCCGCGTCCTTGAAGCGCTCGTCCTCGCCGGTGCGCGACATCACCGCCACGCGCTCGTGCACCACCTGCCGCAGGATCGAGCTCGAGTACGGCTGCTCGTAGACGCGCGCCAGGTGCGCCGGCAGCTCACGCGCCACCGGCTTCATGTTCTCGTCGTGCCCGATGAAGAGCAGCACCCGGCTGGCCTCGATCGACGGCGCCAGATCCTCCGCGAGCACGGCCGCGAGTTCCTCGGGACTGTCGGTCTCCTCGGCCGCGCGCGCGAGGTTCAGCAGAAAGCGCAGCGCCTCGACCGCGCCGCCGGCGCCCTGGCCGGTCAGGGGCGGCAGCTCCTGCGTGTCCATGCGGTCGACGATGGTCTCGCCGTCGGCCGGGGCGTACTTCGGCGCCTGGCTGACCACCCCGCGCAGAACGAAGCGCAGCACGCAGTTGCCGATGCGCACCTCGTCGCCGTCGTGCAGCATCTCCCAGTCCTGGATGCGCCGCCCGTTCAGAAGCGTGCCGTTGACCGAGCCGCGGTCGCACAGCATGAACGTATCCGGACCGTCGCGGCGGATCTCCGCGTGCGCACGGCTGATGCGGCCGTCGTTGAGCCGCACCGCGCAGGTGGTGTCGCGCCCGATGACCGAGAGGTCCTGATCGAGCAGGAACGTCTCGCCCGCGTCGACTCCCGAATGCACCACCAGCGTGGCCATGCGCGCCCTTCTTGGTCGGGGAAAGGCCGGCGGCATCCCGCATTCCCCGCCGCCGGTACGTGGATATGATACAGCTACCGCGGCCGAACGGAACGAAAAAATCCGCTCCGCACGGCCCGTCCGCGCCGTTTCCGCCCCGCCCGCGGCTGCCTGCTTGACAGGGAGGGCGGCGACAGCTACAGTTGGTGCCCAACTTCCGCCGGACCGGTTCAGGAGGTGGCAGGCGGCCGCCGTCGGGACCGCCAAGAACAACGGGGCGCCCGCAGGCCGCGACGCGGGTATCGCCCGCCATCAGAGGAGATCGCTCATGGCCGAATTCACCGTCACCCTCCCCTCGCTCGGCGACGACGCCGGCGACAGCGCCAAGGTCTCGTTCGCCTACTTCGACGAGGGCGACAAGGTCAACGAGGAGGACGACCTGATCGAGATGGTCACCGACAAGGCCACCTTCAACGTCCCCTGCCCCAAGACCGGCACCATCAAGAAGATGCTGGTCAACGAGGACGACGAGGTCAAGGTCGGCGATCCGCTCTGCGTCATGGATGTGGCGGAATAACGCTGCAGAATCGACTTGACCCGGCCGATCATGATGAGTATAGTGCCTGTAGTAACCGATTGACGAGGAGACGACGGATGTCACGCTCGCCGCTTAGCCTGCTGCTGCTTGCGCACCCCTTACGGGGCGCGGCGGAGCGTATTGGCTGAAAGAGCGACCGGCCGAACCTTCACCCGCCCCTTTGAGGGCGGGTTTTTTTATTCCCCCGTGTCGGGGGTTACAGTTTGCCCGCGTCTTCGCCGCGGATATAAAGCAATGCGAATGCAGAATGCCGGTCGGGTTCGTCCAGCGTAACCCGACACCTGGAAAGACACGCCCCGGGTGGCACAGGCGCTTACGCCTGCGGGCGCAAGCCGGAAGGAAGAGATCATGCGACAAGACACGACCGCCATCGCCTTCACGGGAGTTCACGGCCCGGAACGGGGATTCTCCCACGCCGGCCGCGTCATGCTTCGCCGTGCCCCTTGTGCGGTATGACCGATCGATTCACGAGGAGAAATCCATGAGCGATAAACCGAAATACACCTACCCGCCGGCGGTCGAGATCCTCGGCCGGAAGTGGCCTTCCCGCCGCGTCGAGACCGCGCCGATCTGGTGCTCGGTTGACCTGCGCGACGGCAACCAGGCGCTGCCGAACCCGATGCACCCGGAGCAGAAGCTGGAGTATTTCCAACTGCTGTGCGGGATCGGCTTCAAACACATCGAGGTCGCCTTCCCCAGTGCCAGCCAGGACGACTTCGACTTCACCTCGCGCCTCGCGAGCGAGGGGCACCTCCCCGCCGACCTCTTCGTCATGGGCCTGACCCAGTGCCGCGAGCACCTGATCGCGCGCACCTTCGAGGCGTTCGCCGATTATCCGCGCGCCATCGTCCACGCGTATATCGCCACCTCGGAGCTGCACATGAAGCAGGTCTTCAAGATGACCCGCGCGGAGACCGTCGCCGCGGCGGTGCGCGCGACCGAGCAGGTCCGCGACCTCGCGGCGCAGCATCCGGGCGACATCCGCTACCAGTTCTCGCCCGAGGAGTTCACTGACACCGATATCGGCTTCGCGGTCGAGATCTGCGAGGCGGTCCTTGAAACGTGGGGCCGCGCAAGCCCCGAAAAGCCGCTGATCCTGAACCTGCCGGCCACCGTCGAGCGCCGCCCGCCGACCCATTACGCCGACATGGTCGAGCTCTTCTGCCGGCGCTTTTCAGCACGCGAGAAGGTGCTGGTCTCGTTGCATTCGCACAACGATCAGGGCATGGCCGTCGCCTCCTCGGAGATGGCCCTCTGCGCCGGCGCCGACCGGGTGGAAGGCACGCTCTTCGGCCACGGCGAGCGCACCGGCAACGTCGACCTGGTGACCATGGCGAACAACCTCGCCGCGCGCGGTATCGAGACGGGGCTGGACTTCTCCGGCCTCGACCGCGTCGTCGCGACCGTCGAGAAGTTGACCGGCATGGCGGTCTACTACCGCCAGCCCTACGCGGGCGAGTACGTCTTCACCGCCTTCTCCGGCTCGCACCAGGACGCCATCCGCAAGGGCATGCGCGCGCATGAGGAAGGCGGGGGCGAATTCGAGATGGCGTGGAAGGTGCCGTACCTGCATATCGATCCGCACGAGCTGGGCCGCGAGTACCAGAACCTGATCCGCATCAACAGCCAGTCGGGCAAAGGCGGCGTGGCGTGGGTTCTGGAGCGCGAGTACGGCTTCGACCTGCCCAAGGCGATGATGCCGCAGATCGGCGCGGCGGCGCAGCACTACTCCGACCGCGTCGGTCGCGAGGTAACCGGTAAGGAATTGTACGACCTGTTCATGCAGACCTTCGTCCACCCGGCCGGGCCGTACGAGTTGGTCGGCTACTGGCCGCACCCGGACCGGGAGAACCCGACGCTGATCCACGGCGAGGTCAAACTCACCGTCGACGGCAAGGAACACGCGCTGCAAGCCGACGGCAACGGTCCGGTCTCGGCCTTCGTCCACGCGATCCAACAACTCGGCACGCCCGCCTTCGTCGTCAACGACTACCACGAGCAGGCCATCGGCAAGGGCGAGGACGCGCAGGCGGTGGCGTACGTGCCGTTGAAGTGCGAAGACGGCTCGATCGTCTTCGGCGTCGGCATGGATACCAACATCGACCAGGCCGCCGTCCGCGCCATCCTCGCGGGGCTCAACCGCATCGTGGGAAGGTAACCAGCAGCACCCGGTCGTCCGGACGGCCCGCCCGTCCGGGCGCCGGACGCGTGGCGGCGCTCGCCCTCGCAATCTGACTTTTTTGCATTGACGCGCCCCCCTCTTCGGTCCTATCATAATACTATATCCAAAATACGCATACCAGTCATGGTGCCGCTTTGTCGATCCCGGCAACCATTTTGGTAAAAATTACCACGGGCGCCGGCAGCCGCCTGTTCCGCACTCGTCTTTTTTCACGGGAGGAAATCATGAGATTCAGGAAACTGATTCTGGCCGTTCTGGCCGCCGTGTTGCTGGCGTGCAGCGCGCGCGCGGAAGAACTCGAGATCGAGCTGAGCGTCGACGGCGTACAGTCGCTCAAGTACAAGGGCGTGGAATACTGCGAGCCGTCCGGTCACGGCCGCCTCGGCTTCGCCGACGGGCCGCGTTACGGCAACCAGTGGGAACCGTGCGTCATCGACGAGAACAAAAGCAAGGACCCCTTCCCGACCGAAGCCATCGGCTCAAAATTCGAGGACGACACCGTCACCCAGACCTACCCCTGGGGCACGCTCAGCGCCCGGTACGTCGTCGACGGCGCGGACCTGAACGTCACCGCCACCATCACCAACACCTCCGAGACGCCGATCCGCTGGTGGAAGGCCAACCTGCTGCAGCTCAACGACCGGCTCGTCTTCGACACGCGCAAGTGGCAGCAGGTCATGCCCTACGGCTACACCCAGAACATGCACTGGGACTACCATTGGTTCATGTGGGGCATGAAAGGGAACCCCTACTCGCACTGGAATTTCACCGACCCGCACGTCTACTGGTGGGTGGACAAGGCCGCGCCGTTCGATGCAGAGCCGGTCAAGATCTTCTTCGCCGACCTGGACCCGCAGTGGCAGACGGGCGTCTACCGCGTCAAGACGGAGAAGAGCTACGCCTGGCCCGTCCGCGCCGCCGCCGATGGCGACCCGGGGAGCGAGAAGCTGAAGATCCCCACCGGCGGCTCCGACACGGTGCACGTCTCGATCCGCTTCCGCCCCGCCTCGGCCAAGGCCGTCGAGGTCTGCGGCGACGCCTACGAGGCCTTCGGCCGGGCCTATCCGCGGACGGCGACCTGGACCGACCGCCGCCCCATCGGCTGCTACTTCGGCTGCCGCGGCAACAACCTGGGCGGCACCAACACCAACGGCTGGTTCAACGACAAGACCGTCGACATCGACTCCCCCGCCGGGCGCGAGGAGTTCGCCCGGAAACTGCTCGAGGAGATCGACCGCACCATCGAGGTGCTCAAGGCCGTCGACGCGCAGGGGGTGATCTGGTGGGATATCGAGGGCGCGCGCAATCCGCACCCGATCACCTATATCGGCGACCCGCGCGTGCTGGACCCGGAGCACCCGCTGCACGAGAAGTTCGTCCCCGAGCTCGACACCATCGTCGAATACAAGGGCGAGAAGATGAAGGTCGTCGACGCCTGTTTCAAAAAGTGGCAGGACGCGGGCCTCGAGACCGGCGTCACCATCCGCCCGCAGCGGATCGCCCTCCAGGGCGACAAGTTCAAACAGGTCTCCGACGGCAAGGAGTTCGGCGGCAACCTGCGCGACAAGGCCGTCTACGCCCGCGAGCGCTGGGACTGTCGCATCTTCTACGTCGACAGCATCAGCGAGTGGTTCGGCAACTGGTGGCTCGAGCCGACGGTGAAGAAATACGACGACATCCTGCTGCTGCCGGAGTGGGCGCGGACCAGGTCCTACCGCCACAGCTCGCAATTCAGCCACACCAAGTTCACCCACTTCGTCCGCGGCGTGCCCGACTACTTCCAGGCCTGCTGGCCCGACGCCTTCTGCTGCATGACCCATTACCCCTTCGAGAAGAACATGGACAACGCCACCTACGCGGTCTCCAGGGGCAACCTCTTCCTCTTCAACTGCTGGTACAACAGCAAGGAGTCCAAGTTCATCAAGGAGATCTACGCCAAGACCGGCACCCGACACGCGCCGCTGGCGGCGGACCAGGAACTGAAGGCCAAACCCGGCGCCGAGATCACGGTCACGCTGAAGGCATCCGACGAGGACGGCGAAGAGCTAACCTACGCGCTGCTGGGCCCGGCCGATCACGGCACCGTCACCGTCGACGCGGCCGGCAAGGCCACATACAAGGCGCCCGAAGGCTTCACCGGCGAGGACGTTTTCACCTTCGTCGCCACCGACGCCTCGGGGCTCAAGTCCAACCGCGGCTTCGTCAAGATCGAGGTGGAGTAAACGGCACGCGATGCGCCACGGCCCCGGCTCAGGCCGGGGCTTTTTTTATGCGCCGGCTACAGGAACGCCGCCTTGAGAATGGCGAAAATCACGCAGCAGGTCACGCCGGCCACCGGCAGGGTGATGACCCAGACGCCGAAGATCTTGCCCAGCATCTTCACGTCCACCGCCTTGGCCCCGCCCTCGACCACGCCCACGCCGGTGACCCCGCCGACGGCGACGGTAGTAGAACTGACCGGAATGCCGAGCTTGCTTGCCATCAGCACCACCGAGGCCACCGAGAAGTCGACCGAAAAGCCCTTGGGGTTGTCGAGCGCGGTGATCTGCGAGCCGACGGTCCGGATGACGCGGTAGCCCAGCAGCGCGATGCCGAGCGCAATGCAGAACCCGCCCATCACCAGCAGGTGCGTCGCCGACGGCGCCGGGTCGTCGGGGCCGGGCAGCATGTGGTCGACCGCGGTGGACATGAAGGCGATCGCCACCACCGGGCCGAAGGCGTTGGCCACGTCGTTGGCGCCGCAGCTCATGGCCACGAAGGCCGAGGTCATCGCCTGCAGCACGCGATAGATCTTCTTCGGCATGCTCTCGTCCTCGGGCGCCTCCCCGGGCGGGAAGAAACGCCGGATCCCGATCCAGGCGACCAGCGCGAAACAGAAAGCCACGCCGACCATCACCGCCACGCCCACGTGCGGCTCGTCCCGCAGCGGCGCGAGCGTCTTCTCGCCGACGGAGGAACCGAAGATGAACATGTACGACACGATAATGCCCGCGAGCCCGACGGTGAACGGGATCCAGATCCGCGCGGCCTGTCCGACCCGCGCGCGCTTGAGGATGAAGGTGCGGATGAAGAGATACATCGCCGCGGCGATCAGCGCGCCGAGGATCGGGCTGACCACCCAGCTCAGCGCCACGAAGATCAGCTTGTGCCAGTAGACCACCTCCACGCCGCCCTGCAGCAGGCCGAAACCGACCATCGCGCCCATGATCGCGTGCGTGCTCGAGACCGGAAAGCCCGTCAGCGTCGAGATCAGGATCCACACCCCTGCCGTCAAGAGCGCCGCGAAGAACCCGAGCGTCAGGATCTTCGGGTCGTGGATCGCGTCGGCGTCGACCACCTTGCGCACGATGGTCATGGTCACGCCCGCGCCGAGAAATACCGAGCCGATGAAGTTCATCAGCCCGGCGATGATCACCGCCTGGCGCACGTTCAGCGCCTTGGCGCCGACGGCCGAGGCCATGGCGTTGGCCGCGTCGTTGGCGCCCATCGAGAACGCCATCAACGCCCCGGCGACGATGCTGATGTAGAAAAACACGCTGAAGAAATCCATGATTCCCCCCTCGGCCGGTCGCCGCGTTCCCGACGCGGCGCAATACTATAGCCGCCCGCACGTCTGGTGACAAGTGAAGAAAGCGCTAGCAATTCCTGCATGATCGCCCGGAACGCCCCCGCGCTGCGCCGCATCGGTTTCGCTCCCGTCGTTCTCGAACTGCCGGCGCGGTAACACGAACCGGGCCTTGCGCCCGCCCGCCGCTTTCCTATACTCGATATCCGCCCTCGATATACGCCGCCGGCATTCGCGCCACGCTTCCTCGGGGAGACGATGTGAGACGTTTCGCGCCGCTCTGCTTCGGCCTGCCGCTGCTCGTCGCCCTCGCTGTCTACCTCGCCGGCGTCTTCCTCTGGCACTGGCCGCCCTACGCGTCGTTCCGCGAAGAAGAGGAGCGGGAGGAACCGGTCGACCCGCGCTTCCTGCAGACGCCGCCCGAATACCGCCGCACCGACGTCGCGAACCTGATCTCGATCCATACCCCCGCCGACGCGGAGGCCGTGCGCGACAGGCTGATCGACCTCGTCTTCGGCGCCCCGGGCCTGCCCGCGGGCCTGCCGACGAAAGTCGAGACGGATATCGCCGACGAGCGCTACGCCGACATCGCCGCGTTGCGCCGCATCGACCGTCTCGTCGTCGCGATGGACTTCGGCCTCGTCTCGCGCGTCTATCTCTTTCATCCGACCGCCCCCATCGGCAAGCTCGCGCTCTACCACCAGGGCCATCTCGGCGATTTCCATCGCGGCAAGGAGACTATCCGCGCGCTGCTGCGGGAGGGCTTCGCGGTCGCCGCGTTCTGCATGCCGCTGAAAGGGCCGAACAATCAGCCCACCGTCACCGTCGCGCACATCGGCGAGCTCAAGCTCACCGGGCACGATCAGATGCGCTACCTGAAACCCGCCCACGGCCACCCGGTGCAGTACTTCCTCGCGCCGGTGGTGATCGTCCTGAACCGTCGGCACGCAGCAGAGCTTCTACCCGCCGTGGGAGTTCCACGGCCTCAGGATCTGGTTCGACGCGCTCGCGGCCCTCTTCGACACGTACCAGGAAGCGCACGGCGACTGCCGCCCGCGCAAGACCGTGCGCCTGGCCGTGCAGGATGCATCCCTGCGCATCTGCCCGGTGCTGCTGCATCCGTGGTGCCCGCTGCCAAAAGGCGGACTGCGCATCGAGGACTGCTACCGCGGCGAAGACTGCTGGATGGGACCCTACGGCGGCGGCGACGCCCACGGCGGACTCGACATCAACCACCCCGCCGGCACGCCCTTGTGGACGCCGATCGCCTTTGACGAGCAGTACTTCTTCGATACGCTCGCGGGCGGAGCGAACAACAACCGCTGGCGCGGGCTGCACCGGTGGGACGACGGCGCGACCTGGATCCTGCAGTCGCATCACATCGTCGAGTTGCTGGTGCCCGAACACACGCCGCTGCCGGCGGGGCTGAAGTACGCCCTCAGCGCCGGCACGCTGACCGGGGTGCAGGAACACAGCCACTTCGTCTTCAAGATCGAGGACGAGCGCGGCGAGTTCATGCTCGATCCGTGGATCTTGTTCTGGCAGATGTACCGCGACCGCGCCGCCACCTCGGCCTGACCTTTCGCTAGAACCGCCCATGCCGCTGCCGAGAAGCCGTTCCCGCTCTACTCCCTCACCGTCGACGGCGCGGGCGTGCCGGTTTGGCGCGCGCCCGCGCGCCAGCGTCGCCCTTGACGCCGACGCCCCGCGGGTCTATGCTGTCCTCGTTCCCGCACGCGCTCTCGTCTTGCCCGAAAGGAGTCTTCCGTGAACCTGCTCGGCCCCGCGCAACCGCTTCCCATCCTCGCCTGGATCGGCCCGGGCATCGACGCGCTGCCGCTGAACGAGCGCACCATGGCCGATCTGGCCGCGGCGGGGTTCAATCTCTCGCTCTCGAATATCGACCCCGACGATCCGCGCCGCGCGCTCGACATCGCCAAGGACGCCGGCGTGCGGCTGATCGTCTCGGTTCCGGGCCTGCGCGTCCGGCCGGGCGGCGTGGACGAGGCGTGGCGCACGCGGATGAAGGCGCTGATCGAGCAGGTCGGCGACCACGAGGCGCTGTACGGCTATTACATCGCCGACGAGCCGAAGATCGACCGCTTCGACGATATCGCCACTGCGTTCGCCTTCTTCCGCGAGCACGACCCGGCCCACCTGCCGTACTACAACCACTGGACCGTCAACTTCAGTTGGTGCGGCTTCCACAGCTACGAGGAGATGTGGGACACCTTCGGCGCGATGTGCCGCCCCGACTTCACCAGCGCCGACCTGTACCCCTTCCACGTCGTCGACGAAGCCGAGTGGCTCCGGGAGAAAGAGGCCAACCCCTGTTACTTCCCGCGGCACAAGGCCCGCATCGACGTCCATTACTACGAGATGCTCGAACACCTGCGCCTCTACGCGCGCCAATGGCAGGTGCCGATGTGGTCGTTCACCTACGGCACGTACCGCTATTCCCCGGAGACACTCGACGGGGAGATGCGCATCCAACTCATGATGAGCCTCGCCTACGGCGCCAAGGGCATGCAGTACTTCACCTACGCCCACGGCAACATGATGATGGGCCGCGACAACGAGCCCAAGCCCGGCTGGCACGTGGCCAAGGCGCTCAACCGGGTGCTGCGCGCGTGGGAGCCGACGCTGAAGGCGCTGCGTCACATCGGCGTCTACCACCATCCTGCCGATCTGGCCTACACCCGCCCGCTCGATCAGTACGTTCTCGGCAACCCGAGCGATCTGTGCGTGCGTTCCGGCGACGACGTGGTGGTGGGCCAGTTCCTGGACGAGACGGGCTGCGAATACGCGCTCATCGTCAACCGCACGCCGTTCGAGCCCGCGCGCATCGTCTTCCACTTCGGCACCGACGGCGAGGTGGAGGAATGCTCGCCCGCTGACGGTTCGTGGAGCCGCCCCTGGCCGTACCCCTCGTCCCGGGCGCTGCCGCTGACCTTCGCGCCCGGCGCGGGCCGCCTCTTCCGCTTCAAGCGCACCATCGTGATCGAGTAGCCCCCGCTTGCGGCGATGTCGCCTCCGCGGCGCCCATCCCGCGGCTTTGCCTGGCTTCAAGCCGCAAAGCCGGCCATGACTTCCGGCGCGGATCGGGATTCGCGGAGAGTTGGCGGAAAGCCAAAAAAAAACACCCCGGCTGGGGGGGCCGGGGCAGAAAGGAGAAGGTTGTGCCTCTCGAGTCGCAAGTCAATACTCTACTGTCGCCGGCGGTTCCCGATCCCCCGCGCGCGCCGCTTTTTTTTGAAAAAAACCGCGTCGCCCGGCGCTGGCCCAAGAATTCCTTAAATCCTTTTGTGGCAAACATTTAACGACAGACGGGGTCCGCCGAACAACCGCTGCCGGGCGGAATCGGCTTGGTTTCTCGCTTGAAAAGAATCCTGTCGGCTTGAAAAAAGCCCCCCGCTTCTTGCCGGCGTATCATGAGAGCGTACCATCCCAGCACGAAAGGAGATTCCCCTTGCGTACGACGTCATGCGTTTCCCCCGCGCTGGCGATTGTCGAGGATATGAAGCTGCGGCTTTACCCGACGTACTGACCGTCCCGGAATAAAAATCGCTCCCCCAAATGCGCGGGGAGCTGGAACGCCTCATCTGCTCGGGGCGTGGCAAGCGAGGTGGCCGATCATGATAATCCGCCCTGTCAGCGGCGGATAAGCGCGGCGTTATTGCTCGGTGAATTCGGCCGGCGTTGCCGCGCTACGCGTCCTTGATAAACGCCGTTGCCGTCCGCCCGCGTGGTCCGACAGCAGTTCCGCCACCTCGGCATGGCCGTTCCGCTCGGCCGTCGCCAGGGCGGTCCGTTCCTCCTCGTCGCGCCAGTCCGGATCGACGCTCCCGGTTTCCAGAAAGATTCGGCAGGCGTCGCAGCGCCCCTCGGCGACGGCTTTGAAGAAAGCCGCGCGCACCATCTCCGAATGATCGCGCATCAGCGGCAGCCGCCCGAGCGCGTCCTGCAGCACGCGGCACGCCGGCGCGGTCACCGCCACGTCCAACGGCGTGCCCAGGTCGCCGCTCTGCCGCTCCGCCCCGGCCGACCAGGTCACCACCCCGCAGGAGGTGATGTCGGCGTCGGCATAAAGCAGAGCGCGGAACAGGCCCGCGTCGTCGAGCTTCGCCGCCAGGTGCAGGCCGTTGACGCCTTCGCCGGCGAATTTCTCGCCTGCGGGCGGCGGGCCTTCGTACCGGGCGACGAACCGCAGGAGATACGGGCTCCGGATCGCTTTCGCATGCGCGCGCACGCCGGATCCGCGCAGAATCGCGTAACAGCGTTCTCGCGGCGTGGGGTCGGGCCAGAAGGCGATGAAGGTGCCCGCGACCGCGGCCGCGACCAGGCCGCAGAAGAGCAGGTGAATCGTCATTTTCGGGCGACGCCAGGACCGGCTCCCCGCGCCGCAGCCGGGGGATTCGTCCATGTTGATCCAGCTCCATACCTCTTCGCCGCGGTCGCCGCTATAGCGCCGCCTGTCGCCGGAATCGAAGAAATCGCGCTTGGATACCATCGCCTGTCCTGCGGCAACAAACTCGTCTAGCTTCATGATACGCGATCCAGACAATGCCGCCCAGACCGCCGAGCAACCAGCCCAGACGCGCGCCGCGTTCCTGCGCCTTCATTCGCTCTCCTTTCACCCGCCCCCGCAGAACGGGCAGTCGGGATCGGGCTTGCGCTCGAGGCGGTGGAAGCGGTGGCGCGCGGCGTCGTAGCGGATCATGGCGCGCTCGAGCGTCTCCTTGCCGCCGCTGAGAAGCTTCAGCGCCTCGGACGCCTGCAGCGTCCCGACCACGCCCACGGCCGGGCCGAAGACGCCGACGGTGCGCGCGGAACCGACCTCCCCCGCCGGCGGCGGCTCGGGCATGAGGCAGCGATAACAGGGATTGCCGACCTGCGGCACGAGGCTGAGCACGTACCCCTGCCAGGCCACGACCGAACCGTTCACCAGCGGGATCCCGGCACGCCAGCAGGCGTCGGCCAGGAGGTAGCGGGTGGGGAAATTGTCGCTGCAGTCGAGGACCAGGTCGACCCGCTCCAGCAGCGGCGGCAGGTTCTCCGCGCCGACGCGGTGCGCGAACGCCCGCACCATCACCGTCGGGTTGAGCCTGGCCAGACGCGCGGCCATGGCCTCGGCCTTGTCGCGGTCGACGTCGTCCTCGGTGTAGGCGACCTGGCGATGCAGGTTCGCCGTCTCCACCGGGTCGGAGTCGGCCACGGTCAGCGCGCCGATACCCGCGCCGACGAGGTACGGCAAGGCGGCCGAACCGAGCCCGCCCGCGCCGAGCGCGAAGACGCGGGCCTTGCCGATGAAGGACTGCCCGGCCGAGCGCCAGCCGTCGAGGATGAGCTGCCGCGCGTAGCGGTGCGCCGGATCCGGCGGCGGGGTCAGCGTCATGCGTCGATCCCCTCGAAGAGCGTCGTGGAGAGGTAACGCTCCGCGCCGTCGGGGAGGATGACGACAATGGTCTTGCCGGCGAACTCGTCCAGCCGCGCCAGCCGCAAGGCCACGGCCGCGGCCGCGCCGGAGGAGATGCCGCAGAGGATGCCTTCGCTGCGAGCCAGCTCGCGCGCGGCCGCGACGGCCTCCTCGTCCTCGACGGTCTCGACACGGTCGATCAACGTCAGATCCAGCACCTCGGGGATGAACCCCGCGCCGATGCCCTGGATGCCGTGCGGTCCGGGCGCGAGGTCACTCTCGGCCAGCGTCTGCGAGATGACCGGGCTCTTGCCCGGCTCCACCGCGACGGTGGTCAGCTTCAGCGCATGCGTCTGTTTCAGGTAACGGCTGACGCCGGTAATCGTCCCGCCGGTGCCGACGCCGGCAACAAGGACGTCGACCTTGCCGTCGGTGTCGCGGAAGATCTCCGGCCCGGTGGTGGTCTCGTGGATCAGCGGGTTGGCCGGATTGCCGAACTGGTTGGCCGGGAAATGCGTCTCCGGGTTCTCCGCCAGCAGTTCCTCGACCTTGGCGATGGCCCCTTTCATCCCGTCGGCCGCGGGCGTCAGTTCGAGTTCGGCCCCCAAAAGCGCCATCAACCGCCGGCGCTCGAGGCTCATCGACTCGGGCATGCAGAGCTTGACCGGATAGCCGCGCGACGCGCCGACGAACGCCAGCGCGATGCCGGCGTTGCCGCTGGTCGCCTCGAGGATGGTCATCCCCGGCGTCAGCGCGCCGGACTTCTCGCCCTCCCAGACGATGCCCGCGCCGAGGCGGCACTTGACCGAGAAGGCGGGGTTGCGCCCCTCGATCTTCGCCAGCACCGTGGCCTGGCAATCATGGGCGATGCGGTTCAACTTCACCAGCGGCGTGCGGCCGATGGTCACCGACTGGTCGTCATATATGCGTGCCATGTGAATCCTTCCCGTGCCGCCCTTACCCCGGGCCGTATCGGCCCTGATATTCCTATTCGTCTTCGCCGAATAGTTCTGCAGGCGAGACGAGATCGCTTCTCATGTCGGATTACGCTGCGCCAATCCGACCTACGACCACTCCGCACATTGACCGTCGCGATTGGCGAAGACAATCGCAAACCGTCAGCGGCGACTCGTCGCTAGTCCGCCTCCACTGAAATCAGCGCTTCCTCGGCATAGAGATTGTCGGTCGTCTCCATCGGGCGGATCTGGCCCTCGGCGAGGACGAAGCCCGAGACCACGCGCGCCCCTTCCTCGGCGCACCAGTCGAGAAAGTCCTGCAGCGAGAAGAGGTGGATGTTCGGCGTGTCGAACCAACTGTACGGCAGCCACTCGGTCCGCGGCATGCGGCCCCGGAGTCCCAGGTCGAGCCGGACCTTCAGGTAGGCGAAGTTCGGGAACGTCACCACGCCGCGCCGTCCGACGCGCAGCATCGCCTTGAGCACCTTGTCCGGCCGCATCAAGGTCTGCAGGGTCTCCTCCAGGACGACGTAGTCGAAGCTCTTCCGGGAGAACCCGGCCAACCCCTCGTCGAGGTTGGTCTGCATCGCCGGCACGCCATTGCGGACGCAGGCGAGCACCGCCGCCGGGTCGAGTTCCACGCCCTGGCCGCGGACGTTCTTCTCCTCCCGAAGCCGCGCCAGCAGGTGCCCGTCGCCGCAGCCGAGGTCCAGCACGCTCGCGCCCGCGGGGATGGCGTCGACGATCCAGTCGTCCTGCCAGCGCAAGGGCTGGCCCGCCGCGTCGGTGGGGTACTCCGCCCCTTCGCCGACGCGGGTGAGGAAGTCGATGATCTTCTCCGAGCCCACCGCCAGGAGCGCCGGGTCCATCTTCTCCTGCAGCATGCCCGCGAGGTTCCGCACCGCGGCGGTGCTGAGCGACTCGACCTTGTCGCGCATGTCAACTCCTCCCTTCGGCCGCGAAGAAAGAGCGCAGCAGATCGCCCACCTCGTCGGTCTGGACCAGAAACGCGTCGTGCCCGTACGGCGACGGGAGATCCACGTAGGTGACGGGCTTGTTGTGGCGGCATAACGCCAGCGCGAACTCGCGGCAGTCGGCGGAGGGGTACAGCCAGTCGCTGGAGAAGCTGACGACCATCACGTCGCTGTCGATCCGTTCGCACGCGGCCACCAGGTCCCCGTCGCCCCAGTGTTCGGCGGCGTCGTAGTAGTCCATGGCGCGGGTGATGTAGAGATAGCTGTTGGCGTCGAAGCGCTCGACGAACTGGCGGCCCTGGTAGTCGAGGTAGCTCTCGACCTGGAACTCGACGCCGAAGCCGAAGTCCGGCCGGTGCTTGCCTTGCAGGCGGCGGCCGAACTTGGCGTGCATGCTCTCCTCCGACAGATACGTGATATGCGCGAGCATGCGCGCGGCCGCGAGCCCCGCCTGCGGCCCCTCGCCGTTGGCGTAATATTGCCCGCTCTGGAAGTGCGCGTCGTTGAGGATGCTGTGCCGGCCGACGGCATTGAAGCCCAGCCCCTGCGTGGAGAGGCGCGGCGAGGCGGCGAGAATGATCGACTTGCGCACGCGCCCGGGATACGCCAGCGCCCACTCCATCGCCTGCTGGCCGCCCAGACTGCCGCCGACGACGGCGTGGACGCGCTCGATGCCGAGGGTGTCGAGCAGCTTCGCCTGCAGCCGGACCCAGTCCTGCACGGTCACCAGGGGAAAATCCAGGCCGTAGGGCTTGCCGGTCTTCGGATTGGTCGAGGCGGGGCCGGTGGTGCCGTAGCAGCTTCCCAGGACGTTGGCGCAGAGGACGTAGTACGAACCGGTGTCGACGGCCTTGCCGGGGCCGACAACCGCGTCCCACCAGCCGGGCTTGCGCGCGCGCCAGGGGCGGGCTTCTGTGTCGCGGTCCCAGCCGGCGACATGGGCGTCTCCCGAGAGGGCGTGCAGCACCAGGACGACGTTGTCCTTCGCGGGCGACAGCTCGCCGTAGGCCTCGTACTCGACGTCGACGGGGCCGATCGTCTCCTCGCTCAGGAGCGCGAACGGTTCGGATTCGGTAAAGAGTCGGACGGTCCGCGCCTCGGTGCGGCCGACGCTGCGCGGGCTCTCGGGCGGGTCGTAACGGTCGTCGAGGGCGGTTTGCTCTTCACGCGTTCCGGTCAAGATCGCTCCCTTTCACGAAGACAGGGGCTCAAGCATACTCCGAGAGCGCCGTTTTCTCAAGAGGATTGCGGGAGAGCGGCCCCAGGCGAGAAACCCGCGGCGAAGACGCGCGCACAGCGATTCGCCACCCGCGACAGCGCGGGTGCGCCTCCGGCACAGACCTACTCGCCGTACTTCTTGTAATAGTAGCGGAACTGGTGGTAGCTGAGGCCCAGCTCGCGCGCGGCCCGGGCCTGGTTGCCCTCGGCCGCCTCCAGCGCGTCCAGCACCATCCGCCGCTCGAACTCGGCGACCTTCTCCTTGAAGGAGCCGCCCGGGGCGATCAGCTCCTGGGTCTTGGGCAGCATCCCGATGTCGACGGGGGTGATCTCGTTGGTGGTGTCGCGGTAGGCCGCGCGCTCGACGATGTTCTTGAGCTCGCGGATGTTGCCGGGAAAGGAGTACTGCCGCAGCGCGTCGGTAGCCGCCCGCGACCAGCGCTTGCCGCCAAGGGCGGGGATCTCGGCCATGAACTCCTGCAGGAAGTGGCGCGCCAGGATCTCGATATCGCCCTCGCGCTCGCGCAGGGCCGGCACGCGGAGGATCTCGAAGGTGAGGCGGTCGTAGAGGTCCGGGAGGAACTCGCCGCGATCCATCTGCGCCTTCAGATCGGCGTTGGTGGCGGCGATGATGCGCGCGTCGGTGCGGATCTCGTCGCGGCCGCCGACGCGGGTGAAGGTGCCGTACTCCACCACGCGGAGGATCTTCTGCTGAAAGGGCAGCGACATGTTGCCGATCTCGTCGAGAAAGAGGATGCCGCCGGCGGCCTGCTCGAACTTGCCGCGGGCGACGCCGTCGGCGCCTGTGAAGGCGCCGCGCTCGTGGCCGAAGAGCTCGTTCTCCAACAGCGTATCGGGGAACGCCGCGCAGTTGACCGCGACGAAGGGCTTGCCCTCGAGCCCGGCGGCCTCATGCACCGCGCGGGCGATCAGCTCCTTGCCGGTGCCGCGCTCGCCGACGATGAGCACCGGGCGTGGAATCCGCGCGACGCGCTCGATGCGGTCGATCACCGCGCGGATCTGCGGCGACTCGCCGATGATGCGGTAGCGCGCGGCCGCCTCCTTGCTCAGCAGACGGTTCTGCTCGTCGAGGATGCGGTTGCGCTCGCGCAGGTGCAGCAGGCCGTCGAGCTTGGTCAGCATCGTCTCGACGCGCTTCTTGAGCGAGCCCTCGCGGACGAGGAAATCCGTCGCGCCTGCCCGGATGGCCTTGGAGGCGGTGTTGACGTCGCCCTTGCTCGCGACGGCGACGATGGGCATGTTCGGGTCGATCCCGCGCAGCGATTCGATCATCGCCAGGCCGTTGTGGCCGCCGTCGCCGAGGGCCGAGTCCAGCAGGACCAGATCCGAGGGCAACCCGCCGCGCTGGCGCTTGAGCAACTCCTCGCCGTCGGTGACGGTGGTGACGGCGGCGCCCTCGCCGGCGGCCTGCTCGACCGCGGTCACGAGACGCTTCAAGGCGCCCTTGGGCGTGTCGAGGATCATGATGGTGCGGCTCATATCCTGCCCCCTCGGCCGATACGCCGATTGTAATAACCGCGCGCTCCGGAAGCAAGGATACATGAGTATTTTTCTCACATCTAGCGAAATTCGCCACTCCCGCGCAAACGACCCAAACGTGGCATCCCACTGCCGGCCAATACGTTACGCGCACGATACGGATTGGCACGATGCTTGTTGTCACAGTGCCGGGTAATCATACAGGCCGGAAGGAGAAGACGATGAAGACCAAGAAGAATCGGATGCAGACGGGCTGGGCGGGCGCGGTCGAGAAAGGCGACGGGCACCTTTTCGTCACCGCTTCGCCGCCGACACGCCGAGGGTGGCTGCCGAATCTGGCGCACCCGCTGGGCCTGCCGCTGATCGCGGGCGGGACGCTGGTGGGGTTGTACGTCCCGGCGATGGCGCTGCAACTGTTGAAGGATCTGTGCGGGAAGTGAGGGCGGGTCGTCCGGAACAGACAGCCATTGTCTTTGCCAATGGCGACGTAAGGGGATCGGTCATGGACGAAGCGGAGCGGAAAGACGAAATGAGCCCCGAGGAGAAAGACGCGCTCTGGCAAAACGAGGCACACTGGAGCGGCGGGATTTACTTCTGCAAGCGCGACCCGCGGCTCTGGGTGCCCAAGCGACCGAAATGGGCCGGGTACACGGTCAACTTCGGCCACCGCCGGGGCACGGCGATGCTGCTGCTGTTCGTGCTGTCGCCGCTGCTGACGCTGATCGCGATCAATATTCTCACGGTCGCGCTGCTGGCGGGCGGCCGATGAAGACGGTCAAACGCGGCGAGGTGGCCGACCGCTTCGGCCTGCTGGCGCTGCACCGCCGGACCGGCAAGGTGTGGCTGCTGCCACTGGGCGCGCTGGCGGCGTGGTACGGCCTCGACGCCTGCGTCGAGAACGAGGCGGAGGAGTTGCGCACGGGATACCGGATGGTGCTGATGCTCTTCTTCTTCCCGCTGACGGCGGTGACGGGGCTGCTGGCCTGGATTCTGGACCGGTGAAAGGGCGACCATGAGACTGGCGATCATCGTGCTCGCGTGGCTCCTGTTCTTCAAGTGGCGCATGAAGTATTGGCGCTGAACGTTCACGAAAGGAAAAACGATGGCATACCTGATGGCGCTGGTGGCAACGGGCATCTACTTCGGCACGCAACTGCACGCGCATCTGCGCCGGGACCACGGGGCGATGCTGCTGCGCAACGCCTGGCATACGCAGCCGCCGCAGACGGCGTTCCCGAAGCCGCGCGCGCGGAGGCAACCCGCGACCCCGGAGGCGCAACTGCAGCGCCTGCTGCGCAAGGCCGGCTACGAGATCGACCGGCTGTACGCGACGCTGGAGACGTGGGGGCGGGCGTGAACGACAGGATGATGCCAGAGCCGCCGCCGCGGCCACGCCGGCGGCGCGACCCGCTGGCCGGGGAACCGCTCGGGCTCGTGCAGAAGATCTTGCGCGGCGGGCTCTTCCTGCTGGCGCTTTTCTGCCTCGTCATGGGGACGGTCGTGACGCTGATCCCCGCGAGCTATCCGGGCGCCGAGACGGACGCGCGCAGTTGGGGCGGCGCGCTGGTGATGATGTTGCTGGGGGGTATCGGCGTGGCGGTCTTCGTCGCGACGTGGACGAAACGGCGAGGAAACGACAGACAACCGCCGCCGCCGCATTGACAGCCCGCGCGCGATGCGCTATGGTGGGCCGCGTCGATACCCGCGAGCGAGACGTGCATGAACGCCCTCCTGGAGACGTTGACCGAATTCTCCCACCGCTACGGCCGGCCCGACTACGTCCTCGGCGGCGGGGGCAACACCTCGGCCAAAAACGAGACCGCCCTCTGGATCAAGCCCTCGGGGACCGCGCTGGAAAACCTGCGCGCGGGCGACTTCGTCGCGCTCGACCGGGCGCGGCTGAACGCGCTCTTCGCCGAGACGCCCCCGCAGGAACCCTCCGCGCGAGAAGCCTTCGTCATGGAACGCATGCGCGCGGCGATGACCGCGGACTCGCCCTCCGGGCGGCCGTCGGTGGAGACGCTGCTGCACGAGGCGTTCGACGCGACCTACGTGGTGCACACCCACCCGGCGACGGTCAACGGGCTCTGCTGCGCCGAAGGCGGCGAGGCCGCGTGCGCCGAGCTCTTCCCCGACGCGCTCTGGATCCCGTATACCGATCCGGGATACACGCTCTCGTTCAACGTGCGCGAGGCGATGCGGGCCTACGCCGCCGCGCACGGCGCGCAGCCGCGGGCGGTCATGCTGCAGAACCACGGCGTCTTCGTCGCCGGCGAGACGGCCGCGGCGGTGGACGAGGCGTACGGGCGGATCATGGGCACACTGGCGGAACATTACGCGCGCCACGGCGTCGCGACCGCCCTGCCCCGCGAGCCGGTGGACGAGGCGGATTTCGCGGACGAGTTGGCGGCGCTGCACGGAACACTCGGCAAGGACGCGGCCTGCCACGCGGCGGCCTCGGGGTTCACGCCCGCCGCCGGACCGCTCTCGCCGGACCATATCGTCTACGCCGGGTCGTACCCGTTCGCCGACGCCTTGACGCCGGAGGCGCTCGCGCGGTACCGGCAGAAACGCGGCTCTACGCCGCGCGTGGTGGTGACGGAAGCGGCGACGCTCGGGCTGGGGCCGACGGAGAAGACGGCGACGCTGGCGCTGGCGTTCGCCCACGACGGCGCGCGGGTTGCGCAACTGGCCGGGGTCTTCGGCGGGGCGCGCTACCTCGGCGACGCGGCGCGCGCGTTCATCGAGACGTGGGAGGCCGAGAGCTACCGCCAGCGGGTGGCGGGGGGAGGCGCGGCATGAACGACGCGGCGATCGAGAACGCCTACGCACTCGCGCGCGAGCGGTACGCGGCGCTGGGCGTCGACACCGAGGCGGCGCTGGCGAGACTGGCGCGGATCGCGCTGTCGCTGCACTGCTGGCAGGGCGACGACGTCGGCGGCTTCGAGCACGCGGGCGAACTCACCGGCGGCATCCAGGCCACCGGCCATTATCCCGGCAAGGCCCGCAACGCCGACGAGCTGCGGCAGGACCTGGACAAGGTCTACGCGCTGCTGCCCGGCAGGCACCGGCTGAACCTGCACGCCGTCTACGCCGAGACCGGCGGGCGGAAGGTCGACCGCGACGCGCTCACGGCCGAAGACTTCGCGCGCTGGATCGACTGGGCCAAGGCGAACGAACACGGCCTGGACTTCAACGGCACCTTCTTCTCGCACCCCCGGGCCGAAGGCTTCACCCTCGCCAGCGCCGACGAAGGCGTGCGGGAGTTCTGGGTCGAGCACGGCAAGGCCTGCCGCCGGATCGGCGCGGCGATGGGCGCGGCCCTCGGCACGAGCTGTATCGTCAACGTCTGGATCCCCGACGGCTACAAGGACACGCCGGCCGACCGCCTGGGGCCGCGCGCACGCCTGCGGCGTTCGCTGGACGAGATGTTCGCCGAAGACCTGGACCCGGCGCACCTGAAGGACGCGGTCGAGAGCAAGCTCTTCGGCATCGGCTCGGAGAGCTACGTCGCCGGCTCGCACGAATTCTACCTCGGCTACGCCGTCGCCAACCGCATCCTGCTCTGCCTCGACGCGGGGCACTTCCACCCGACCGAGACCATCGCCGACAAGATCAGCGCGACGCTGCTCTACCTGGACGAGCTGCTGCTGCACCTCAGCCGGGGCGTGCGTTGGGACAGCGACCACGTGGTGGTGCTCGACGACAACCTGCTCGCCATCGCGCAGGAGATCGTGCGGCACGACTTCACCGCGCGCGTGCATATCGGCCTCGACTTCTTCGACGCCAGCATCAACCGCGTCGCGGCATGGGTCGTTGGCGCGCGCAGCATGCTCAAGGCGCTGCTGGCGGCGCTGCTGGAGCCGGCGGCGCGCCTGCGCGAGGCGGAGGCGAAGGGGGATTACACTGCGCGGCTGGCGCTGCTGGAGGAGACCAAATCGCTGCCGGCGGGCGCGATCTGGGACGCGTACTGCCTGCGGGCGGGCGTACCGGCGGGGCTCGACTGGCTGCGCGAGGTGCGCGCCTACGAGACGGCGGTCCTGGCCGCGCGCGACTGACACGAGGAGAGACGCATGAACCTGCGATTGAACGGCCTCATCGCCGCCACCCACACGCCGACGCACCCCGACGGCTCGCTGAATCTCGAGCCGATCCCGCAGATCGTGGAGCACCTGCTGAGCGAGGGCGTGCGCGGCATCTTCGTCTGCGGCACCACCGGCGAGGGCGCGAGCTTCACCGCCGACGAGCGGCGCCTGGTGGCCGAGCACTACGTCAACGCCGCGCGGCGGCGCATGCCGGTGATCGTCCACGTCGGGCACAACGCGCTGCACGAGGCGCAGGCCCTGGCCGCGCACGCCGCGAGCGTCGGCGCCGACGCCATTGCCGCCTCGCCGCCGAACTTCTTCCGCCCCGCCAACCCCGCGCGCGCGGCGGCCTGCCTGGAAGAGATCGCGCGCGGCGCGCCGCAGACGCCGATCTTCTACTATCACATCCCGGCGATGAGCGGGGTGGAGATGCCGATGACGGCGCTCTTGAAGGCCGCCGAGAGCACGGTACCCGCCTTCGCCGGGGTGAAGTACACGCATTTCGACCTGATGGACTACCGCCTCTGCGTGGAGTACGGCGAGGGCAAGTACCAGGTGCCCTTCGGACGCGACCAGTTCCTCCTCGGCGCGTTGGCCATGGGCGCCACCAGCGCCATCGGCTCGACCTACAACTTCGCCGCGCCGGTCTACCTGCGCCTGTGGGAGACCTGCGAGCGCGGCGAGATCGAGACCGCGCGGCAGTGGCAGGACCGCGCCAACGCCATGATCGAGGTCATGGTCCGGCGCGGCGGCGTGGCCGCGACCAAGGCGATCATGGGCCTGATCGGCATCGACTGCGGGCCCGCGCGCCTGCCGCTGGCGCTGCGCGAGGACGAAAGGGACGCACTGGAGCGCGACCTGCGCGCGATCGGCTTTTTCGAATGGAGAACGGGATGATCCGGAATTTCACTGTCAGCCGCGACGACGAGATCTACCAGGCCTGGCCCGACGTGGCCCTGACCCCCGGCGGTAAGCTCGTCTGCGTCTTCGCCGAATGCACCCACCACGGCGACCGCTCGTACACGCGCATCATGATCTGCGAGTCGGACGACCGCGGGCGGACGTGGAGCCCGAAGCGCCCGCTCACCGAGGGCACCAAGGACCTGCCGTTTTACAACTGCCCGCGCATCACCCGTCTCCGGGACGGGCGGCTGGCGATGCTGGTGGATCAGCTCCACTCGGACGAGCGCTCGGCCAGCCCCGCGGACTGCCACAACCTGCTCTACTTCAGCGAGGATGAGGGTAAGACGTGGTCGGCGCCGATGAAGACGCCGGCCCAGGGCATCGTGCCGGACAAGCTGCTCGAGCTCGAGGACGGGCGCTGGATCGTGAGTTGTCATTATCGCCAGACGCCCGGGTACGACCTGCTCCAGCGGCTCTGGTACAGCGACGACCAGGGCAGAAGCTGGAGCGAGCCGGTGATCGTCGGAAAGCAGGAGGGGATGAAGCTCTGCGAGGTTTCGATCCTGCCGCTGGACGCGACGACGCTGGTGGCCTTCCACCGCGAGAACAGCGGCATGGGCTGGGACTGCCAGAAGACGATCTCCACCGACCGCGGCGAGACGTGGGGGCAGGCGATCCCGTTCCCGCTGCCCGGGTGCCACCGGCCGGTCGCGGGATTCCTGCAGGACGGGCGGATCCTGATCACGCACCGTTACATGCAGGGCGGTAAGGGTTGGACGGGGTGGTGGACGCAGAACTTCTTCGCCGCACTGACCGATGTCGAGTCGGCCTCGGCCGGCAGCCGCAACGAGGCGCATACGCGCATCCTCCCGGTGGACTTCGACCGCTCCGCGCACAGCGACACCGGGTACTCGGGGTGGGTGCAGTTCGACGACGGGGAAATCTACATCGTCAACTACATCGTCGACGACGCGCCGAAGGGGCAGATCCGCGGCTACGCGCTGCGCGAGGAGGATTTCCTGCTGCCGGAGGACTGACGGCGGCGAAACGCCCTTTACAGCGAGGTTCGGCGAGGGTATACTCGCCGCATCGATCCCCGCCTCGATTACGGAGGTTCCCATGCCGCGACGCCTGCTCCCATTCGTTTTCGCTCTGACGCTCCTCTTTCCGGCCGCGCACGCCGGCGAAGCGGGCGGCTTCCTCCGCGACGGCGAGCGCTGGCTGCTGCTGGGCGACAGCATCACCCACAACGACACCTACCGCCGGCTGCTGCTGCGGCTGATCGCGCACCACCACCCCGAGGCCGACATCGTCCTCGGCAACGGCGCCTTGAGCGGCGTCCGCTCGAACTACAAGGAGGACGCGGGGGAGCTGAAGCCGACGCTGGTGACGATCATGCTCGGCATGAACGACGTCATCCACGCCGGCTGGTCCTACGCGCCCGACTACAAACAGCGGCTGGAGAAGTACCGCGCGGCCATGCTCGAGCGCGTGCGCAAGTACAAAGAGATGGGCGCGGACGTGGTGCTGATGTCGCCGACGCTGACCGACGAGGGCGCGTCGATGGACTTCTTCGAGGTGCAGAACACCGCCGAGATCCTGCGCGCGTTCGGCCGGGCGGTGCACGAGATCGCGCAGCAGGAGGAGGTCTTCTACCTGCCCGTGGCCGAGGATCTGGAGCACTACCAGCGCCGCCTCGACGCCTACGAGGTGCTGCGCCAGGACGGGGTGCACCCCTCGGCGCTGGGGCAGTACTGCATCGCGCGGACCTTCTACGAGCGCTTCGGCATCGGCCGCCCCCTGGGCGGGCCGCGCACGCTGCGCGAGCCGACCGCGCCGGCGACGGTGGCGGTGTCGCTGCGCACGCGCTTCCTGGAGAAGGCCGCCGACGGGATCGACCTGGACCTGACGGCGAAGGAGGCGCGGACCGTCACGGCGAGTTGGAGCCTCGGCGACGACCGCGGCACTGTCGAGCTCGAATTGCAGAAGGGTACGCGCACGTGGTCGGTGCCGGTGAAGGCGGCGAGCCTGCCGGCGAAGCCCGGGGCGTGCCGTTGGCTGATCCTGGAACTGGCCGAGCGCGCCAACCGCAGCCTCTACGTCCTGGACCTGGCGCGCGTGCCGGTGCTGCACCTGCAGGACGGCACGGTCTCGGGCACGATCACGGCCGACGACGAGCGCGCTGAAGGCAAGACCGTCGGGACATGGACCATCGAGCGACGCGGCAAGGCGCTGCTCTTCTCCGGGGAGGTGACCGACGCGGCGAACAAGGGCACAGGGCTTTTTCCGTGGATGCGCGACGGCGTGGGGCTCTGGCTGGACCTGCGCCCGCCGGAACGCTACGGCGGCCCCGGACTCGACGCCGACGTCTTCCAGACCGTGCTGACGGTGCGCAAGGAGCCGAAATTCTGTCTCACGCCGGTGCCGTGGGTCGGCCGCGCGCTGCAGTACGCCGCCAGCGCCGGCGGCGAGGCGACGGAGACAGGCTACCGCTGGCACCTGATCCTCGAGGGCGCGTTCTCCACCGCCCGCCGCTTCGACGCGGAGAAAATGGACTGCTTCGGCTTCAACCTCGTCGTCACCGACGCCGACGGGAAAACGACCAGGCATTACCCCGCGTTCAAGGCCGACCAGCCCCCGGACGTGCACGCGGGGACGCTGATGCTGGTGGACCTCAACCGACGTTTTCAACAGGAGGCGGCAACCAACCTCCACCTCTGGGGCTGGTGAACGCCCTCTTCCGGGAGACAGCAATGCCCGAGACGAACGAACGGCCCAACATCGTCGTGATCCTCGCCGACGACATGGGCTTCTCCGACATCGGCTGCTTCGGCGCGGAGATCCGCACCCCGACGCTGGACCGCCTCGGCGAGAACGGCGTGCGCTTCTCGCAATTCTACAACTGCGCGCGCTGCTGCCCGACGCGTGCGAGCCTGCTGACCGGGCTCGGGCCGCACCAGGCCGGCGTGGGGCACATGGTCGGCGACCACGGCGTCGGCCCGGCGTACCAGGGCTACCTGCGGCAGGACGGCCTCACCATCGGCGAGGCGCTGAAAGCCGGCGGCTACCGGACGCTCTACGCGGGCAAGTGGCACGCCTCCTCCGGCGCCGGCGTGGACAACGGCACCAAGTACCCGCCCGGGGATCCGCGCAACCCGTACCCGCTCTCGCGCGGCTTCGATCGCTTCTACGGCACGCTCGCGGGCTGCGGCAACTACTTCTATCCGCACGGGCTGATGGACCAGGACCGCTTCATCCGCCCCGAGGACGACGACTACTATTACACCGACGCCATCAGCGAGAACGCCGCGGCGATGGTCCGCGAAGCCGACGGCGCCCCCTTCTTCATGCACGTCTGCTATACCGCGCCGCACTGGCCGCTGCACGCGCGCGCGGCGGATATCGAGGCGTACATCGGCACGTATTCCAAAGGGTGGGACCACTTCCGCACCGCGCGACACGAGACGCTGAAGGGGCTGGGCGTGCTCGACGGCAAATGGCCGATCTCGCCGCGCGACCCGGATTCGCGCGACTTCCACGCCGACAACGCCAAGCGGCGCGAGTGGGAGGACCTGCGCATGGCCGTCTATGCCGCGCAGGTGGAGAGCATGGACCGCGGCATCGGTCGCATCGTCGCCGCCCTGGAGGAGACCGGCGCGCTGGAGAACACGCTGATCATGTTCCTCAGCGACAACGGCGGCTGCGCGGAGTTCCTCAACGAGGACGGCGACGGCACCGCCTGGCCGAGCTGTTACCGCCACACCGCCCGCCCGGGCGAGACGTGCACGGTCGGCAACATCCAGGAGCTGCGTCCGGGACCGGCGACGACGTTCATGAGCTACGACCTGCCGTGGGCGAACATGTCCAACACCCCGTTCCGCCTCTTCAAACACTGGGTGCACGAGGGCGGCATCGGCACGCCCTTCGTCTGCCACTGGCCGATGGGAATGCGGGGCGAGCGGATCGTGCACGCGCCGTGCCATGTGATGGACATCATGGCGACCTGCCTCGACGTAGCCGGCGTCGAATACCCCGAGGAGCACGAAGGGTACGCGATCCAGCCGCTCGAGGGCGAGAGCTTCGCGCCGCTGGTGGCCGGCAACGACGACTGGCGCCGCGAGCGCGAGATCTGCTGGGAGCACGAGGGCAACCGCGCGGTCCGCGCCGGGCAGTGGAAGCTGGTCTCGCGCACGGTCGAGGGGATCAACGGGCCGTGGGAGCTGTACGACATGGACGCCGACCGGACGGAGTTGAACGACCTGGCCGGGAAGTACCCGGACACGGTCGCGAAGCTGACCAGGCACTACGACGAGTGGGCCGACCGCTGCGGCGTACTGCCCTGGCGCAAGGGTCCGGTGCGCGCGTAACCGGTTACCGGACGGCGGGTTTGTCACGACCGGCCGCCGCAGGCGTTCAGGAAACAGACCAACCGTAATCGCCGGCGAACCGTTGCCGGCGCACAGACGCTCTTATTCCGAGGACCGGGTTCTCGCGAACGATCGCGCGGAACGCCAAGATCAGGAGAAATCATGTTGCAGCGCGTACTATGTTCTCTGGTGTCGACCGTCGCCGTGCTGAGTCTGAGCGCGTGCCTTCATGCCGGCGAGGAGCCGGGCAAGCCGACCGCCGCGGACAAGGCCCTGGTCGAGCAGGCGAAGAAGCTGGCCGCGGAGGTGGCCGACACGCCCGCGCGGGAGATGGCCAACCGGCTGAACAAGGAGATGGAGGATTACTACTGCCAGTGGCTGCTCGGCAAGCGCGAGGTCTCGGAGGCGAAGCTGGAGAAGGCGCGCAAGGGCCTGCGGGACTTCATCGCATTCATCAAGCGCGGGCCGAACTGGCCGGAGGCCAAGACCTTCGGGATCCCGCGCGTGGCCGCAGCCCCGACCGTCGACGGCGAACTCGGCGACGCCTGCTGGCAGAACGCCCTGACGCTCGATACGGTCTACCCGTTCAACAGCACCGAGAACGTCGGCAAGCCCGCGACGGTGTGGCGCATCCTCTGGGACGAGACGAACCTCTACTTCGCCTTCGACTGCGCGGACGACCGGGTCGTCGCGCCGGAGCTCGAACGCGACGACACGGTCTTCTTTCACGACTGCGTGGAGATGTTCATCTGCCCGAGCAGGACCACGGGCATGTACTGGGAAATCGTCGTCGGCCCCACCGGCAGTATCTTCGACGCGCTGCACGCCAAGAAGTTCCACCAGTTCGGCGCGGTGGGCCGCGCGGAGATGAACATGGAGGGCCTGCGGATCGGCACCAAGGTGCGCGCGGGCGAGAACCCCGGCTACAGCGTCGAGGTGGCCGTGCCGTTCGCGGCGCTGCCGGAGTACTCGCGCGCGAAGCCCGCGCCGGGACAGGAGCTCTGGTTCATGCTCGTGCGGCTGGACAAGCAGGGCGAGGACGACCCGTTCGGCACCTACGCCTTCGTGCCGCTGCTGAACTGGGGCCACAACATCTGGAACCACCAGCGCATGATTCTGGCGGAGTAGACGACCGGCAACGGAGGTGGTCTTTCGCCACTGCCGAGATCGCGAACCCCCCCCGGGCAGCCCACGGCGAACCGAGACCGCAGCCCGGCATGACAGGAGCAGACGCATGAACCGCATCGCCCGACTCGCACGCGTATCCTTCCTCTGGCTGGCGGTCTCGATCCTGCCGCTTGGCGCCCTCGCCGGCGAGGAGACGCCACCCGCGGAAGATACCGCCGAGACGGCTGCGCCCGACGCGTTGGTCGCCGCCTTCGACGAAAAGGGCATCGCGTCGCTGAAGCAGGGTGGCTTCACGCTCATGGATCCGAAAGACCGGCGGGCGAAGTTGCAGTACATCCGCGTGCTGAATCCCGACGCCAAACACGGCTGGGACCAGCACTGGGATCCCAAGGCGACGGAGACCGTCTTCGACGAGGCGACCAAGACGCTGCGGCAGACGTTCGCGCAATGCACGCTGGCGATTACCTGGACGCAGCCCAAGCCGAGCCAGATCGACACGACCGTGGAGATCGTCTCCACCGCCGACGAACCGATCATCGTCAAGCTCTTCCTCGGAACGCTGCGCCTGCCGCGGACGCACCATACCTTCAACGCCGCCAAAAACATCCCCGACGTCCGCGTCTTTCCGCACCCGGGCGGCGCGCTGGCGGTGCTCAACCCGCCGGGCCGGACGCATCCGCCGAGCCTGATGATTTACGGACTCAATCACAGCAAGCGCCTGGACGCGCCCGCCGCCGACGGCACCATTCTCGGCAGCGGCTTCCTCTCCGTCGAAAATCACTTCGCCCGCGAGGCCAAACACCCCATCGTCGACAACAAGTGGTTCGACAATCCCGGCTCGGCGATCCGGCCCGGGCAGACGGTAACGTGGAAGTTCTCCATTGGCGCGGCGAAGGACAAAGACGCATTCGACCCGGTAGTCGCGCAGATGAAGAAGCTCGAACGCCGGCAGGAGCCGATGAAGCTGGCCTGGTCCGACCGGCGGCCGATCGGGACGATCTTCTGGTGCCACAGCAACCAGAAGTGGCCGACCAATCCGCGCGGCTTCAACTTCGGCCAGGGAAAGAAACACGACGTCACCACCGCCGAGGGCAAGGCGGTCTTCAAGAAGGAGCTGCTGGAGTACGTCGACCGCTGCATCGAGAACTGCAGGAAGATGAACGCGCAGGGGGTGATTATCTGGGACCTCGAGGGCGAGGAACTCTGGCACCCGATCAGCTATATCGGCGATCCGCGGGTGCTGCCGCAGGCGGCGCCGGAGCTGAACGAACTGGCCGACGAAGTCTTCAAGCGCTTCACCGACGCGGGCCTCAGGACCGGGCTCACCATCCGCCCGACCGACGTCTACATGAAGAAGCCCGGCGATACGCGCAGCTGGTGGCACCGCGACGTGAAGGACCCGGTGCAACTCATGTGCGACAAGATCGCCTACGCCAAGGAGCGCTGGGGCACGACCATCTTCTACCTCGATTCCAACGTCTTCGGCAAGGGTTTCGACACGGTCCTGCCGAAGAACCACGGCGTGCCGTGGACCATGCCGGCGGCGATGCTCGAGGAGGTGAACAAGCGCCACCCGGACGTGCTGGTGATACCCGAGTGGGCGGGGACGCAGCACTACCGCTTCGGCGCGCCCTACAGCTCGCCGAACAACCGGCAGATGTGCACGCCCGGCTGGGTGCGCGAGATCTGGCCCGATGCCTTCCGCGTGGTGGCCTGCAACCCCGGGCTGATGCGCGACCACTGGTCGAACTACTTGAACGGCGTCATGGGCGGCGACGTGCTGCTCTTCCCGGCGTGGTACGGATCGCTGGAAGGCAAGTACATCGAGATGGTCTACGCCGAGGCCGCGCTGGCCAAGACCGTCCCGGAGGCGGTCGCCAGCGCCGCCGCGGCCGACCTGCCGGCGCTGCTGCAGAACGAGAGCGAGGCGGTGCGCTATCACGCCGCGCTGAAGCTCGGCGAGACGCCGACGCCGGAGGCGGCGGCGCTGCTGGCGGGGATGCTGGAGGATACGAGCATCCCGGTCCGCCGCGCGGCGCTGGTCCGTCTCGCCAAGGTCGAGCCGACCGACCCGGCGGTGGTGGAGCGACTGGCGCAGATCGTGGCGCAGAACACGCGCGGCCTCGACTCGGTGCTGCGCCCGTTCGCGGCCGACGCCCTGGGCGCCTGCGGCGAGGCGGGCGTGCCGGTGCTGACCAAACTCCTCGCGACCAAGGACCGTACCGCCCTGCCCTTCGCCGTGCGCGCCATTCAGGCCACCGGCACGCGGAACGAGGAGGCGATCCAGGCGCTGCTGGGCGTCGTCGGCAAGAAGCTCGCGAACAACATGCCCTCGCAGGAGGCGGCGATCAAGGCCCTGGGCGAGTTGAAGGCCGAGGCGGCGGCGCCGGTGCTGATCGAGCTGTTGAAGGACCGCGAGCGGAACAACGAGTGGAAGCGCCTCGCGGCGGCCAGGTCGCTCGGGCAGATCGGCGATCCGGCGGCGCTGGAGGCGCTGATCGAACAGACGCGCGTGCATTACTCCTCGACCGCGGTCTACTCCATCGGGCGCGTCCTCGACGAGGCGCTGGAGGCCATCACCGGCGAAAAAGGGCTTATCGGCCGGGGTGAGTGGCAGCGGTGGTACAACGAGCAGAAGAAGAGCGGCGGCGAAAGCGAGGCGAAAGAATAGCCCTCACGGCTTCGCCGGAAGCGCCTGCGCCAGCGCCGCGGCGACCTCCCCGGCGGCCACGCGGTTGCCGCGGGTGTTCCAGTGCGTGTCCCGCGGCAGGTAGGTCCGCGCCTCGCCCTCGGCCGCGCGCAACGCCGGCAGCAGGTCGACGCAGGCGATGCCCTGCGCGGCGCAGAAGTCCGCCAGCTCGCGCTGCGGGCGGAAGCGGTCGTAGTCGCTCTCGCGCAAGCCGAAGGTGGTGCGCACCTCGCGCCACAGCGCGTCGTTGACCTGGAACTCGTCGGGCAAGAGCGCCACCAGCACGCGCCCGCCGGCCGCGTCGCGCAATTCCACCAGACTCGCCTTGGCCGCGGCGTAGGCGGCGCGCACGTCCGGTGTCTGCGGCACGGCGCAGACGGCCATGCGCTGATGCTCGAGGTGGAGGAAGTGGCCCTCGCCGAAGGTGGGCCGCGACTCGTCGAAGATATCCCCGCCGCGGTGCTCGGCGCTCAACGACGCGCCCTCCGCGCGCAGCAGCTCGCCGGCGACGCGCGCGAGGCGCCGGGAGAGCATGCCCACGTACCACCACTCCGCGGTCAGCAGACACCGGCCCAGGTCGCCGGGCGTGCGCTTGTCGCGCACGAGGATGTCGTTGCCGACGAAGAAGAGCACCAGCGTGAAGTCGCAATCGTAAGCCGGGCCGAGGGTGCGAATCTGGTGCAGATACTCCTGCGGGCCCAGCCCCTCCAGGCCGACGTTCAGGATCTCGACCGGGCGCTTCAGGCGCCGGCTCATGTCGTCTTCCAGCAGCGTCAGGACGTTGCGCGGATACGGCACCATGCCCACGGCGAAGGAATCGCCCACGCCCAAAACCCGCAGCGTGCCCGGCGCCCTGGCGCGGGCGAATTCGGTGTCGTAATAACCGTCGCGGTTAACCGGATAGCCCAGGCGCGTGACGCCGCGCGGAAGGCGCTGATCCTCGATGCGCTTGACCGCGCTCATGTCCGGCCGCGAGAGGAGCGGATTGTGCGTCACCGCCGCCAGCCCGCGCAGGCCCGGCTCCAGCAGCAGCGCCGCCAGCAGCAGGTTGCCCAGCAGCAGATCGATCCGCCGCATCCACTTCGACGCCAGCGCCGCGCGCACGCCCGCGCTCAGCGCGCGCAACAGCAGAAGCAGGAGTAACAGCGCCGCCGCCCAGAGCAGAAACGCGCGAAAGAGATGGCCGGGCTTGGCGCTCGGCAACAGCCACGTCCCGACCACCGCGAAGGCGCAGAGGTAAAGAATCCCCCGTGCCAGCGCGCAGCGGTTCGGCGCCGGCACGCGCGGAGCGAAGGCGAGGACCAGCACCAGCAGCGCGTCGACGCCGCAGGCAACCAGGCCGGCCGCGTCGGCGAGGGCCACGCGGGTCCACGCCTCGCCCGCGTCGAGGAGCTTGCCGTAGAGGTAGACCGCGCAGGCGAGCGGCAGCAGTTGCGCCAGCCCCGCCCCCAGCGCCCGCCAGCGCCTGCCCGGATGCGCGCGCCAGCGATAGAGCGGCGAGACGGGCGCGGCGGGAGAGTCGGGCGGCTCGGGCATGCGATACCCTTTCGGACGCGACGGCACGTACGCCTGTCGATTCATGCGCTCCACGCTTGCGCGACGGCGCGCGGGGTGTACACTACGGGTGGCCGGCGATCACCGGCCCGGCTCGCGACGTATCGGAGGCGTGTCCGAGTGGTCGAAGGAGCTGGTTTTGAAAACCAGTGACGGGCAACCGTCCGGGAGTTCGAATCTCTCCGCCTCCGCCAGTCTTCCCGCCCCCGCCTTCGGGGGCGTTTTCATCGCTTCTTGCGCGCACGCGCCTTGCTCCGCGGCTTGCGCTCGAGCAGCTCGGTCTCGACCAGGGCCCTGGTCTTCGGGTTGACGCGCAGGGTCTTGATCTCGAACGCGCCGAGGGAGACCTTCCGTTTCAGCCCGATGCACGGCAGCGAGAGCGTGGTCGTCCGCTTGCGCCCGGTCGGCTCGAAGAGGCGGACGATCAGGTCGTCGCCTTTCTGGGCCTTCTTGAGCGCCTGGATCTGCACCACCTTGTCCGAGATCTCGGCCAGGGGCTTGGGCCTGCGGCCCTGCCCCGACGGGAAGAACGAAACCACGAACGGCTTCTCGTTCAGCGCCAGCGCCGCGCGGTCGACCGCGTCGAGTTGCGCCTTGGCCTCGCCGCCGTCGAACCAGAAGCGGAAGAGCCGCTCGCCTTGGTCGATGCGCGCGGTGAAACGGTCCGGCGGCACGACCGGCAGGTCCATGATCGGATGGCCCGAATAGGCGGGGCTGCGCACGAGCGAGGCGCGCACCGTCCGGCCCCGGAGGTCGCAGCCGTAGACGCCGTCGTTGATCCACGTCAGCGCGTGCTTGCCGTCGTCGTAGACGAGAGCCGTCCACTTCTGCGCGACCGCCTCTTCGCCGTTGCCGGGAAGCGGCTGGACGCCGCAGGCGGTCTGTCCCAGAAACGCGTCCACCGCGCCCGGCACCGGCACGGCGAGCTTGAGCAGCGTGTCCTTCTCGTTCCAGTAGACGCGGGTCTCGACCTCGATGCGGGTGCCGCGCCGGGGCAGCTTGTAGCGCTGGATGACCGCCGAATGCCCCCAGCTCAGCACCGCCTCGACGATGACGCGGACCGGGCCGTCCTCGATCACGCGCACCGCCGGCTGCGACGCGTCGTCCAGGCCGCTGAGGCGCGCGGCCTCGGCCTTGGGCGGCGGGCGGAAGCGGCCGATCACCTTGCCGTAACCGCCCTTGCACATGCCCCAGGCGTCGCAGTCGTCGGCGACGGCCTGCGGCTGGAACGCGCCCTTGTCGACGAGGTCGATGCCGCGGGCGCGATAGCGGTCGACAAGGCCGGTGCGGGTGTTGACGATCACCTCCAGCTCGCCGGTCTTGAAACGGATCCTGCCCTCGCGCGCGCGCAGCTTCACCCGCGGCCGCCGCTTCAGGTGGACGGGGTAGCAGTCGATGCGCGTCATCCGCCCCGGCGGCAGGGTCACCGCCACGGCCACGCGCTTGCGCCAGTCGGTGGCGATGTTGCTCGCCTCCTGCTCCACCTGGCACGGCACGGCCTTGCCGTCGACGGTGGCGGTGTAGTCGATCCAGGAACCGGTCCAGTTCTGCCCGGGCATCTGGAACTCGCACTCGACAACCGTCGGCAGCGGGTACGGATGCGGGTTGTAGGCCAGCACCGGCATGGCCTCGGGCTTGCCTTTGCGCTGCCCCGCCGCGAGCGCGAAGAAGGCCCGCGTCTGCACGCGCGAGAGGATCTCCAGGCCGTGATCCAGCAGGCGCAGCGCCGACTCCTCCGCGGCCTGGATGCAGCTTCCGGGCAGGACGTCGTGGAACTCCGCGGTCAGGAGGTCTTCCGTCGCCGCGGCCAACTCCTCCCGCGGGTAGTCCATGCTCCCTTGCGTCCACGCCGCCACCGCCATCTTTTCGGCCATGTAGAGCGCGTTTTCCAGCCGGCGGTGCTTCTGCTTGATGCGGATGATCGAGGTGTAGCAGCCGACGGCGAAGGGGTTGATGTCCTGGGTGTGAACGTGCAGCTCCGCGCGCTTGCCCAGCTCGGCGAAGTAGGCGTCGGGCGTGGAATGGAAGATCTCGACGTCCTCGCGCGCGCGTATCAGCTTCGCCAGCGCCTCGAGGTCCACGCGGCTGGCGCCCCCGCCGTGATTGCCCACGCCCCAGAGCACCACGTCGACGGGGCGGTCGGCGTGGCTCTCGATAACCCGCTCGACCTTGCCGCGCGCGGCGCCCGCGGGCGTGCAGTAGTACTCCTGGACGCGATGGGCCATCACCCGCGAGCCGTCGAAACCTTCCCAGAGGAACTGGTCGGCCCGGGTCCGGAAGAACGGCGTCTGCGGCCGGCAGAAGAGGTAGGCGTCGTAACCGCTCTTGGCCAGGATCTGCGCCAGGCCGCGGGTATGGCCGAACGGGTCGAAGTTGATCGCGGTGCGCGGCTCGACGCCGAAGCGGTCCTTGAAGTAGGTCTTGCCGACCAGGATCTGGCGGATGAAGCTCTCGCCCGAGGGCATGTTGCAGTCCGGCTGCAGCCACCAGCCGCCCATGACATGCCACTTGCCGGCCTTGACGAGCTTCCCGATGCGCTCGAAGAGCGCCGGTTCGTACTCCTCGACCCAGCGGTAGAGGATCGCCTCGTTATGGCAGAAGACGAAGTCGTCGTAGCGCTCGCAGAAGTCGGCGGCGACGCGGAAGGTGCTCAGCGCCTCGGCCGCGCCCTCCTCCCACTCCCAGAGCCAGACCGGATCGAGATGGGCGTTGCAGACGAGGTGGATCCTGCGCTTTTTCATGCTGTTCCTCCGGGGATGCGGAAACGTCGACCGACAGGTGACAGGATTCGGCGCGGTTGTCAAGGCGAAAGCGCGAAAGCGGGAGCCCTCACTGCACCGGATGCGGCGGTACGCCGGGGAGTTCCGGATCGACCTTCAGCTTCGCCGGGTCGGTCTGGGGCGTGTAGCCGTTCCCGGACTCGAGCTTCGCTTGCGGTGCCTGCGCGGCCTCCCGCTTCTTCAGCTCCTCGGCGGTGTAGTAGGCCGGCTCGTCCTCGCCGGGCGTATGCACGATGCGCTGGGGGATGTCGAGGCCGTAGACGTCCTTGAGGCGGAGCACCGGCCGGTACCCGCTCATGCGGTACTTGACGAGGATCTTGTCGACGTTGAGCGCCTTCAGCGACTCGGCGTAGGTCGGGAAGTCCTCGGCGGCGAAGACATGCGCGCCGTCGCCGGCGAAATCGCCGATGAACGTGACGAAGCCGCCGTCGCCGCCGTAGATCTTGCGCAGGGTCATGGTGGAGAAGCGGATCTGCAGCTCCACCTCGCCGCCGCTGCCGGGCGTCCACGCGAAGGTCTTGCTCGCCGGGTAATTGTAGTTCTCGAGCACGGTCTTCTTGTCGGTCAGCCGCAGCGTCAGCACCGTCAGGTACGGCCGGTCGACCACCGGCTTGTGCAGGTGGATGGGCAGCACGTCGGTCGGCAGCGCCCGGATCTCGACGGTGTAGCTGTCCTGGATCCCCCACTTGCCGCGGTCGCCGTCGGCGAGAAAGCGCAGGAAACGGCCGGTGAACGGCACCTGATGGCCGAAGTAGGTGCGCGCGATAAACGTCTTCTCTCCCTTGACGAGGAAGGGCTTGGCTTCCTCCCGGGTGAAGGCCCAGACCTTGCCGCCGGCCTTGGCGAAGAGCTCCTTGGGCATGTCCGTCGGCGGGACGTTCTTGACGTCGTTGTAGACCCGGGTCTCCCACTTGTCCTGCAGGTGCGACGCCGTCTGTAGAATGGCGTAGTCGAGCATGAAGTCCAGCGGCCCGCGCTGGAGTGTCCAGACGGTCTGCTCCTCCGGGCTGTCCGTGCCGAGCTCTTCCCGGAGAATCTTGAAGGCGTCCGCCGCCGCCTTGTAACCACCGCCCTCGTCCTCGGACGCGGGCGTCGCGACCGGCAAAGCGCCGGCGCCGGGTACGGCCCCGGGCGGGCGGCCCTCGAAGCCGGCCTTCAGGTTCTCGTAGGCGGTCTTGCACTCCTGCTCGTCGAGCTTGGGGCGGACGGACTTCAGGCCTTCGCGGAACTCGAGAAAATACTCCGGCGCGTCGAGCGACTTCACCATCGTCCCGGGCGCACCGGTGACCTTCTTCTCGATCTTGTCCCAGTAGCCGGCCAGCGGCTTCATCACCCGCAGCGAGGTCTTGCGGCCCTTGACGAGGCGGATCTGCCGGAGTTGTCCGACCAGTTGCAACCAGGTCGGACGGTCCCGGTCGGCGACGAGAAATTCCGAGAGCTCCGTCCACGCACGGTCCAGGAAGCGGCTGTACGGACCGTCCAGGAGCGCGCACCGCTGCGCCGTGCGGCCGATCTGGTCGATACCGCGCAACCGGTCGCGTCCTTCGGAGAAACGCGCGGCGAAGGCGTACCAGTCCGCGAAGACGCGGTCGTTGTACTGCACGCGGAACGCCTTGATACTGCTCAGCAGCAGCGCGGCCATCCGCTCGCGGCCCTGTTCGTCGAGCCGCGGGTCGTTCAGCGCCTCGGCGTACTCCTCGAGCAGGTCGAAGATCTTTTCGCGCCCGGCGAGCGTGTGCGCCGGGCGAATGCGCGGCGCGTCCGCGGGCATCGCCCCGGTGAGCGGCCAGAAGTCGACCAGCGTCACCGGCGGCACGCCGCTGTCGTCGGCCCAGACCTCGGTCCAGTTCAGCGCCACCGTCTGTGAGTCGATCCGGTCCTTCTCGACGAGGCTGACGAGGGTGCGCAGCAGCTCCTCTTCGTGCTCGGCGAAGATCCGGCGATCGGTCCGCCAGTCCACGCAGGCCTGGTACAACTCCGGCAGCCAGCGCGCCACCTCGCGCGGGTAACCCCGATCCAGCGCCCAGAGCACCTGCCCCGACGGCAGCGGCTTGTCCTCGATCGACCAGCCGCGACTGGCCGCGCGGGCGATGTTGATGCGGCGGACGAGATGCTCGTAATAGGCGCCGACGACCTTGTCCGGGGTCTTCGCGTCGATCTTGCGCGCGTGCAGCATCAGGTCCAGATCCAGCGGGCTCAGCACCAGCTTGTGGAAATCCTCGCTGAAGCGGTACTTGAGGCGCCGCTCGATGAAGTGCGTGTCGGCGAAGTTCAGCGGCCTGGTCCACCAGAGCGCGGCGTTGTAGTCCTCCAACCGCTCGATGTCGTTGCGGAACCGGAAAAACATGCGCAGGTTCCTCTCGCCGTAGCCGCCGGCGACGTCCTCCTGGTCGAGGTAGGCGGGCTTGCGGAACTCCCGGCGATACGCCTCCATCGTCGTGCGCGTCTGCACCCAGCCGGCCGTCAGCATGATACCCACGGAGATTACCAGGACGATCCAGCTCATCAGCAGCACGTTGCGCGGGACGGCCTGGCGGCGCAGATACTCCGGCAGCGGCGTCCACAAGCGCCGGTCGCGCGGCAGCACCTGGACGAAGAGATCGCGCAGGAACATCGGCCGGTCGCCCTTGGGCGCGGCGGGCTTTACCTCCGCCGGCAGCCCCAGCGCCTGCAGCACCTGCGGCATGGCCCGGCCTTCCTGCACGGCGCTGGCGAAGAAGATGCCGCGCAGGAACGGCGTCGGCTGGTACGGGTTCTCGCTGAAGAGGCCGCGCGAGACGGCTTTCAGACCCGGCGCGAGCGTGCCCATGGCGTCGGGGAAGAAGACCGCGTCGGGCCGGACCCGGGGATGGTTGTGCAGCAGCAGCAGGCGCAGGTCGCGGAGCTGGTCGACCACCTGCGCGAGCGTCGACTCGATGGCCTCCTCGGGCGTCTGCCCGGGGCGGCTCATCGCGCCCATGCACTGCTCGAGCGCCTCCGCGGGCAGAAGCTCGCCCATCGCGGCGATGCCCGGCACCTTGTCGATCTTGGTGACCAGCAGGTAGACCGGGAAGCGGTGGCCGAGATGCTCCATCAGCGAGTTGATCCGCTCGCGCAGGCTCTGGCCGTAGCTGGCGAGCGAATCGGCGTGCGCCTCGGCGAGGCGGTCGGCGGCGACGGTGACGACGACGCCGTTCAGGGGCTCCTGCCGGCGATACTTGGCCAGCAGTTCCAGGAAGACCTGCCACTCCGCCTCGTCGCGGCCGAGGACGTAGCGGCCGGCCGCGTCGAGGACGATGGCGTTGTCGAAGAACCACCATTGCACGTCCTGCGTGGCGGTCAGTTGCGCGCTGTCGCCGCCGGCGGTGGCGGCGCTGAGACGCGAGCGCTGCGCGGCGGCGCTCTTGCCCGATCCGGGCTCGCCGAGCAGCAGGAACCACGGCAGCGCGTAGAGCGGGTTGCCCCCGCGCTTGAGATGCGAGCGGCGAAGCATGGCGATGGCCTCGCGCCAGTGCTGCTGCAGGCCGCGGGCCTTCTCGCGCTCGTGGTCGGGACGCTTGGTCAGTTCGGCCTCGTCCTGCTGGATGACCTGCTGGACGAATTTCTTCTCCTTGCGCCGGATCCACCAGCGGTGCAGCACGAAGAGGAGGATCAGCCCCAGGACCGCGCCGCCGAGGACGTACATCGACGGCTCGAAATCCCAGTCGAAGACGAGCATCAGCACCAGCGGGATAGCCAGCAGCACGCAGACCACCACGACGATGGCCAGCAGATACACGAAGAAGGCGAGGCACCCCTTGAGCAGTTTCATCGCGTCCTCAGAAGCCGTAGAGCGTCTGCATCAGGTCGGCGATATCGAGCTGGAAGATCACGTAGAGCGCAATTAGCGCCAGCACCGGCCAGACCGCCATGAAGACGCTCAGCACGATCGCGCCGGTCGACGAGGCCCGCGCCGCCGCCGGAGCGTACTCGGCATAGGCCGCGGGGAAGAGCCGGCGGGTCTTGAGCGCCGCCGCCTCCGGCGCGCTGCCGAAGACGCGGCGCACCGTGGCCAGCTTCAGCGCCTCCAGCTCGTCCGCGCCGTACTTGCCGAAGTAACGCCCCTGGAAGCCCAGCGCCAAACAGGTGGCGTACACCTCCAGCACGTCCTTCTGCGCGGCGGCGAGCTGCCGGAGATAGTCGAAGAACTCTTCGCCGGCGTTGGTGGTGTTGAAGAAGACGCGCTGCAGCTCCTCCTTGGGCCAGCGCATCTTCTCGCGCCACTTCGAGCAGGAGATCATCTCGTCCACCCAGGCGGCCACGGCGAAACGCGCCAGGTCGTAGTCCTCCTGCGCGTAAGCGCTGCGCGCGGCCGCCTCGCGGCTCTTCTCGAAGAGGCGGTGCAGGTTGTCGCGGACGCTCTGGAAGCCGAACGCGTCGCGGCCGGCCGCGGGCGGCGGCTTGGGCGGCGTCGCGCTGACCGGCGGCGGGCTGATCGGGCGCGGCGGCGCGGGAGCCTCCGTCTTCGGCTTTGGCGGAACCTTGGCCGGCGGCGGCGGGGCCGGCGGCGGCGCTGGAGCCTCCGTCCTCGGCTTCGGCGGAGCCTTGGCCGGCGGCGGCGCGGGCGGTTTGGCCGACGCCGGGGACGAAGAAATCAACGCGGTCAGCCCGCCTCCCTTGGTCCGGGATTTGGCGCTTTCTTCCGCAGGCGCGGGCGGTTTGGGCGCGGGCTTCGCGGCGGCCTTGGCCGCGGCGGCGTTGGGTGGCGGCGGCGGCGGCGCCTTGGGCGCGGGCTTGGGCGTTTTGGCCGCGTCCGGCGTATCGGGCTTGCGCGCGGCCGCGTTCGGTGGCGGCGAAACCTTGGGCGGTTGTTTTGGCGTCTTCAGCGGGGTCTGGGATCCACCGCCGAGGAATTGGTCCAGTCCGACGGGCTTGCCCGCATCGGCCGCGGACGCGGGCGGGCTCTTCGGCGCGGGAGGCTTCTGGGGCTTCTTCTTGCCCGCGCCCGAGAGCAGCTTCTCCAGCCCGGAGGTGTCGCGCTTGCCTTCCCGGGCGAAGGCGATGTCGAGCTTGCCCTCGCCCCATCCGGGCGTCAGCACCTCGCCCGGCTCGTCGCGCCCGACCTCGTCGAGGAAGTAGAGCATGTAGCCGAAGATCTCGGTGAAGCAGTCGATCAGACGCATGGCCTCACGCCTTCCTCTGGACGGCGATCTCGACGATCAAATCCTCCGGCGCGGTGTCCCAATACAGCGCCACGGCGCCGGTCTGCTGCACCTCCTGCCAGAGCCCGTCGTTCTTGTCGATGCGGAAGTAAAGCGCGTGCGCCAGGCGCGGCACCCCCGGCGGCGGGTACGGCAGGTGCTCCAGCGGCACGCCGGAGATGAAGCGCGTGGTCAAATCGTCGATGCTGCGGCGCGAACTGAGCTTGCCCACCGTCAGCAGCCCGTCGATGACGCTCTCGGGCGCCTCCTCGGTGCGCAGGATCAAGCAGTAGCCGAAGCGCGGATCGAAGGCGCTCTCGGGCATGTCGCCGACGAAGAAGCCGTCCTCGCGCTCGAGCCGGATGATGTTCTCGCCGCCGAGGGCGATCTCGTCGAGGAGGAAGTTGATCACCGCCTGCGCGGTGGAGAAGCAGACCTCGAGATGGCGGTGGTCGTACAGCGGCACCACGCGCGTGTCGTCCTGCATCAAGCCGTCGGCGCCGAGGCGGTCGCTGAAGGTGCTCAGCTCGCCGATCAACTGCCGCAGGAGCGCGTAGACGCGCCACGGGTGCACGTCCGGCGCCCCGGTGAGATGCAGCAGCAGCGGGACGTAGCGGCTGAGCGTGCGCAGGCCCAGGATCTGGACGAAGTCGCCCATCTCCAGGTCCGCGGTCTTCAGATCGCGCGACGACTTGGCGTCCTCCAGCAGCCGCGTCCGCGCGCCGACCTGGTCGCGGATCTGCTTGACCAGCTTCTCCAGGCGGGCCGAGCCGGCGAGCGAGAGGCACGGCGGGATATGCTTGCTCGAGAGCACGATCTCCTTGCCGTCGCGCTCGAGCTGCGCCAGGGGGATCAGGTCGTACTCGTTGAGGTCGGACTCCTCGGTGCTCCAGAAGACGCGCAGGACGTAGTGCAGCCGCTTCATCTGCGCCTCGGGCCCGCTCTCGTACAGGTCCTTCACCGCCTCGGAATCGGCCGTGGAGACGAAACGCGTGCTCACCTCGCCCGGACTCTCCAGGGCGGGCACCACCGTGACGTTGCCGCCGGCGGGATTCCACTTGCGCAGGCCCAGGAAGACCGTCAGCGCCTCCTCGTCGGTGGCCCACTCCGCGGCGAAGCTGCGCGCCTGGAAGAGGGCGTTGCCGGGGTAGGTGACGTAGGTGCCGTCGGGGAAGACGAACTCGCCGCCGAAGAGGTCGAAGGTCATGCTCGTCAGCGCGGCCTCGCGGATCTCCATGCTGCCGACGCCCCAGAAGTGCGGCTGGAGGAAACGGTGGATCGGCGCCAGCAGCGACTGGACGTGCAGATCCTGCATCTGGAAGTGCTGCGGCTGCAGGAAGAGCCCCTGGTGCCAGAAGAGCGGTTTGCTGATATCCATAGGATTTATCTCTTGTCGATGAAATCGTCCTTGGCCGAAAACTTGATCCCGTTGCGCCCGAAGAGTATGCCGATGGTCATGGGGGTGGCGATCGACATCGTGCCGCCGCCTTTCTGCTTGGCCGGCTTGACCGGAATCTGGAAGATGCGATCGACCTTCCCCGGCCGCAGATCGTAATAGCCCGCGACGATGGCCACCCAGGCGGCACCTTCGACGCGGTCGAGATAAACCGCTTTCAAATCGCCCGGCTGGACGATGATGCGCTTGAGCTGCTTGATGTCCGGGTTCTCGTTGGCCCCGTCGAGAAAGCGCGTCAGGCCGTCGCCGGTCTGGCGGATGTTGTCGAAGCTGTCGGACTTCTCCATCTGCACCACCGCCACCATCAGCGTATGCGGCTGGCCCTCGTACCAGTTCAGATCCGCCGCCGCCTCGTACTTGAACTTGAGCGCGTTGCGGTCGCGCCCCAGATCCACCTTCGGCGTCTGCGGCTGCGCCTGCACCCCGCCGCCACCGCCCAAACAGGAGCACGCCGCCAGCGGCGACAACGCCAGCAGCAGACGCAATAGAAACGGCACCAACCGCGTGGACGCGCGCAAAGGGTTGTCCAGACGCGGCGCCAGGGCTTTGTGATCGATCATTCTCGTGCTCCGCCGGGCACACGACACGCACTCTCAACCGGCCAGACATTGATAACCCATGATACGAGAATACGTTATATCTATCGTCCAGGCAAGAGTCAAGCACCGCATCTTCTTAATCAACCGTCGCCGAAAAGCCCGGAATCGCGATCTGTATCCCGAATACCGTTGCCAACTTCCAGCGATAGGGTATGATGCCCGGGTAGCGGGTATTGCGGCAATACCGTCTCGCGGCGACGATTCGCGCTGCAGTCGTTCTCGCGTTCCGGCCATCTGCCGGCAACTCCCGGCTCGGAAAGGTCTGCCATGATCCCGGACCTGTACGAACGTACCGCTCACGCGCGGCAGCAGCAGATTATCGGCCTCGTCGGCGGTCTCGGGCCCTACGCGCACCTGGCGCTCGAACGAAAACTGCTCGACGCCGCGCGCAAGCTCGTCGGCGCCGACAACGACCAGGCGTATCCGGAGTGGATCCTCAGCGCCGCGCCGCAGACGACCGACCGGACGCTGGCGTTCCTGGGCCGGGCCGCGTCGCCGACGCCGTGGCTGGTGCGCAGCATCAAGCGACTGGAGAACCACACCGCCGACGACGGTACGAAGGTCCGCGGCGCCGACTTCGTCGTCATCGCCTGCAACACCGCGCACTGCTTCCTGGAGGAGGTCCGCCCGCACGTGGCGCTGCCGATCCTGGATATGATCGAGACGACCGCGGGGGCGATCAGGCAAGACCGCCCGGGCGCCCGCGTCGGCATCATGGCCACCACCGGCGTACTGATGAGCCGGATCTATCACAACGCCCTGGAAGGCGCCGGACAGAGCCCGGTCTCGACGCTGGACCTGGAGGACGGGGAGGCGGCGCAGCGCGAGTTGGTCATGGCTGCGTTATACGGCCCGTGGAAAGACGGCGGACACACCGGCGGCGGCATCAAGGGCGACGGCCCGCAACCGGAGCACGCCGAGGCGCTCGAACAGGCCGCGGCGCGGCTGGTGCGCGAACTTCGCGCAGAGGTGCTGATCGCCGGCTGCACCGAGATCCCGCTGGCGCTGACCGGATCCGAAACGGCCGGCGTGCCGCTGGTCGATCCGATGCAAGCGGTGGCCGAGGCGGCGATTGTGCGGGCATACGGCCTGGCCGATGCGAATTGAAACGGGATTGACCTTGCTGCACCGATTTCTCGAACTCATCCAGTGGCAGAAGTTCCAGACCAAGCTGGTCACCATCTTCACCGGCCTGATCCTGCTCTCGGTCTCGGTCATTACCGCGCATTCTTATTACATGAATTCGCGCACGACGCTGGCGATCGCGAACGACCTGATCACCGAGGTCACCCGCACCGTGCGCGAACGGACGGTCAACTACTTCGCGCCGGCGCAGCACATGGCCGAGCTGACCGCCCGCCTGGTCGAGAGCGAGGGCGGGGTCGACCTGACCGACGCACCACTGCTGGAACGCTTCTTGAGCGATATCCTGCCGGTCTATCCGCAGTTGGCCATGCTCTACATCGCCAACGAGGAGGGCGACCTGCTCATGGCCCACCGCCAGCCCGACGACAGCATCGCCGTCAAGATCGTCGACCGCGATGACGGACGCGAAACCGCCCGCGAAATCTGGCGCTACTACGATACGCCAAACCGGCCGCCGCGGGAGACGGTCACCGAGGGCGTCGATTACGATCCGCGCTGGCGCACCTGGTACATCGGCGCCAAGGCCACGGACTCGGTCTTCTGGAGCGAGATCTATATCTTCCGCACCGGCGGCATGCCCGGCATCACCGCCACCCACACCGTCGACGCGCGCGACGGAGGCTTCTGGGGCGTCGTGGCGGCGGACCTGACGCTGCACCGCTTGTCGGACTTCCTGAAGACCCTGCAGATCGGCCAGACCGGGACGGCGTTCATCGCCGAACGGCGTACCGACGACGCCGACCGGCCGTATCTGCAAATCATCGCCCACCCGGAGAAGGACGCGCTGGTCCACCGCGACGGCGCGATCACGCGCCCGCTGCGCGGCACGGAATTCGGCCGCCCCCGCCTGCGCAGGGCCTGCGAATCATTCCTGGAGACCGACGAGCGGCACTTCGTCTACACCTGCCGCGGCGAACGCTACATGGCCCGCTTCACCGCCTTTCCGCCGTCGTTCCAGAAGAACTGGACCATCGGCGTGGTCGTCCCCGAGCAGGACTTCGTCGGCGGCATCCAGCGGGCGCACATGATCTCGCTCCTGATCTCGCTGGGGGTGCTGCTGATCTCCATCCTCTGCGCGGTGCTCCTGGCGCGGAACGTCTCGCGGCCGATCGAACGACTCTGCGAGGAGGCCCGGAAGATCCAGGACCTCGACCTCGAGGGCGACATCGACATCGAGTCGCACATCTACGAGATCCACCAGATGAGCGCCTCGATGGCCTCGATGAAGACCGGACTGCGCGCCTTCCAGAAATATGTCCCCGCGGCGCTGGTGCGGCGGCTGATCCAGACCGGCGAAGGCAGCGGCCTCGGCGGGCACGAGCGGGATTTGACGCTCTTCTTCTCCGATATCGCCGGCTTCACCCCCATCAGCGAGCGGATGGAGCCGCGCGATCTGATGCTGCACCTCTCGGAGTATCTCGACGCGCTGACAACGGTGATCCAAGGGGAGCGCGGCGTCGTGGACAAGTACATCGGCGACGCGATCATGGCCTTCTGGGGCGCGCCCGAGCCGGATCCGAACCATGTCGTCCACGCCTGCCGCGCGGCGCTGTGCTGCCGCCGGACCGTGGAGAAGCTCAACCGCCGCTGGCGCGCGGAGGGCAAGGTGGAACTGCCCACCCGCATCGGCATCCATACCGGGCGGACCATCGTCGGCAACATCGGCTCGCGCGACCGCTGGAACTACACCATGCTCGGCGACACGGTCAACCTCGCCAGCCGCCTCGAAGGCGTCAACAAGTTCTACGGCACCAGCGTCCTGGTCAGCCAGGCCACTCGCGAGCAGGCCGGCGACACGTTCGTCTTCCGCCCCGTCGACCTGGTGGCGGTCAAGGGCAAGCGCCGGGGAAGCGTCCTCTACGAGTTGATCGGCGCCGAGGACGACAGCGACGCGGCCGAGCGGATCGCCTTCGCCGAAGGTTATGCCGCCGCCTTCGACAGCTACCGGCGGAGGGAATGGCGCGAAGCGCTCGAACGGTTCGAAACGCTGGCGACGGCGCATCCGGAGGACCACCCCGCGCGCATCTTCGTCGACCGCTGCCGCGAATACCTCGCGCGCGACCCGGGACCCGACTGGGACGGACTGGTGCATCTGGAAGCCAAGTAGCGCCGGCGAAGGAGTCTGCCATGACCGACGACGACATCGACCTGACCCGCGTGCCGCTGCTCTACGCCGAAGGCTGCACGCTCAAAACCGCAGCCTACTGGCATCGGGGCAACGTCACCGGGCCGGTGCTGCTGGAGGCCGGCACGGAAGTGACCGCGGCGACCGTCGCCCAGTACCGCGACATCGCGCCCTACGTCGCCTGCTCGCTGCGCGTCGCCGGCGCGGCCGCAGCGGTCAAGGCGCGCGTGCGCGCCAACCGGGAAGCCTGCCGGCAGAAACGCCGGAAGGCGAAGATGCGCGATATTTCGCGTCAGTACGACCCGGAGAGCATCGTCTTCCGCCAGGGCGACAACGAGAGTCTGGAGTGCTTCTTCCTCGCCGAGGGCGCCGTCGACGTCGAGATCGACGGCCTGCGTATCGCCACCATCGACAAGCCCGGCCAGCCTATCGGCGAATTGTCGTTCCTTACCGGCGAGCCGCGCTCGGCGACGGTCAAAGTCATCAAGCCCTCCACGCTGCTCTGCATCCCGCACCGCGACCTGGGGGAGTTCCTCGAGAAGTTCCCCACCATCGCCATCACGCTCTTCGAGTCGATGGCCGAACGCCTGAAAGCCACCTCGCTCAACCTCAAGACCGTGCAGGCGCAGCTTTCGCGCTCGGCCGATGGCCAAGTCGTCGGCAGCGATCACGACGCGCTGCAGCGTCTGACCGTCTATGCCAGCCAGCAGGTCGGCGTGCAGCGGGGCAACCTCAAGATCCTCGAGGCACTGATCGCCCATCTCGAGGCGGAATACGCAGACAAGCTCGCCATCGGTCGCGTCGGGGAGATATTCGGCTACGTGCGGGAATACCGGGACTATCTCCAGCGCATGAACAAGCAGGCCCAGGCCATGCCGCTGATCGAGCACGACCTGCTGCCCGAACGTCTGCGAGCCCTGGTTACCAAGAAACAATAATGAGACGGATTGCCGTTTATCCAAGCCGCCTCCGACGCCTGGATTAGCAGAAAACTGGTTTGACAAAAAACGCTGCGCGTGCTAGCAATTCGACGGTTCGTATATCGTCGGCAACATGCCAGGGCACGCACGGTTACGGCCATCTACACCATGGAGGCGGGCGTGACGACACCGGAAACCGACGCCGAAACGACAGAGGCCGACGCCGAAGCCGATGCCACGGACGCTGAAGCGGTCGAGACCGAAGCCGTGGAGGCCGACGCCGAAGCGGCGGACGCGGAGGCTGCGGCCGGCGAAACGGCGGCGGTCGCGGCGCCGACGCTGGGCAGGGAGCCCATCGGCGAGAGTGCCCCCGCCGGCGAGGACTGCCGCTACGGCGAGGAGTTCGAGAAGCTCGAGAGCCTGGTCAACGCCGCCCCGATCGACGCCGACGTCGAGGACCGCTGGGAGCAGGTGGTCGCGCTCAGCACCACCATCCTCGCCACGCAGGCCAAGGACATCGGCGTGGCCTGCTACCTGACGGTCGGGCTGATGGAGACGAAACAGGCCGAGGGGCTGGCCGAGGGGCTGGCGATCCTGCAAGACCTGCTGGCCGCTTATTGGGACGACGGCTTCCCGCCGGCCCGGCGCAAGCGCGGCCGCATCAACGCGATCCAGTGGCTCTACGAGAAGACCGTCGCCTTCCTGCAACACCACGAAATCCCCCCGCAGCCCAGGGCGGTGCTCGAAGCACTCAAGACGCGCCTGAGCGGCGTGGACGAGGTGTTGCAGGAAAAACTGGCCGACGACGCGCCCCTGCCGCACGAAGTCAAGTCGCAAATCGATGCCATCGCGGTCAAACCCGAGCCCAAACCGGCGGCCGCGGGCGAGGTAGCCGAGGTGGAGGCCACGCCAGCCGGCGCCGCCCGGTCCGCAACCGCCCCGGCCAGCGCCCCGGCAACCGCGGCGGCGGGCGCTATCGATTCCGCGGCGTCGGCCGAACGTGCGCTCAACGCCGCACTGGGCAACTTGCGGCCGATCGCGAGGTGGTATATCCAAAACGATACGGCGAATCCGGCGGGCTATCGCTTGACGCGGCTGGCGGCATGGACTACAGTAGAAGGACGGCCACCGGCGGAGAAGAACACCACCATGATCCCGCCGCCGGAAGAGCCGCTCGTCAACGCGCTCAAGAACCAGTACGGCCAGGGGAACTGGGCCTCGCTGCTGGAAGGCGCAGAGAGCAATATCCAGCGGTTTCTCTTCTGGCTGGACCTGAACCGTTTCAGTTACGAAGCCCTCGACGGGCTGGGCGGAAAGCATCAACTCGCGCGTGACGTGATCGCGAAAGAGACGGTGGCCTACAACCAGCGTCTCGGCGGCGTCGAGGGCCTCTCGTTCTCCGACGGAACGCCCTTCGCCGACGGCGCCACGCAGGCCTGGCTCGAGGAGATGGCGGCCGAGCACGGCGGCGCAGAAGGAGGAGGCGCGGGCGGGCAGGCCTACGCCTCGGGGGGCGAGCAGATCTACGACGTCTACAAGCAGGCGCGGGAGTTGTACAAGGATAAGAAGATCTCCGAGGCCTTCCTGATGCTCGAGCAGCGGATGCATCAGGCCGGCTCGGGACGCGAGGAGTTTCTCTGGCGGGTCGCGCTCTGCAAGCTGCTCGCCGGCGGCAAGACCGGCGGGGATTTGCTGGAGCCGCACCTCGACTGGATCGTGGACGAGATCGAGCACTTCAATCTCGAGGAATGGGAGCCGGAACTGGTGCTCGAAGGATTGTCGATCGCCTATCGCCACTGGGCGAACCAGACCGACGAAGACAAACTGGCCAAGGCGCAGTGGGCGCTGGGCCAGTTGGCGTTGATGAGCCCCGCCGACGCGATGGGCCTGCAGAAGTAGGCGGGAGCCGGTCAAGGGTATACCACCCGCAGCACAGGGAGCGAATCATGGCAAAGGAAGGTTCGGTTGCACCGAAGGAACGCGTCAACATCGTCTACAAGCCCGCCACGGGCGACCAGCAGGAAGAGAAGGAGCTGCCGTTCAAGACGCTCGTCGTCGGCGACTTCACCCTCCGCCCGGACGACACGCCGGTGGAGGACCGCGAGGTCATCAGCGTCGACAAGAACAACTTCGACGACGTGCTGAAGGGACAGGACCTCAAACTCGACATGTCGGTGCAGAACAAGCTCTCGGGCTCGGACGACCCGGACGAGAAACTGGCCGTCAGCCTGAAGGTCGAGAGCATGAAGGACTTCGACCCGGACAACATCGTGCAGCAGGTGCCGGAGTTGCAGAAATTGATGGAACTGCGCGAGGCGCTGAAGGCGCTGAAAGGCCCGATGGGCAACGTCCCGGCCTTCCGCAAGAAAGTGCAGGAACTGGTGGACGATCCGGGCGCGCGCGAGCGCATCATTAAAGAACTCGAGCTCGACGAGGCCGAGGCCGGCGGCGACGCGGGCGGTGACGCGGACGCGGGCGAGGAGAAGCCCCGGGAGTAGTACGCCCTTGCATGATGACCATTGGCGCCGACGCGGATGCCGCCGCGAGGCGGATACCGTGACCAACGCATAGGAGACGAAACGATGCCCGAACAGGAACAGGAAGCCGCACAGCAGGAAGCCGCCGCGCAGGAAGAGACGTCGCTGCTGGACATGATCGTCAACGAGACGAAGCTGACCCCGCAGGACGAGTCGTACTCCATGACCCGCAAGGGCCTGGAAGTCTTCATCGACGAGATGTTCAAGTCCGACCGCGAAGGCGTCAAGATCACCGGCGCGCTGGTGGACGAGATGATCGCCGGCATCGACGAGAAGCTGAGCACCCAGGTCGACGCCATCCTCCACGACGAACAGTTCCAGAAGCTCGAGAGCGCCTGGCGGGGACTGAAGTACCTCGTGGACCACACCGACTTTCGCGAGAACTGCAAGGTCCACATCATGAACGTCAGCAAGGAGCAGCTCCTCGACGACTTCGAGGACGCGCCGGAGGTGGTCCAGTCGGGGCTGTACAAGAGCGTCTACGCCGAGGAGTACGGTCAGTTCGGCGGCGAACCGTACGGCATGATCGTCGGCAACTACGACTTCGGCCCCGGCGCGCAGGACATCAAGCTGCTGCAGAACGTCGCCAGCGTCTCGACCATGTCCCACGCGCCCTTCGTCGCCGCGGCCGGCCCGAAGTTCTTCGGCATCGAAAGCTACGAGGAACTGCCGAACCTGAAAGACCTCGCCGGCATCTTCGAGGGGCCGCAGTACGCCAAGTGGCGCAGCTTCCGCGAGTCCGAGGACGCGCGCCAGATCGGCCTGGCGTGCCCGCGCTTCCTGCTGCGCCTGCCGTACGGCGGCGAGACCGTGCCGGCGAAGACGTTCAACTACGAGGAGACCGTCTCCGACTCCCACGACAGCTTCGCCTGGGGCAACGCCGCCTTCACCTTCGCCGCCAACGTCGCCAAGAGCTTCTCCAGCTACCGCTGGTGCGCCAACATCGTCGGCCCCATGGGCGGCGGCGCGGTGGAGGACCTGCCGGTCTACAACTTCGAGTCGATGGGGCAGATCCAGACCAAGATCCCCACCGAGGTCAACGTCAGCGACCGCAAGGAATTCGAGCTCGCCGAGGAGGGCTTCATGGCCCTGACCATGCGCAAAGGCAGCGACAACGCCGCCTTCTTCTCGGCCAACTCCGCGCAGAAGCCCAAGAAGTTCGCCAACACCCCCGAGGGCAAGGAGGCCGAGACCAACTACAAGCTCGGCACGATGCTGCCGTACACCATGATCATGAACCGCCTCGCGCACTACATCAAGGTCATCCAGCGCGAGAACATCGGCACCTGGAAGGAGCGCGGCGACCTGGAGAACGAGCTGAACAACTGGATCCGCCAGTACGTCGCCGACCAGGACGGCGTCGCCGCCAGCGTCCGCAGCCGGCGCCCGCTGCGGCGCGCGAAGATCACCGTCAGCGATGTCGAAGGGGATCCGGGCTGGTACCGCGTCGGCATGGAAGTCCGCCCGCACTTCAAGTACATGGGCTCGTACTTCACCCTCTCGCTGGTGGGCAAGCTCGACAAGGAGTAGCGCGAAGGTATCCCGGCATTGGGTCGGGTTGGGCGGTGCCGGTGCCGGGGAGCCCTGGGCCGGATAAGTCTGGAAACCGTATTTCGAGGAGATGAGCAATGGCACTGACATCGTATATGACCGTAAAAGGCAATAACCAGGGCGACATCAAGGGCGACTGCATTCAGAGCGGACACGAAGACGAGCATCTGATTTACGAGATCGATCACGAGGTGGAGATTCCCAGAGATACGAAAACCGGCCTGCCGACCGGACAACGCGTGCACAAGCCCTTCAAGGTGACTACGGAGGTCAGCAAAGGGGCGCCGCAGCTCTACCAGATGTGCGCCTCGGGCGAACAGGGCGAGGTTGAAGTGAAGTATTTCAGAATCAGCAAGGAAGGCCAACAAGAGCACTTCTTCACCGTCCTGCTGGAAGAAGCCATTGTCGTGGAAATACATCATAAAAAGTTCATGGTTATGGACAAGCAATACGATCAGTATAAGGACCTGATACGGGTCAGCTTCACCTACAGCAAGATCACCTGGACGCATGAAGTGGACGGCGTCACGGGCGAGGACGACTGGAAGGCGCCCAAATAGTTCCGCGCCCGGTTTCCGCTGCACCATGCCACGCGGCCGTCTCCGGGTCGTACCGGAAGCGGTCGCGGTTTTTTTTCCGTGAAAGCGACATGGCCGCATGAAACACGAACGCTTGCTCGATCGCATCCGCATCCTCGAGCGCAACCCCGACGCGCGCTTCGACGAGATGGGCTCGGCCGACCGCATCCGCGCGGTGCGCGAATACCTCCAGCGCATCCTCAACACCCGGCAGGGCAACTCCATGATCGCCCAGGACTTCGGCATGCCCGACCTGACGGACCTGCCGAGCTCCATGACCGGCGACCGGGTTACCGAGATCCAGCGCCAGATTCAGGAACTCGTCCGCCGCTTCGAGCCGCGCATGGAGAAGGTCAATATCCAGATCCGCAAGGCCGAGGAAGGGTCGGGGATGCTGCGCTTCCAGATCAGCGGACAGCTCAGCGAGGAGGAGGGCTCCCTCCCGGCGGTCTTCGAGGCCGAGGTGGAACCCGGCGGCAAGATCACCGTCAGCGGCTGAGACCGCGCGAGAGGCCCGCATGAGCCTGCAGTATTACCAACAGGAACTGGCCCGGCTGAACGACCTCGGCAAGGAGTTCGCCGAGGCGCACCCGTCGGTGGCGCCGCTCTTGAGCGGGCCCAGCGCCGACCCGGACGTCGAGCGCCTGCTCGAAGGCGTGGCTTTTCTCACCGGCCAACTGCGGGAGAAGCTCGACGACGAGTTCCCGGAGATCCTCCACGGCCTGCTGCAACTGATCATGCCGCATTACCTGCGGCCGATTCCCGCGACGACGACCATGGTCTTCGCCCCCAAGAGCGTCACCAGCGAGCCGATCCCGATCCGCCGCGGCGCGCACGTCGCCTCGGTGCCGGTCGAGGGCACGCAGTGCCAGTTCCGCACCTGTTACCCGGTCGAGCTGCATTCGCTGCGCATCGACGAAGCCGCCTACGAAGTGCCCGCCACCGGCGCCGCGCGCATTCGCCTGCGCCTGACACTGGAGAATCCGGCGCTCGACGAATGGCGGGTTCGAACGCTGCGCTTCCACCTCGCCGACGCCTTCTCCGCCGCGAGCGACCTCTACGCGCTCCTCATGACCGACCTCGCGCGCATCGTGATCACCCCGCTCGAGGGCGGCGCGCCGATCACGCTGCCGGCGAACCACCTCCGGCCGGTCGGCTTCGACGAGGAGGAGCGCCTGCTGCCGTATCCGAGCCAGTCCTTCCCGGCCTACCGCCTGCTGCAGGAGTTCTTCATCGCGCCGACGAAATTCCTCTATCTCGCCCTGGATGGCCTCGACGAATGGCGCGGCCGCGGCGGGGGCCAGCAATTCGAAATCGCCTTCGAACTGGCCGAGACGCCGCCACAACAGCCGCACGTCCGCGCCGACAGCTTCCTCCTCTTCGCCACCCCCGCGATCAACCTCTTCGACCGCTGGGCCGAACCGATCCGCGTCGATCACCGCCGCCACGAGTACCGCGTCGTCGCCGACAGCCGCCACAAGGACCACTACGCGCTCTACTCGGTCAACCGCGTCGTCGGCGTCGAGCAGGGCTCGGCGCGCGAGAAGCTCTACGTCCCGCTCGACCGCTTCGCCTGGAAGCGCGCCGACGTCTCGAGTTACCACATCGCCTACCGCCGCTCGCTGGTGAGCAAGGCCACCGACGTCTTCATCTCGCTGCTCTACCCGGAGAACGCCCCCGCCCCCGCGCCGGAGGTGCTCTCGCTGGAGGTGACCTGCACCAACGCCGCGCTCGCGGAGAAGCTCAACGCCGGCGACGTCTGCAATCCCACCAGCACCGCGCCGGAGACCGCCGTCTACCGGAACATCACCACCCCGACCGCCGCGGTGGAACCACCGATCGGGCATCCCCTGCTCTGGCGGCTGCTCTCGCATCTCTCGGTCAACATGACGCACCTGCAGAGCGGCGACAACCTGCGCAGCCTGCTGCGGCTCTATATCTTTCCCGAGACGCGCGACCGCGCGCGCGCGCACGCCAACCGCATGCGCGTCGACGCCATCCAGGACGTCCGCACCCGCGCGGCCGACCGCCTGCTGCAGGGGTACCTGATGCGCGGCCAGCGGATCGAGCTGGACGTCAACGGCGAAGACTTCAGCGGCGCCGGCGACGTCTACCTCTTCGGCAGCGTCCTCGACCGCTTCCTCGCCGCCTACGCCACGCTCAACACCTTCACCCACCTGCAGGTGAAGAACACCGCCACCGGCGTCGTC